>JAPSIA010000107.1 GCA_031179215.1 Agrococcus sp.
GCGTCGGCGGCATCGGCCCAGCCCGCGACGGTGTCGTGGTCCGTGAGCGCGATCGCGCCGAGCCCCGCGGCCGCGGCGGCCCGCACGACGTCGCCCGGCGCATCCGTGCCGTCGGACTCGCGCGAGTGCGCGTGCAGGTCGGCGGGGCCCGCAGCGGCCCAGTCGAAGGCGCTTCGCGCGTCTGCGGCCCGCTCTCGCTCCATGCCGTCAGCCTACGCGCGCGAGCCCTCCCGGGCCGCCGCACGGCATCGCCTACGCTCGCAGCATGCTCGCGATCCTCGGCTGGCTGCTCGCCCTCGTGATCGCCGCGTGCCTCGCCGTCGCGGCGTGGCCGCAGGCGTTCGGGCTCGAGCAGGCGCCGATCGTCGCGCAGGTCGTCTCGATGCGCACGGGCGTCGTCGGCATCGCGCTCGTGCTCATCGTCGTCTTCCTGTGCTTCGCGGGCTGGCGGCGCGTGCGGCCCTTCGTGCTCGGCGTCGTCGCGATGCTGCTCGCCTTCGCGCTCGTCTCGACCGGCATCCACGTCTCCCGCGGGCTCTCGACCGACCAGCGCATCGCGGACGGCGAGGACCTCGTCGTGCTGACGTGGAACACCCTCGGCGACGAGCCGGGCGCAGAGCGGATCGCGCGCGTCATCGACGAGACGGGTGCGGATGCCGTCATGCTGCCCGAGACGACGCAGCAGCTCGGCGTCGCGGTGGCAGAGCTGCTGCGCGAGCGCGGCAAGCGCTACTGGGTGCACACGACCGACTACTCCCCCTCCTACGGCGCCCTCAACACGACGCTGCTCGTCTCGACCGAGCTCGGCGAGTACCGGCGCGACCTCGAGGTCGGGGGCACGCGCACGCTGCCGACCGTCGTCGCTCGGCCCGTCGACGGCGATGGCCCCGTGCTCGTGTCGACGCATCCGGTCGCTCCCGTGCCGCAGCAGATGCGCAACTGGCGAGCCGACCTCGCGTTCGTCGCGAGCCTGTGCGACGGCTCGGCGTCGGTGGTGATGGCGGGCGACTTCAACTCGACGATCGACCACTGGTGGGGCACGCGCAGCGAGGGCGGCGACCTGGGCGTGTGCCGCGACGCGGCCTCGGCCGTGGGCGCGGGCGCCGTCGGCACGTGGCCGACGTGGGCGCCGCCGTGGCTCGGCGCGAACATCGACCACGTCGTCGCGACGCCGGACTGGACGCCGATCGCCGCGCGCGTGCTCACGGGGCTCGACGACCTCGGCACCGACCACCGCCCGGTCGTCGTGCAGCTGCGGCGCACCGGCTGACGCCGCGGCGGGTGACGCCCGCAGGCCGCGCGCGGGGTGTCGGGAGCGGGCCCGGACGCCGCGGGAGCGTGCCGTCCCGCCCACGCCATGGCGCCCTGCGGCGCGCGGCGTCGTGCGCCCGGGAGGTCAGGGCGCCCGGGAGCTCAGGGCGCGGCGGTGAGCGCGGCGATGGCCGCGACGACCGCGCGACCCGCCTCGGCGGTCGCGAGCGGGCGGAAGTGGCCGCTCGCGCGCAGCCGCACGCCCTCGATGCCCTCGGGGAAGCGGTTGCCGGGGATGTGCGGGTCGAGGTCGGGCAGCACGACGCGGATGCGCGCGTCGACGCCGCGCTCGGCCGCGAGCGCGAGCAGGTGCTCGTTCGTGGGGTCGAACTCGCGGATCGCTTGCCCGCGCAGCAGCCGCGCGCGGCTCGAGCCCGCGAACGGCGTCGCGAGCGCGACGAGCCCCGCGGGCTGCGCGAGCTCTGGGCTGCGCGCGCGGTCGAGGAGCAGGCGCTTGCCGATCAGCCCGCCCTTCGAGTGGGCCACGAGCACGATGCGCGCGAGCGGGTGCGCTGCGGCGACGCGGTCGAGCGCCGTCGCGACGATGGGGGCCGACTCGGCGATCGAGCGCAGGTTGCGCCCGAGCTCCGGCACGAAGTGCACGGCGTGGCCTGCGCGCGCGAGCCGCGCCCCGAGCGGCTGCATGAAGTGCCAGCGCTCGACGACCCCCGGGATCATGAGCACGTGCACCCGCGCCCCCGGCATGCCGAGCATGCGCGGCGGCCGCGGGTCGAGCTGCGAGCGCACGTGCATGCGCGCGGCGAACCCGTAGTCGCGCGCCCACACGCGCACTTCGCGCGCCGTGATGCTCACGCCGGCTCCGCGCGCCCGGAGCCGCTCACGCCGCGAACTCCCCGATCATGCGCGCGACGGGCTCGGCGCCCGTCATCATCGCCTCGTGGCCCTTGCCCTCGGCGATGCGCAGCCGTCCGTCCGGCAGCGATGCCGCGACCTCCTCGACCCACGCGGCGGGGGCGACCCGATCGCGGGCGCCGCGGATCACGAGGGTGGGCTGCGCGATGCGCGGCAGGAGGGGTCGGAGGTCGTGCTCGAGCATCGTGCGGAGCTTCTGCAGGTACCAGCGCGGCCCGGCCTGCAGGTAGAGCCGCGCGCCGATGAGCGCGACGAAGGGCGGATCGTTCGAGAGGTCCTGCAGCAGGCGCAGCCCCTGCTGCCACGCCGAGCGCTCCGCCGGGTTGACGGTGGGCGAGATGAGCACGAGCCGATCGACGAGCTCCGGGTGCCGCACGGCGAGCTCGGCGACGAGCTGCGCGCCCATCGAGTGCCCGACGGGGATGCACGGCGTCGGCACGAGCGCGCGGAGGGCGTCGGCGAGGAGGTCGGCGAGCTCGGGCATCGAGAGGGAGCGCTCGGGCCTCGGCGAGCGGCCGAAGCCCGGCAGGTCGAGGGCGACGACGTCGAACGACTTCGAGAGCTCGGTGCGCAGCAGGCCGAAGTACAGCTGCCCCATCCCGATGCCGTGCACGAGCACGACGGTGGGCGCTCCCGGCCGCGGCCAGTGGTGCAGCAGCAGCACGTGGTCGCCGTCGACGTGCGCGCTCGAGCGGGCGCCGGCGACGCCGTGCGCGGCGTCGCGCCATCCGCTGAGGCTCGGCTTGGTCGTGCGCATGCCGCCAGCGTAGGCGGCGCGGGTGAGCGCGAGGTGAGCGGGCAGCCGCCCGGCCGCCGCCGCGGGTCGGGCCGCGTCCGCGTGGCGTGAGCGCGTGGGCGTCGGCCCGTCGGCGTCGGCCCGTCGGCGTCAGCCGTGGGCGTCGGGCAGCGCGCGCATCGCCCAGAACGGCCCGACGACGACGCACAGCGCCGCGAGCACCTGCCCGGCAGCGCCGATCCACATCGTCGGCACGACGCCGATCCACGTGCCGAGCGCGCCCGCGAGCAGGGCCGCGATCGGCATGACGCCCCAGACGCAGAAGCGCACGGATGCGTTCATGCGGCCGAGGAGCCGCGAGGGCGTGATGCGCTGCCGGAACGTGACCTGCGTGATGTTGTAGAGCAGCACGGTGAAGCTCGCGACGAAGCCCTGCACGACCAGCAGCGGGAACGCGACCGCGGGGAAGGTCGCCGCGAGGGGCAGGAGGCACGCGACGAGGCTGAAGGCGATCGCGCTCGCGGGGATCGCGCGGGCCTCGCCGATCCACCGCACGATGTGCGGCGTCGCGACGGCGCCAGCGAGCCCGCCGACCGCGCCGAGCGAGAAGATGACGCCCATCGCCTCGGGGCTCAGGCCCAGCGTCCGCAGCAGGAAGATCGGCAGGAGCGTGAAGGAGATCGTGGAGGCGAAGTTCGAGATGCTCGTGGTGCCGACGATGCGCACGAGGAGCGGGTTGCCGAGCACCCAGCGGAGCCCCTCGCCGATCTCGCGCAGGATCGGCCCGCGGTCGTCGGCCGCGCGCGGCTGCTCGTGGTCGCGCGTCGCCAGGAGCGCGAGGAACGAGGCGACGTAGGTGGCGACGGTCCCGAGGATCGCGAAGGGCGCAGAGACCGCCGCGATGAGCCAGCCGCCGATGGCGGGGCCGCCGATGTTGGCGAGCTCGCGCGTGGCCTCGAGCTTGCCGTTCGCCTCGGCGATCTGCTGCGGCCGCACGAGCGAGGGGATGATGCTCTGGTACGACACGTCGAAGAAGACGGTCGCGACGCCGACGACGAGCGCGACGGCGTAGAGGTGCCACATCGCGAGCGCGTCGAGCCACCACAGCAGCGGCAGCGTGCCGAGCGCGGCCGCCCGCACGGCATCCGCCCAGATCATGACGCGCCGCTTGCGCATGCGGTCGATCCACGCCCCCGCCGGCAGCCCGACGACGAGGAAGGCCGCGACACCCGCGGCGTTCAGGAGCCCGACCTCGAGCTCGCTCGCCTGCAGCAGCAGCACGGCGAGCACGGGGATCGCGAGCTCGGTCACCTGCGAGCCGAGCTGGGCGAGCGCCTGCCCCGACCACATGGTGAGGAAGTTGCCGTCGCGCCAGAGCGAGCCGCGCGATGCGCCTCGCACGGCAGCGGGCGCGGCCGACGCCGGCGGGGCGGCGTCGGAGGGCTGCGGCAGCTCCGCAGGCGACGAGGGCTGCTGGGTCACGCGATCAGTATGCGCGGGTGATTGAGAAGTGTCAATCGCTGGTCACTAGAGTGGTGCGCATGGTCGATGGCAGCGAGCCCTCCGAGGCCGAGGCGCGCGGCGGGAGCAGCGAGGCGAGCGCGGACGACGGCGCCTCCGACGCCGAGCTCCAGGCCCGCTGGAGGGCGCTCAGCTCCCCCCTCCGGCTGCGCGTGCTGCGGCTGTGCGCCTTCGAGGCGCGCACGAACAAGGAGCTCGCGGGCCTCCTCGACGTCAACCCGGGCACGATGCTCCACCACGTGCGCACGCTCGTGCAGACGGGCTTCCTGCGCGCGGAGCCCGAGCGCGCCGGTGCCGGCGGCGCGCGCGAGGTGCCCTACCGAGCGACCGGGCGCTCGTGGAGCACCCCGGTGCCCGGCATCGCGCCCGTGCTGCTCGAGACCTTCCTGCAGCAGATCGAGGGACTGCCGCCCGACGCGCTCGACGTGTCGTGGATGGGGCTCAAGATCGACGCCGCGCACCGCGAGGAGTTCGAGCGCAGGCTCTACGAGCTCCTCGTCGAGTTCAAGGAGCGCGGCCCCGACGAGGACGGCGAGCCGCTCGGCGTCTTCACCGCCGTCTACGCCGACCGCAACCCGCCCGCGGCGAAGAGCTGACGCATCCGCCCCATCCCGCTGCCCGCAGTGGGAGGATGTCGGGCATGAGCGATTCGACGACGACGCACGCCGCGACCGAGCCGGGCACCGGAGCGGAGGGCACGAGCAGCCCCAGCGCGGGTGCGCAGGGCACGGGCGCGCAGGGAACGAGCAACCGCTCGACGACGCCCACGTCGTCGGCGTTCGCCGAGCACATCCAGTCCGGGTGGGCACCGCGGCCGGAGTCGACGCCTGCGCCGCGACCCGCCGCGGCCTTCGCCGCCGCTCGCCGCGCCCGCATCTCGGCCATGCACCCGGGCGAGCGCCTCGTCATCCCCGCCGGCGGGCTCAAGGTGCGCTCGAACGACACCGACTACCCCTTCCGGCCCCACCCCGACTTCACCTACCTGACCGGCTGGGGCTCGGATGCCGAGCCCGACTCCGTGCTCGTGCTCGAGCCCGTCGAGGGCGAGGATGGCGCCTCTGGGCACCGCGCGACCCTCTACTTCCGCGGGCCGGCGGGGCGCGGCACGACCGAGTTCTACGCGAACCCCGCGATCGGCGAGTTCTGGGTCGGGCCCCGGCCCTCGCTCGAGCACGTGGCGGCGGAGCTCGGCCTCGACGTCGCCGACCTCTCGGCGCTCGAGGGGGCGCTCGCGAGCGGCCCCGCCGCGCTCGTCGTGACGGGCGCCGACCCCGCGGTCGAGGCCCGCCTCGAGGGCGCGAACCCCGAGGGCGACGTGCTCGCCCGCGACCTGAGCGAGCTGCGCCTGGTCAAGGACGAGCTGGAGGTCGCCGAGATCCAGGCGGCCGTCGACGCGACCGCGCGCGGCTTCGCCGACGTGATCGCCGACCTCCCTGCCGCGACGCAGCACGAGCGCGGCGAGCGCGTGGTCGAGGGCGCCTTCCACCGCAGGGCGCGCCTCGACGGCAACGCGGTCGGCTACGACACGATCGCAGCCTCCGGCCACCACGCGTGCTACCTGCACTGGACGCGCAACGACGGGCGCGTGCGCGAGGGCGACCTCATCCTGCTCGACGCGGGGGTCGAGGTCGACAGCCTCTACACCGCCGACATCACGCGCACGCTGCCCGTCTCGGGCACCTTCACCGAGGTGCAGCGGCGCGTCTACGACGCGGTGCTCGAGGCGGCCGACGCCGCCTTCGCGATCGTGCGGCCCGGCATCGTCTTCAAGGAGGTGCACGCCGCCGCGATGGAGGTCATCGCGCGACGCACCGCCGAGTGGGGGCTGCTGCCCATCTCGGCCGAGGAGAGCCTCGAGCCCGAGCAGCAGCTGCACCGCCGCTGGATGGTGCACGGCACGAGCCACCACCTCGGCCTCGACGTCCACGACTGCGCCGCGGCGCGTCGCGACTTCTACCACGAGGGCATCGTCCGCGAGGGCATGGTGTTCACGATCGAGCCCGGCCTCTACTTCCAGGCCGACGACCTCACGGTGCCCGAGGAGCTCCGCGGCATCGGCATCCGCATCGAGGACGACATCCTCGTGACCGCCGACGGCGCGGTGAACCTCTCGCGCGCCATCCCGCGCACCCCCGACGAGGTCGAGGCGTGGATGCGCGAGCTCCGCACCCCCTGACCCGCACCGC
>JAPSIA010000029.1 GCA_031179215.1 Agrococcus sp.
CTCGACCGCGGGCACCGGCTACACCTACGTGACGAAGAAGAACCGTCGCAACAACCCCGACCGACTTGTGCTGAAGAAGTACGACCCCATCGTGCGTCAGCACGTCGAGTTCCGAGAGGAGCGATAAGTGGCCAAGAAGAGCATGATCGCCAAGAACGAGCAGCGGAAGGCCGTCGTCGCCCGCTACGCCGAGAAGCGCGCTGCGCTCAAGAAGGCGCTCGTCGACCCGAAGTCGACCGACGAGGAGCGCGAGGCCGCTCGCATCGGCCTGCAGAAGCTGCCCCGCAACGCCTCGCCCGTGCGCGTGCGCAAGCGCGACGCGATCGACGGCCGCCCCCGCGGCCACGTCGGCGACTACGGCATCTCGCGCGTGCGCTTCCGCGACATGGCGCACCGTGGCGAGCTGCCCGGCGTCACCAAGTCGAGCTGGTAGGCACCCGCTTCGATCGAAGGCCCCGACCGTCCGGTCGGGGCCTTCTTCGTCGGCGCGTGCGTCGCGGATCGCGTGCGACGGGCTGACGCCATGACCTCGCGCGTCGCCCTGCGGCGGCGCGGCGAGCAGCGCTCGCGCCGAGCGGTCAGGCCGGCTCGATCGTCGCGCTCGCGGGGGTGAGCTGCAGCCACCGCCACCCGAAGGCGTCGAGGTCGAGCTCGAGCGTGCCGTCGATCGTCATCGAGGAGTCGTCGAAGCGGTCGACGAGCGAGACGGCACCCGACTCGGCGTGCAGCTGGAGCCGCACGGATGCGCGAGCGTCGCCGAGGTTGTGCAGCGCGAGCATCGCCCAGCCGTCGGTGCGGCACACGTGCGCGAGCACGGCGGGCTGCCCCACGTCGAGCACCTCGAGGCTCGACCACGCGAGCTCCGGCGCGTCGCCGGCCATCGTCGTGAGCCGCTGCACGTGCCGCCACAGCGAGGTCGGGTCGCGACGCTGGTCGGCGACGTTCACGCGATCGGGTGCGAAGGCGCCATCCGGCAGCGGGCGAGTCCAGCGACGCCGCGGCGCGGTGGAGAACCCTGCCGAGGCATCCGCCTCCCACTGCATGGGCGTGCGCACGGCGTAGCGGCCCTCGACCTCGAGCGCCTCGCCCATGCCGATCTCCTCGCCGTAGAACAGCACGGGCACGCCCGGCAGCGAGAACATGAGCGTGTAGACGAGCCGCACCGCTCGAGCATCGCCGAGCATCGTCGGCAGTCGACGGCGGATCCCGCGGCCGTAGAGCCGCATCCCCTCGTCGGGGGCGAAGGCCTCGAAGACCTCCTCGAGCTCGTTCGGCGCGAGCTTGTCGAGCGTGAGCTCGTCGTGGTTGCGCACGAAGTTCGCCCACTGCGACGTCGGCGGCAGCTCGGGCCGCTCGCGCAGCGCCTTCGCGAGCGGGCGCGCGTCCTTCCGCGCGAGCGAGAGGAACAGCTGCTGCATCGACACGAAGTCGAACTGCACCTGCAGCCCCGCCGCCTTGCCGTCGGCCGCGAACCAGTCGAGCTGCTGCTCGTGCGGCAGGTTGACCTCACCCAGCAGCATCGCCTCGCCGTTGCGCGTCGAGACGAACCGCTCGATGCGCCGCAGGTGCGCGGCCCCGGCGTAGTCGCTGCCCGCGGGCTCCGTCGAGTGGCTGTCGACGGCGCTGAAGAGGTAGGGCACGGCGTCGATGCGGAAGCCCGAGACGCCGAGCTCGAGCCACAGCCCGAGGTTGCGCTCGATCTGCTCCTGCACGGCGGGGTTGGCGATGTTGAGATCGGGCTGATGCGCGCGGAAGTGGTGCAGGAAGTACTGGCCGGTGCGCTCGTCCTTCGTCCACGTCGAGTCCTCCTCGCCCGGGAAGACCGGCGGGTCGGGGTTCGGCGGGGGCGCGTCGCGCCACACGTACCAGTCCCGGTGCGGCGAGTCCTTCGAGGAGCGCGCCGAGCGGAACCACGGGTGCTCGGCGGAGGTGTGGTTCATCACGAAGTCGACGATGACGCGCATGCCGTGCGCGCGAGCCACGCGCACGAGCTCGACGAGGTCGCCGAGCGTGCCCATGCGCGGGTCGACGGCGAAGAAGTCGGTGATGTCGTAGCCGTCGTCGCGGTCGGCGGTCGGGAAGAAGGGCATGAGCCACAGGCACGTGACGCCGAGGTCGGCGAGGTAGCGGATGCGCGAGATGAGGCCCTGGATGTCGCCGTAGCCGTCGCCGTCGGAGTCCTGGAACACCTGGATGTCGAGGCAGTAGTAGACGGCGTTGCGCCACCAGAGGTCGGCCGACTCGATCGGCCGCGGCGTCACGCCGGCCCCGCGGTCGAGGCGAGCGCGGGCAGCACGCGCTCGCCGAACGCGTCGATGAAGGCCGTCTGCTCCTGCCCGACGTGGTGCAGGTAGACGGCGTCGTAGCCGAGCTCGAGGATCTCGGCGACGCGCGCCTCGTGCACCGAGAGGTCGCTCGAGACCGTCACGGCCTGGCGGATCGCCGCCTCGTCGACGTCCGCCGTGCGCCGGTCGAACTCCTCGGGGCTCGCGATGTCCCACGAGTCGGGCTGCCCGATCGTGCCGTAGGCCCACTGGTCGAGCGCGATCGCGAGTGCCTCGTGCTCGTCGGGCGCCCACGAGAGGTGGAGCTGCGCCGAGACGGGGCCGCGGCCGCCCGCGTCGCGGTACGCGGTGAGCACCTCGCGCAGGGTCCGGCGGTCGGCGGCGACCGTCACGAGCCCATCTGCCCACGCCGCGTGCGAGGCGGCGGACGCTGCCGAGACGGCTGCGGCGATGAGGGGCGGCGGCTCGGCTGGCCGCGACCAGACGCGGGCCCGGTCGACGACGATCTCGCCGCGATGCGAGACCTCGTCGCCTGCCAGCAGCCGCCGCATGACGTCGACGCTCTCGACGAGCCGGCGCTCGCGCACCGCCTTGGCGGGCCAGCCGTCGCCCGTCACGTGCTCGTTGAGGTGCTCGCCGGAGCCCAGGGCCGCCCAGAACCGGCCCGGGAACATCTCGCCGAGCGTCGCGATCGCCTGCGCCATGACGGCCGGGTGGTAGCGCTGGCCCGGCGCCATCACGACGCCGAACCGCAGCGACGTCGACGCCAGCGCAGCGCCGAGCCACGCCCAGCTCTGCCCGCTGTGGCCCTGCCGCACGCTCCACGGCGCGAGGTGGTCGGAGCACATCGCGGCGCCGAAGCCCGCGCGCTCCGCGTGCTGCACGTGCTCCAGCAGCGCGCTCGGCGCGATCTGCTCGTGGGAGGCGTGGAAGCCGATGGTCGCCATGCGGCCCACGCAAGCGCGGATGCCGCCCGTCGTCAAGCCCGCCGGCTCCCAGGTGCGTGTGCCATCGCCGGGCCGCGGATGCGGTGGAATGGAGGGATGCACCGCTTGCGCCGCCTCCTGCTCCCCATCGACTCGCTCGGTGGCGCCGACACGACGGCGCGGGTCGCGCAGCTGATGCTGGGCCTCGTCCTCTACGGCATCGCGCTCGCCCTGCTCGTGCGGGCCGACCTCGGCGTCGGCCCGTGGGACGTGCTCTCGCTCGGCATCGCCAACCACCTGCCCATGAGCTACGGCACCGCGACGATCGTCGTGTCGGGACTCGTGCTGCTGCTGTGGATCCCGCTGCGGCAGCGGCCGGGCATCGGCACGCTGCTGAACGCGGTGCTCGTGGGCCCGGCTGCCGATCTCGGGCTGTGGCTCATCCCGCAGCCGGACGCGCTGTGGGGGCAGATCGTCATGCTCATCGGCAGCATCGTGCTGCTGTCGATCGCGACCGGCATCTACATCGCGCCGCAGCTGGGACCCGGCCCCCGGGACGGCCTCATGACGGGCCTCGTGCGCATCACCGGCTGGCGCATCTGGATCGTGCGCACGCTCATCGAGGGCACGGCGCTGCTCATCGGGTGGCTGCTGGGCGGTCCCGTCGGCGTCGGCACCGTGATCTTCGCGTTCGGCGTCGGGCCGCTCATCGGCGTCTTCCTGCCGTACTTCGAGCGCCGCAGGGCCGCGACCGCGTCGCGCCTGCGGGCGCGCCGGCTCGCGGCGTCGACGGGCGTCGAGGAGCCGTGAGCGTGCCCGCGCCGCCCCGGATGCGTTCGCAGAGCGCGAAATCACGCGGAATTCGCGGCGTGTCGGGGTGTTCCTGCGCGCGATCGCGGGCCTCGCGGCTACGTTCGGGGGTGGTCGGAGCCCCACCAGGCCCCGGCGGATGCCCGCCCCCAGGCGGGACGGACATGCCACGACCAGGAGGACACCATGGCTGAGACCATCAACAAGACCACCCTCGCATCGAAGATCGCTGCGTCGACCGACCTCTCGCAGGCGAAGGTCGCCGCGGTGCTCGACGCGCTGTTCGACGAGGTCTCGAAGGCCGTCGCCGCGGGCGACAAGGTCTCGATCCCCGGCTTCTTCAGCGCTGAGCGCACCGAGACCGCCGCGCGCACGGGCCGCAACCCGCAGACGGGCGAGGAGATCCAGATCGCCGCCGGCCACCGCGTCAAGCTGACCGCCGGCTCGAAGCTCAAGGCAGCCGTCAAGTAGGACTGCCAGAGCGCAGGAGAGGGGCCCAGCCGCACGGCGGGGCCCCTCTCGCACGTCCGAGCGCCGCACGCTCGCGGCCCGCGCACGGGAGCGACGACTACCCTGGACGGGTGCAGCGCCTCCGTCTCCTCGCGCCGGCACTCGCGGTGCTCGCGGGTCTCGCCGCGCTCTGGGTGGCGCTCGAGCTCGGCGGCGGGGCCGAGGCTCCCGCGATCGAGGATCCGGGCGCCGCGGTGCGCTACGGCGTGCCGGCGGCCACGATGCTGCGCAACCTCGCGATCGCGTCGGCGTTCGGCGGTCTCGTGCTCGCGTGCTTCGCGCTGCGGCCCGGCAGTCGCGACTGGCATCGCACGCTCGACGTCGCCGCTGCCTCCACGGGCATCGCGGCGGTCGCGCAGGCATTCGTCGCCTGGGGCGGCTTCCGCACGATCGTGACGAACCCCGTCACGGCGACGAACGACTTCGGGCAGCTGCTGCAGCTGTTCTTCGTCGAGGTCGAGTCGGGTCGCCTCATGCTCGCGACCCTGCTCTCCCTCGCGCTCCTCACGGTCGTGCTGCTGGTCGCGCGCGGCGCGGTCGCGGCCGGCTTCGCGGTCGCGGCATGGGCAGCTCCCTTCTGGTTCATCGCCTCCGGCGGCCACGCGGGCGGCACCGAGGGCCACGACATCGCGGTCTCCTCGCTCCTGCTGCACCTCGTGTTCGTGTCGATCTGGCTCGGCGGCCTGTTCCACGTCGGACTCCTCGCGCGCGGCCGCGCCGCGGAAGCCCCCGGCTCCTCGGATCTCGCCCCCGACGTCGCGGTCGGCGACGTGCTGCTGCGCTACTCCAGCCTCGCCGCGGCGAGCTTCGGCGTCGTCGCCTTCAGCGGCATCGCCTCGGCGTGGGTGCGCATGGAGGGCGACTGGTTCAGCGCATACGGGATCCTCACGATCGCCAAGACGGTGCTCCTGGTCGTGCTCGGCGGCTTCGGCGCCTGGCAGCGGATGCGCGTGCTGCGACCGGTGCAGGCGCTCGGCGAGCGCATCGGCGGCAGGGCGGTCGCGACGATCCTCGCGCTCGAGCTCGTCGTGATGGGCGTCACGGCCGGCGTCGCGGCGGGGCTCGCGCGCACGCCGACGCCCGTGCCGGAGGTGCCGCCGGGCGTCGAGGCGACGCCTGCCGAGATCCTCACCGGCAGGCTCCTGCCGCCGCCGTTCGACGTCACCCGGCTGTTCACCGAGTGGTCGCTCGACCCGCTGTGGACGACGGTGTCCGCGCTGCTGCTGTGGTTCTACCTCGCGGGCGTGCGTCGGCTCGCGCGCCGCGGCGACCGCTGGCCCGTGCTGCGGACGGTGTCGTGGACGGCGGGCGTGCTGCTGCTGTGGTGGTGCACGAGCGGCGCGCTCAACCTCTACCAGGAGTTCCAGTTCTCGCTCCACATGCTCGTGCACATGCTGCTCGGCATGGCGGTGCCCGTGCTGCTCGTGCCCGGCGCACCCATCACGCTCGCGATGCGCGCGATCGCGAAGCGGCGCGACGGCTCGCGCGGCGGGCGCGAGTGGCTGCTCGCGATCGTGCACTCGAAGTACCTGCAGGTCATCGGGCATCCGATCGTCTCGGGCGCGATCTTCGTGCTGAGCCTGTGGGTCTTCTACTACACACCGATCTTCGAGTGGGCGACGACCGATCACGTCGGGCACATCTGGATGGTCGTGCACTTCGTGGGCGCCGGCTACCTGTTCGTGCAGGCGATCATCGGCATCGACCCCGGCCCCGCGCGCCCGCCGTTCGCGCTGCGGCTCGTGCTGCTGCTCGGCGCGATGGTGTTCCACGCCTTCTTCGGCCTCACGCTCATGTCGACCGATGCGCTCCTGCTGGCCGACTGGTACGGCGCGATGGGCAACGGCATCGACGCGCTCGAGGACCAGCGCGTCGGCGGCGGCATCGCCTGGTCGATCGGCGAGATCCCGACCGTGATCCTCGCCATCATCACGGTCGTGCTGTGGGCCCGCAGCGACAAGAAGGAGCGCGCGCGCATCGACCGCGCCGCCGACCGCGACGGCGAGGCCGACCTCGGCGCCTACAACGAGATGCTCGAGCAGATGGGGAAGCGATGACCGAGACGATGCCCACCGGGACCGCCGACGACCGCGAGCAGCGACTGCCGGAGGAGCTCGCGGCGCTCGCGAACGGCCGCGCGCTGCGCGTGCGGATCGTGCGCCACGCCGAGACCGAGCACAACATCAACCACCTCATGCAGGGCTGGTCCGACTCGCCCATCACGGCCACGGGGCGGCGCCAGATCGAGGCCGTCGCGCGGCACCTCGCGCAGCACCGCTTCGACCTCGTCTTCTGCTCCGACCTGCAGCGCACGCGCACGACGGCAGAGGGCATCCTCGCCGCGCTCGACCCGCGGCCGCCCATCGAGCACACGCCGCTGCTGCGCGAGTGGAACTTCGGCGCCCACGAGGAGCGCCCCGCCGCCGAGGTGTGGGGCGAGGTGATCGTCGAGCACGGCTTCGAGGTCGACCGCGAGCTGAGCGCCCTGCGCGCGATCGGCGAGCAGGTCGGCTGGCAGGGGCTGTTCGACACGGTCGCGAGGCTCGACTCGAGCGGCCAGGCCGAGCAGGCCGCCGCGACCGTGCTGCGCGCCGACGCCGCGCTCGAGCACGTCATCCGCGCGGCCGCCGCCGTCCCTGGCGAGGGGCAGGTGGAGGTGCTCATCGTCTCGCACGGCGGGTTCATCACCTCGCTGCTGCGTCAGCTCGTGCCCGACCGCACGCCCGACCTCATCCTGCCGAACTGCTCCATCTCGACCGTCTCGCTGCCCGCCGGCACCACCGAGTGGCAGCTCGAGGGCTTCGGCGAGGTCGCGCCTCAGGACTGACGCCGCGCGCGACGGCGGCTCGCGAGGAGCGCTCAGTCGCGCGAGGGCAGGTGCACCTCGAGCTCGAAGCGCTTGCGCGGGTCGCCGTCGCCGAGGTGCTCGCCGGCGAGCCCGAGCCTGCGGTAGAAGTCCGCCGCGACGTCGAGCGACTGCCACTCGAGGACGCGGATGCGCGTGTGCTGCTCGGCCCACTCCCGCACCGCCTCGAACAGGGCCGTGCCCGCGCCCTTGCCCCGCGCATCCGGCGAGACCCACAGGTCGTGCATGCGGGCGATCGACCAGTCGCGATGCGGCGCGGGCCCGTAGTCCTGGGCAGCGGCATAGCCGAGCAGGCGCCCGCCGGCCTCGGCGACGACGATGTGGTGCGCCGGGTTCGTCACGAGGGAGCCGAGGCGCTCGCGGTAGCGGTCGACCTTCTCGTCCTCCTCGTCGGCGTGGCGATGGGCGGCGATGAGCTGCTGCAGCGCGGCCGCATCATCCTCGGTCGCGCGCCGGATGTGGATGTCGCCGTCGCCCATGCCGCCAGCGTAGCCCGCGCGCGCCCGGCCGGGCGGCGCCCGCTCGCCGCCGAGATGTGCACGCAGGCGGCGCCCGGGCCCCGATGGCGCGGCGAGCGCCGCCGGCGCGCACATCCCGGCGCCGACGCCGCCGGCGTGCACGTCTCGGCGCCGCAGCGGAGCGCTCGGGCCGGGCAGCGCGACCGCGGGGCAGACCTGGCTCAGGCCGCGACGTGCTCCGTGCACGCGGGCTCGCACGCGGCGCAGACCGGCACCTGCTTGCGGCACGCCCACAGGCGGCAGTTGCCCATGCCGCCCGTCGGCTCGCCGCATGCGGCGCACGAGCCGAGCACTGCCGCGTCCGCCCCGAAGTCGATCGTCTGCCGCTGGTCGAACACGTACAGCGAGCCCTCCCACAGGCCGCGATTGCCGAAGCTCTCGCCGTAGCGCACGATGCCGCCCTCCAGCTGGTACACCTCGTCGAAGCCGCGCTTGCGCATGAGGCTCGAGAGCACCTCGCAGCGCACGCCGCCCGTGCAGTAGGTCACGACCGGCTTGTCCTTCAGGTGGTCGAAGGCGCCGGAGTCGAGGAGCGCGACGAAGTCGCGGGTGGTGTCGACGTCGGGCACGACGGCGCCCCGGAACCGCCCGACCTCCGCCTCGAAGCGGTTGCGGCCGTCGAGGAGCACGACGTCGTCGCGCTCCTCGAGGAGCCGGTGCAGCTCGCCCGGCTTCAAGTGCTGCCCGCCGCCCACGACGCCGTCGGCGTCCACCTCGAGCTCGTCGGGCGCGCCGAACGTGACGATCTCCTCGCGCACCTTCACGCTCAAGCGCGGGAAGTCGCTGCCCGTGCCGGCCGACCACTTGATGTCCATGCCGCGGAACCCCGAGTACTCGCGCGTCGCTCGCGCGTAGCGCTTGAGGGCATCCGTCTCGCCGCCCACGGTGCCGTTGATGCCGTGGCGGGAGATGAGGATGCGGCCGGTGAGGCCGAGCTGCTCGCACAGGGCGTGCTGCCACAGCCGCACCGCCTCGGGGTCGGCGATGGGCGTGAACCGGTAGTAGAGCAGCACCTTGTGCATCCTGCGATTCTCCCAGCCGCGCCGGCCGCCGCTGCGCCAGCCGCCGCCGCGCCAGCCGCCGCCGCGCCAGCCGCCGCCCAGCAGCCCAGCCGCCGCTGCACGCTGCACGCCGCAAGCCGCACAACGCAAGCCGCGGCGCCGCGGCTGCGCAGCGATCGCTCCTGGGGCGCCGATCCGCGGCGCAGCGGGGCCGGGGAGCTTGCGTTGTGCGGGGGAGGGGGTGGCCGGGGAGCTTGTTGGGGGCAGGGGGTGGCCGGGAGGGTGCGTCGTGCGGGGGAGGGATGGCGGAGCGGCGGCCGCCGAGGCGAGCGGGACCGCGGGCGGCGGGTGGCGTGCGGGGTTCAGGGGGGGGAGGAGCGGTGTCGGCCAGCGCGCGGCCGGCGCGCGGAGCTCGCGTTGTGCAGGAGCGCCAACGGCTCGCGGATGCCGGCCGCGCGTCGGGCAGGATCGGTGCTCGTGAACATGTGGTTGCAGTGGTTGCTCGCGATGACGGTGAAGAGCAAGGGCCGGCCTGCGCTCGGCATCGACGAGGTCGCGCGGACGCCCTTCGTGGTGCTGCCGACCGACATCGACCTGCTCGGCCACATGAACAATGGCCGCTACCTGTCGTACATGGACCTCGCGCGCGTCGACATGACGGTGCGCACGGGCATGCAGGCCGTGCTCGAGCGCGCGGGCATCTACGCGGTCGTGGGGCAGTCGACGATGGTCTACCGCCGCAGCCTCGACCTGTGGCAGCGCTTCGACATCGAGACGGCGGTGCTCGGCGCCGATGAGCGCGCGATCTACCTGCAGCAGCGCTTCGTCGTGGGCGGCCAGCTGCACGCGCGCGGCATCGTGCAGGGCCGCTTCATCGAGCGACGCGTCGGCACGGCGACGATCGACCGCGTCGTCGAGGTGCTCGAGGGCGCCGGGATCGAGGTGCCGCTGCCCGAGCTCGACCCGCGCGTGCACGACTGGGCCGAGACGAACCGGTTGCCCTCGGCCCGGCGGAGCGCGCCCTCGCAGTGGGGTGACCGCATCCCGAGGTGAAGGGCGCGCGGCGCTAGCGTTGCCCCCGTGGAGATCCGCCAGGCACGCGCATTCCTCGCGCTCGCGGAGGAGCTGCACTTCGGCCGCGCCGCCGGCCGCCTCCACGTCGCGCAGTCGGCGCTCAGCCGCGTGATCCGCGCGCTCGAGGACGACCTCGCCGCGCCGCTGTTCGTGCGCAGCACGAGAGCCGTCGCGCTCACGCCGCAGGGCGCCGCGCTCGTCGAGCCGGCGCGCGAGCTCGTGACGCTCGCCGAGCGGATGCCGGAGGTCGTGCGACGCGCGGGCGCAGGCGAGACCGGACGCGTCCGCCTCGGCTTCGCCGGCGCATCCGTCGGCCACCTCGTCGCCGATCTCGTGAAGGGCGCCCGGCGAGAGCGGCCCGGCCTCGTGGTCGAGCTCGAGAGCGCGCAGTTCTCGCACCCGGGGCTCGAGCGGCTGCGCGACCGCAGCCTCGACGCGGTCATCGGACGCTGGGACTTCCTGCCGCGGGATATCGCCGCGCGCGTCGTCGCCCGGGAGTCGCTGCTCGTCGCGCTGCCGACGAGCCACCGCCTCGCGCGGCGGAGCGAGCTCCGTCCCGCCGACCTCGCGGAGGAGCGATGGGTCGTGCTGCCCGGCGGCAGCGGCGCGACGCTCTCCAACCGGCTGCACCTGCTCGGCGTGCAGGGCCGCTTCGTGCCCCGCATCGTGCACACCGCGCCCGACTCGGCGACCGAGCTCCTGCTCATCGATGCGGGCGAGGGCATCGGGCTGACGTTCTCGGGGGTGCGCGACAACCTGCCCGCGCGCGGCGTCGAGTTCCGCCCGCTCGCGGCCGACCTCGGCGCGGTCGCGGTGCGGCTCGCGTGGCGCGGCGAGGGCACGGAGCCCGCGGTCGAGGCGCTCGTGCAGATCGCCGGCCGCGTGTTCCCCGAGCTCGGCTGAGCCGGTCGGCTACGCGTCCTCGAGCCAGCGCAGCACGCGCTCGCGGTCGGCGTCGAGCGCCGGCGGCGCCTGCGAGTAGTCGATCCGCGCGCGCTCGAAGGCGACCGGGTGCCGCACGGTCGGCACCGCCGCGCCCGCGGGGCCCGCCATCGCCACGGGCGCCAGTCCGAGCTGCTCGGCGAGGCGCACGCCGCCGGCGACGTCCTGGATCGGCCCGCTCGGCACGCCGGCTTCGCGCAGCACCGCGAACCACGCATCCGCCGACCGCGTGCGCAGCCGCTCGACGAGCACGGCGCGGAGCGCGTCGCGGTGGGCGTTGCGGGCCGGCATGGTCGCGAAGCGCTCGTCGTCGGCGACCGCCGGGATGCCGAGCGCCGCGCACAGGCGCTCGAACTGCCGATCGTTGCCGACCGCGATGACGAGGCTCCGATCGGCGGTGGGGAACGGCTCGTACGGCGCGAGGCTCGGATGCGCGTTGCCCATGCGCCGCGGCACGACGCCGCCCGCCACGACGGCCGAGGCCTGGTTCGCGAGCCCCGACAGGATCGACGAGAGCAGGTTGACCTCGATGCGGTCACCGACGCCCGTCGCCGAGCGAGCGTGGAGGGCGGCGAGGATGCCCGTGGCCGCGTGCAGGCCCGTCACGACGTCCACGAGGGCGGCGCCGACCTTCGTCGGCGCGCCATCCGGATCCCCGGTGACCGACATGAGACCGGAGACCGCTTGAGCGAGCAGGTCGTAGCCGGGCAGGTCCGCGCCGCCAGCCGCGCCGAACCCGGTGATCGACGCGTAGATGAGCTCGGGGCGCGCGGCCCGCAGCGCCTCGGCGTCGAGCCCGAAGCGGCGCAGGCTCCCCGGTCGGAAGTTCTCGACCACGACGTCCGCGCGCTCGACGATGCGGTGCGCGATCGCGAGCTGCTCGGGGTCGGCGAAGTCGAGCGCGATCGAGTGCTTGCCGCGGTTGGCGGCGAGGAAGTAGGTGCTCTCGTCGCCGGCGATCGGCGGGCGCCAGCGCCGCGTGTCGTCGCCGGCCGGGCTCTCGACCTTGATCACGAGGGCGCCGAGATCGGCGAGCAGCATCGTCGCGTAGGGGCCCGCGAGCACGCGGCTGAGATCGGCGACGACGATCCCGGCCAGCGGCCCGTCGAGGCGTGGGCCGAAGCGGTCGGTGGCGGCGGCAGCGGTCATGCGATCCAGCCTCGCTTGGCCGCGCCCGCGAGCGTGCCGGTGATGCCGCACCCGCATCGATCCATCCCGCTTCGGCACCGATCGCGCGGCGGGCCCCGCGCTGCGCCAGACTGGCGAGCGATCGAGGAGGACCCGTGACCATCGACGCCACCGCCGCGCGCAGCGCGAGCGATCTCATGCGGATCGACGACGAGCTGACCGACCGCGAGCGGGAGGTGCGCGACACCGTGCGCTCGTTCGTCGACCGGCGCATCCGCCCGCACATCGCCGACTGGTTCGAGGCGGGCGTCTTCCCCGTCGAGCTCGTGCCGGAGATGGCAGAGCTCGGGCTGCTCGGCATGCACCTGCACGGCCATGGATGCGCGGGGCGCAGCGCGGTCGAGTACGGCCTGGCGATGCAGGAGCTCGAGGCGGGCGACAGCGGCATCCGCACCTTCGTGTCGGTGCAGGGCTCGCTCGCGATGTCGGCGATCGCCAAGCACGGCTCTGAGGAGCAGCGCGAGGCGTGGCTGCCGCGCATGGCCGCGGGCGAGGTGATCGGCTGCTTCGGCCTCACCGAGCCGACGGCGGGCTCCGACCCCTCGAGCATGCGCACGACGGCTCGGCGCGAGGGCGACGAGTGGGTCATCGACGGCGCCAAGCGCTGGATCGGCCTCGCCTCGATCGCGCACCTCGCCGTCATCTGGGCGGCGACCGAGGAGGGCGTGCGCGGCTTCCTCGTGCCGACCGACACCCCCGGCTTCACGGCGACCCCGATCGGGCAGAAGCTCTCGATGCGCGCCTCGATCCAGTGCGACATCGCGCTCGAGGGCGTGCGCGTGCCGCTCGACGCGATGCTGCCGGGCGCGAAGGGCCTCAGCGGCCCCTTCTCGTGCCTCAACGAGGCGCGCTACGGCATCGCGTGGGGCGCGGTCGGCGCCGCTCGCGACAGCTTCGACGCGGCGCTCGCCTACGCGCAGGAGCGCATGCAGTTCGGCAGGCCGCTCGCGGGCTACCAGCTCACGCAGCAGAAGCTCGTCGACTGGGCGCTCGAGATCCAGAAGGCGCAGCTGCTCGCCCTGCACCTCGGTCGCCGCAAGGACGCCGGCACGCTCGAGCACCACATGATCTCGGTCGCGAAGCTCAACAACACCCGCATCGCGATCGACGTCGCGCGCGCCGCTCGCGCGGTGCTCGGCGGCAACGGCATCACGCTCGAGCACTCGCCCATGCGGCACGCGAGCAACCTCGAGTCGGTGCGCACCTACGAGGGCACCGACGAGGTGCACACGCTCATCCTCGGCGAGCGCATCACGGGGCTTCCCGCCTTCCGCGGCTGAGGGGCCGCGTCAGCGCAGCCGGTCGGCGAGCAGCTCGAGCGCCGCGTGCGCCGCGTTGTGCCCGCCGATGCCCGAGACGGCCCCGCCGCGGCGCGCGCCCGAGCCGGCCAGGAGGATCCGAGGATGCCGCGTCTCGACGCCCCACGCCTCGGCGGCCGAGGCGGCAGGCTCCTCGAGCCACGGCCACGACAGCGGGCCGTGGAAGATGTGGCCGCCCGGCATCGCGAGCGCGTCCTCGATGTCGAGGGTCGTCTTCGTCTCGATCGCCGGCCCGCGCGCGCCCTCCATGAGCAGCGGGGCGATCGGCTCGGCGAGCACCGAGTCGATCGATGCGAGCACCGCGCGCTCGAGCTCGTCGCGCGTGCGCTCGTTCGTCTCCCACGACAGCAGCCGGTCGGGCACCTGCAGCCCGAAGGCCGTGAGCGTCTGCGCGCCGGATGCGCGCAGGTCGTCGCCCAGGATCGTCGGGTCGGTGAGCGAGTGGCAGTAGATCTCGCACGGCAAGGGCTCGGGGATGCGGCCGTCGAGCGCCGCGGCGTGGGCGGCGCCGAGCTGCGCGTAGGACTCGTTGACGTGGAAGGTGCCGCCGAACGCCGCCTCGACAGCGATGCCCTCGCGCAGCCGCGGCAGCCGCTCGAGCAGCATGTTGACCTTCACCTGCGCGCCCTCGGGCCGCGGCACCGCGTCGCCCTCCGGCCCCAGCAGGCCCGCGAGCACGTGCGGCGCGACGGCCGAGAGCACGAGGTCGAACTCCGCCGTCAGCTCGGTGCCCGTCCGCAGCCCCTCGGAGCCCATCGGCAGCCCGCCGACGCGCTCCTCCCACGTGACCTCGCCGTCGGGCGTCACGCGCGTCACGGTCACACCGGTGAGGATCGTCGCACCCGCGGCGCGCGCGGCCGCCTCGAGCTCGCCGCTCACGCGCCCCATGCCGCCGATGGGCACGTTCCAGTCGCCCGTGCCGCCGCCGATCACGTGGTAGAGCAGGCACCGGTTCTGCTCGAGCCCGGGGTCGTCGAGCGCCGCGAACGTGCCGATGAGCGCGTCGGTCGCGATCACGCCGCGCACGAGGTCGTGCGAGACGGCGCGCTCGATCGCGTCGGCGATGGGCGCGTCGACGACCTCGGACCACGCGGATGCTGCGCCCGCGGCCTCGCGGACGGCGCTCGCGGTCGGGAGCGGCCCGGTGAGGGTGGGGAACAGGGTCGCGGCGAGCCGCGACGTGCGCTCGAAGAAGCGCGCGAACCCATCGGCGTCCTCCGCCGCCCCGATCCCGGCGAACGAGGCCCGGGTCGCGGCCTCGTCGGTCGCGTCGACGAGCAGCCCGCGACCGGGAGGGCCGAAGCCCTCCGGCACGGGCGTGTAGCTCGACGTGCGGCGACGGGCGAGCCGCACGTCGAGCGAGAGGTCGCGGATGATGCGCTCGGGCAGCAGGCTCACGAGGTAGCTGTAGCGCGAGAGGCGCGCGTCGAGCCCGGCGAAGCCGTGCGTCGAGACGGCGGCGCCGCCGACGTGCGGCAGGCGCTCGAGCACCGTGACGGCGACACCGGCCCGAGCGAGGTAGGCGGCCGCCGTGAGGCCGTTGTGGCCGCCGCCGATGATGGCGACGGTGGGGCGATCGTTGGCCATGCGGATCCTCCTCGATCGGGGCAGGGCGCCACGGCCCTCCGCCAGGGAAGGCCGCGCCCTCCACGCATACGATATGCGGCATGACCGAGCAGTCCAGGGACGACGACTTCGATGCCCTCATCGCCGAGGGCATCGAGCGGGCGGACCGGGAGCGCGCGCCGGGCGAGGCGGGCGTCGACGAGGCGCGAGCGCGCGACGAGCGCGACGCCGAGCTGCGCCAGCTCGGGCTCGACGAGCCGCTCGAGGTCGTCGACGAGCAGGTCGCGGCGGACGCGGAGGAGTCGGATGCCGACGCTCCCGCGACGATGCGCGCGCGGCTCGACTCGGGGCCGGCGTTCGAGATCGACGACGCCACGTGGGCGGCGGCGCTGCGGCCCTACGAGCCGGTGCAGGCGCCGGGGGGCGCGCGGCCGGCCGAGCCGCCTGCCTCGGGCTGGTCGCTCTCGAGCGAGGTGGGCGAAGCGCCGACGGTGCAGATGGACGCCGTGACGCTGCGCGAGGAGCTGCGAGCGACGTCGGCCGCGCGGCAGCCGGAGCCGTCGCGGGCGCCCGACGCGCCCCGGCCCGTCCTGCCGGCGGAGCCGGCGAGCGCGCCCGCCGCGCCGGAGCCCGTCGCCGAGCCCGAGGCGACCGAGCCGGTCGGATCGAGCGAGCAGCCGGGGCCAGCGGCGTCGCCGGCCGACGCGCCATCGGTGCGCGGATGGAGCCTCGCGGCGGAGGCGGAGGCGGAGGCCGAGGCCGGGGTGCGCGGGACCGCACCGCCGCCGGACGCGCCCGAGCGCGCCGCGCCCAGCCATCCGCCCGAGCCGGAGCAGCCGGCGGCGGAGCGGCGACGGGAGCCCCAGCCGCCGCCCGCCGAGGCCGCGCGCGTCGCGCCCAGCCCGGCGACCGCCGCGCGGCCGCCGCAGCCGAGCACCGCAGCGCCCGCCGCGCCCGCCGCGCAGCCGCAGACCGACGACGCCTTCGCCCTCGCCGCGATCGAGCGCGTGCGCGGCTGGCTCGCCCGCTCGGGCGAGGGCCGTGAGAAGGGGCGAGACAAGGCGGAGGAGCGCCTCGCCGGCCTGCTCAAGGACCCCGAGGGCCTCGACTTCGCCATCGGCTTCGTCGACAAGGTCATCCGCCCCGAGGACCCGAAGGTGAGCGCCCGCAACTTCGAGGAGCTCAGCCGCGACATCCCCGGATTCCTCGACTGGTACCTGAAGCTCGGGGTCACGCTCGGCGGCGGCTTCGGCATCGTGAGCCCGAAGCTCATCATCCCCATGGTCAAGAAGGCGATGCGCGAGATCGTCTCCCACCTCGTCATCGACGCGACGCCGGGCCGCCTCGCGAAGCCGCTCGCGCGGCTGCGCGAGGACGGCACGCGCGTCGACCTCAACCTGCTCGGCGAGGCCGTGCTGGGCGAGGAGGAGGCGGCGGCGCGACTCGAGGCCACGGTGGCGCTGCTCGAGCGCGACGACGTCGACGGGGTTTCGGTCACGGTCTCGACGATGGCGCCGCAGCTGCAGCCGTGGGCGTTCGAGGAGACCGTCGACCGCGTCGCCGAGCGGCTGCTGCCGCTGTACCGCCTCGCCGCGCAGTCGACCGCGCCGAAGGTCGTCACGCTCGACATGGAGCAGTACCGCGACCTCGACCTGGCGCTCGCCGTCTTCGAGCGGCTCCTGAGCCGGCCGGAGCTCGCGCGGCTCGAGGCGGGCATCGTCGTGCAGGCCTACCTGCCCGAGGCGCTCGCCGCCTACCGCAGGCTCGCGGCGTTCGCGAAGGAGCGTCGCGCCCAGGGCGGCGCGGGCATCAAGGTGCGGCTCGTCAAGGGCGCCGGACTCGCGATGGAGCGCGTCGATGCGCGCCTGCACGGCTGGCCGCTCGCCGTGCTGCCCTCGAAGGAGGCGACCGACGCGAACTTCAAGCGCGTGCTGCGCGAGGCGCTCGCGCCCGACAACGCCTTCGCCGTGCGGCTCGGCGTCGCGAGCCACAACCTCTTCGACCTCGCCTACGCGGCAGAGCTCGCGAGGCACCACGGCACGCACCAGCGCGTCGACGCCGAGATGCTGCTCGGCATGGCCGCCGACCACCGCGCCGCCGTCCGCGAGGTGCTGCCCAACCTCGTGCTCTCGGCACCCGTCGTCCAGCCCGACCAGTTCGACGCGGCCGCGACCTACCTCATCCGCCGCCTCGAGGAGCACGCCGCGGGGGCGAACTTCATGTCGAGCATGTTCGAGCTCGACGACCCGGCCGTCCTCGATCGCGAGCGCGACCGCTTCCTCGCCTCGATCGCGCTGCTGGCCCGGGAGGACGCCGACCTCGGAGGACGCCCGCCGCGCCCGAACCGCACGCAGGACCGGCTGGGCGACCTGCAGGCGTCCATGGCGCATCCGGCAGGCTTCGCGAACGAGCCCGACACCGACCCCGCGCTCGCCGCCAATCGCGACTGGGCCCGGCACATCGTGCAGCGCGCCGGCAGCAGCGAGCTTGGCCTGCGCACGCTCGGGCTCAACCGCATCGACGACTGGCCGACCCTCGAGCGCCGCATCGACCGCGCCGCGCAGGCGAGCGACGGATGGGCCGCGCTCGGCGCCGAGGCGCGCGCGCGGGTGCTGCGCGACGCCGCCGAGGCGCTCGGCGCCTACCGCGGGCGGCTCGTCGAGATCATGATGGTCGAGACGGGCTCGACGATCGGCGAGGCCGACCACGAGGTGTCGCAGGCGATCGACTTCGCCCGCCATGCCGCCGAGCAGGCGATGCAGCTCGAGCGCGTCGAGGACGCGCGGCCCAAGCCGGTCGCGCTCACCGTCGTCGCGCCGCCGTGGAGCTCGCCCGTCGCCGTGCCCGCGAGCGGGGTGACCGCGGCGCTCGCGACCGGCTCCGCCGTCATCCTGGCGCCCGCGCCGCAAGCGCACCGGTGCGCGGCCGTCGTCGCCGAGGCGCTGTGGGAGGCGGGCGTGCCGCGCGACGTGCTCGTGCTGTGCGACGTGCCCGACGGCCCGGTCTCGCAGCAGCTCATCGCGCACCCCGCGGTGGGCCGCGTGCTGCTGACCGGCTCGCTCGAGACGGCGTCGCGCTTCGCGTCGTGGCGGCCCGACCGTGCGCTCCTGGCCGAGACGGGCGGCGTCAACGCGATCGTGGTCACGCCCTCGGCCGATCTCGAGCTCGCGGCAGCCGACATCGTGCGCAGCGCCTTCGGTCGCGCCGGCCAGCACTGCTCGGCAGCATCCGTCGTCATCATGGTCGATACCGTGGGCGACTCGGAGCGCTTCCGACGGCAGCTCGTCGACGCGGCGACGACGCTGCGGGTCGGGTCTCCGCTCGATGCCCGGACGCACGTCGGCCCGCTCATCGAGCCCGCCTCCGGCGACCTTTTGCGTGCGCTCACGACCCTCGAGGACGAGGAGGAGTGGCTGCTCGAGCCCCGGCAGCTGGATGCCGCAGGCAGGCTCTGGTCGCCCGGCATCCGCGATGCGGTCGAGCCGGGCTCGTTCGCGCACCGCACCGAGATCTTCGGGCCGCACCTCTCGCTCATCGAGGTCGACACGCTCGACGAGGCGATCGAGGTGCAGAACGCGACCGAGCTCGCGCGCTCCGCCGCCATCCACTCGCTCGACGCGGGCGAAGTGGCGCAGTGGCTCGAGGAGGCGCGCGCCGGCAGCCTCTTCGTCAACCGCGCGACGACGGGCTCGGTCGTGGGTCGGCAGCTGACGGGCGGCTGGAAGCGCGCGCAGGTCGGCCCCGCCGCGAGCGCCGGCGGTCCCAACCACCTCGCGACGCTCGTCGACTGGGAGCCCGTCGAGCGCGGCCCCCGCGCCTCCGTGCGGCTCCACGGGCTCGACAAGCGCGTCGCCGAGCTCATCGAGGCAGCGACGCCGGCGCTCGACTTCCTCGAGTTCGACCGCGTGCGCGCGGGGGCCAACAGCGACCAGCGCGCGTGGGAGGAGGAGTTCGGCCGCTCGCGCGACGTCGCCGAGCTCGGCGTCGAGCGCAACGTGCTCCGCTACCGCCCGGCGGACGTGCTCATCCGGGTCGCCGACGACGGCTCGGTCGCCGACCTCGTGCGGCTGCTCGCCGCCGCCGCGCGCACGCGCGCGATCGTGCGCCTCTCGAGCGCCGTCGAGGTGCCCGGCGGCATCGTCAACCTCTCGCGCCAGCCGATCCCGCACCTGCGGATCGAGGAGCTCGTCGAGGAGACCGACGCGCAGTTCCACGCGCGCATCGCCGCGGGCGCGGTGCAGGGGCCCGTCGTGAACGAGGACGCGCTCGGACTCACGCGCGTGACCGAGCCGCTGCGCCGCATCCGCCTCGTGGGCACCGATCCCGGCCTGCGGGCGGCGCTCGCGGGCGACGTCGCCGTCGCCGTCTACGACGCGCCGGTGACGACGGAGGGCCGCATCGAGCTGCTGCCGTTCGTGCGCGAGCAGTCGGTCTCGATCACCGCGCACCGCTTCGGCATGCCCGACGCCGAGATGCTCGCGCTGCGGGTCTAGCGGCTCGCTCGCGCCCCGCGTGGCCCGGGCCTGCTTGACTGGCCGCATGCGGTACGGATACAAGGCCAGCGCCGAGCAGTTCAGCCCCGCCGAGCTGCTCGAGCTCGTGCGGCTCGCCGAGCAGGCGGGCCTCGACAGCGCGTTCATCAGCGACCACCTCCAGCCGTGGCGGCACGACGAGGGGCACGCGCCCAACGCCGTCGCGTGGCTCGGCATGGCGCTTGAGCGCACCGAGCGGATCGTGCTGGGCACCTCGGTGCTCACGCCGACCCTGCGCTACCACCCGGCGGTCGTCGCGCAGCAGTTCGCGACGCTCGGGCAGGTGCACCCCGGGCGCCTCATCCTCGGCGTCGGCACGGGGGAGGCGCTCAACGAGCAGATCATCGGCGTCGAGTGGCCTGAGCTCGGCGAGCGCTTCGCGCGGCTGCGCGAGGCGGTGCGGCTCATCCGCCGGCTGTGGAGCGAGGAGCGCGTGGAGTTCGAGGGCGACTTCTACGCCACGCACGGCGCGACGATCTACGACCGGCCCGAGCACCCCATCCCCATCTACGTCGCCGGCGGCGGCCCCGCCACGACGCGCTACGCCGCGCGCTTCGCCGACGGCCACATCTGCACCTCGGGCAAGGGCGACGAGTACTACCGCGACACGATCGTCGCGAACCTCGAGGAGGGGCTCGAGCGCGCGGGCCGCGACGCGGCCGAGGTCGATCGCATGATCGAGATCAAGGTCTCGTACGACCGCGACGCCGACCGGGCGCTCGAGCAGACCCGCTTCTGGGGCGCGCTCTCGCTCTCGCAGGAGCAGAAGCACGCCGTGCACGACCCGATCGAGATGCAGCGGCTCGCCGACGAGCTGCCGATCGAGCAGGTCGCGAAGCGCTGGATCGTGGGGTCCGATGCCGCGGCGGTCGCGGGCGCGATCGGCCACTACGCCGAGCTCGGCTTCACGCACCTCGTCTTCCACGGCCCCGGCCATGACCAGCGCCGCTTCCTCGAGCAGCTCGCCGAGGACGTCCTGCCGCTGCTGCCCGCCCGCTAGCGGGCAACAGCGCTCGCACCCGTGCGCGGACCCCGAACCGCCGGGCGGACCCTGGATCTCGGGTCCACGTGGTGATTCGAGGTCGGCTTCGTGTATCGCGGGGCGGCACGGGCCGCACGCGGGCCGTCAGGCGGCCGCGGTCTCCGTCGCGACGCGGCGCACGAGCGGCAGCGCGCACGCCGTCGCCCCGAGGGTCACCACGACGGCGCCGGCTGCCATGAGCGCCCACGTGAGCACCGAGCTCGGGCTCTGCATCCAGATCATGAAGCTCGGCAGGATCAGCACGAGCGCGAGCCCCGCCGCCCCGCCGACGCCGACGAGCAGCGGCAGCGTCACCTGCCGCACGATCGCGCCGCGCATGACCTGCAGGTCGATGCCCATCCGGTGCATCGCCTGGTGCTCGCGCCGCTGGTCGAGCACCTTGGCCGACTGCGCGATGCCGGCGAGCACCGCGCCGAGCACGCCCGCGATCGCGATCGTGAGCGCGGCACCCGTGGCCATGTCGGTCGCGAGCGCGTCGCCGGGCGCTGCCATGGCGGGCGCGAGCGAGGCGAAGCCTCCCGCCATGACGGCGATCGCCATCGCGCCGACGACGTTGAAGGCGCCGCGCGGGTCGTCGACGACGCGGCGGGCCGCGAGCAGCGTCGCCGGGCGCTGCGCACCCTTCGCGACGAGCCACGCGATGCCCTGGATGGCGAGCGGCCCGATGAGCGCGTACGAGAGCACGACGATCGACAGCAGCACGATCATGACCGACATCTCGACCGGGATGAGGTCGAGCACGACGAGCGCGACGTAGGCGGCGACCGCGAGGCCGAAGCCGGCGACGCGCCACAGCGACAGCCGCTTCTCGGCCACGCGCTGCGCGACGCCGAGGGGCGTCACGTGCACGCGCTGGAGCGACGCCAGCGCGGCGACGAGCGCGATGCCGACGACGGCACCTGCAGCCGCGATCCACACCCACGCGGGCGGCAGCAGCTCGCCGACCGTGAACGGGATCCCCTGGAACTCGATGCGCGCGATGCCCGGCGTCACCGCGAGCGCGAGCATCGCGCCCACGAGCACGCCGACGAGCGCTTGGGCGACGGCGTCGAACAGGGCCATCGCCGTCACCTGGCCGCGCGTCGCGCCCGCGAGCCGCAGCGCGGCGAGCCGATCGTCGCGGCGCGCGATCGCGAGCCGGACGGCAGCCTGCGCGAGCGTCCAGACGGCGGGCAGGAGCAGCGCCGCCGCGACGAAGGCGAGGGTGAGGATGAACCCGCCATCCGCCGGGTCGACGACGCCGGTCTCGAGCCGCACGCGGAACGCGTTGACGCCGCCCAGCACGGCGAGCAGCGCCGCGGTCGCGAACGCGAACGCCGTCGCGCTCAGCACGTCGGTCGCGCGAGGACCGGTGGCGCGCAGCAGGCGCCACCACAGCCGCACCGCGGTCATCGTGCCGCCTCCGCGCCGCGCGCGAGGCCGTGGGGGGCGACGTGCGCGGAGTGGCTCTGCTGGATCCACGCCTGCATCGGGTTCTCGATGCGCTGCTCGCTGCGGACCGCGCCGTACGACGCGGGCGCAGGGTGCTCCGGCGCGCCGTAGGGCGCGGGGTGCTGCGGCGCCTGCGCGCCCCAGCGGCCGCTCGCGACCGTCGCCCCGCTCGGTCCCGGCGTCGTGACGGGCCACTCGGATGCTGCCGGCGCGGCGGCCGGCCGGTGCTCCACCGCGGGCGCGTGCCCGGCCTCGCGCGGGGCCGCGGGGCCGTCGCTGACGATGCGGCCGTCCTCGAGCCGGATGACGCGCGAGCACGCCGCGGCGACCTCGGGGTCGTGCGTGACGACCACGAGCGAGGCCCCGTGGCCGAGCGTCGCACCGATGAGCAGCGCCATCACGGCCTGCCCGGTCGAGCGGTCGAGCGCGCCGGTGGGCTCGTCGGCGAAGACGATGCCGGGGCTGCCGACGAGCGCGCGCGCGATGGCGACGCGCTGCGCCTGGCCGCCGGAGAGCTCGCCGGGGCGGCGGTGCAGCATGCCGCCGAGCCCGAGCCGGTTGAGCAGCGCGCCCGCGGCGGCCTCCGCCGCGGCGCGCGAGCCGCCGCCGAGCATGAGCGGCAGCGCGACGTTCTCGACCGCCGGCAGCTCGGGCAGCAGCTGCCCCGACTGGAAGACGAAGCCGAAGTCGCTGCGGCGCAGCTTGGTGCGCTGGCCGTCGCGCATGGTCGCGAGATCCTGCCCGCGCCACACGACGCGGCCGTCGGCGGGAGCGACGATGCCGGCGAGCACGTGCAGGAGGGTCGACTTGCCCGAGCCGGAGGGGCCCATGATCGCGACGGCCTCGGGGCCGTCCGCGCCGATGGTGAGCGAGACGTCGGCGAGCGCGGGCGCCGCCGCGTTGCCCTCGCCGTAGGTATGGGTGAGCTGGTGTGCGTCGAGTCGGTTGGTCTGCATGCTCCCATCCGAGCGGCTCCGGGCCCGGCGTGGGGCGCCTTTGCATCGAGCGTGGGAGCCGGGATCATCCGAGCGGATGACGGCGGATGCTCGGGCGCGCGACCGTAGGCTGGTGCCGTGACCATCGCGGCAGCAGGCACCACCACGCGGCCGATCGCGATCGTGCCCGCCGCGCTCGTCACGCTCGGCGCGGTGCTGCTGTTCTGGGTGCTGAGCGACTGGGGCTACCTGCCGCTCGTCGTCGGCGTCATCGGCGGCATCCTCACCGACCGAGCGGGAGCGTCGCGCAGGCTCGGGCAGGACCTCGCGCTCATCGCGATCGCGCTCACGTGGATCTCGACGATCTCGCTGCACGCCGACCTCTCCGACGCCGGCATCCTGCGCTTCACGATCGCGCTCGGGGGCGCCGTGCTCATCCCCTACGCGGTCACGCGCTGGGGGTTCAAGGATCACGCGATCCGCTTCCCGTGGGCCGGCGGCCGCTGGACGCGGCGGATGTGGACGTACCTCGTCGTCGTCATCTTCCTCGCCTACCTCATCCTGCCGTTCTACTTCCTCACCTCCGGCGTCTATCGCAACTGGCCCGCGGTCGAGGAGTGGGACATGATCGCGCGCCTGTTCATGGGCGTGAACGCGGTGGGCCTGTGGGACGAGCTGTTCTTCATCTGCACCGTCTACACGCTGCTGCTGCGGCACTTCCGGCCGTGGCTCGCGAACCTGCTGCAGGCGGGCATCTTCGTCTCGTTCCTGTGGGAGCTCGGCTACCAGTCGTGGGGGCCGCTGCTGACGATCCCGTTCGCGCTCGTGCAGGGCGCGATCTTCTCGTGGACGAAGAACCTCTTCTACGTCGTGGCCGTGCACCTGCTGTTCGACGCGGTGGTCTTCCTCGTCATCGTGCACGCGCACCACCCGGCCGAGCTGCCGATCTTCCCGCTCGTGCACGGCTTCTGACCGTCCGCTGGGTGCCACCTGGCCGCGCGGTGCGAGGGCGGCTCCGCGGGGTTCCGCGCCGGCGACGCGTCCCGTAGCGTGCGGGCCATGGCTATCGCACGGAACCCGCAGGCCGTCATCGACTGCCCCGACCCGCAGGCGCTCGCACAGTTCTACGCCGCGCTGCTGGGCTGGAAGGTCGATCCCGAATCCGATCAGACGTGGGCCACCATCGGCGACGGCGGCGGCCGGGAGCTGAGCTTCCAGGGCGTCGACGACTTCCGCGCCCCGGATTGGCCCGGGCAGCAGCTGCCCCAGCAGATGCACCTCGACGTCGACGTCGCCGACCTCGACGAGGCGGAGGAGGCGG
>JAPSIA010000108.1 GCA_031179215.1 Agrococcus sp.
GCGCCGAGCGCCGCGGCGACGGGCGCGAGCGCCGTCACCGCCTCTCCCGGCGCCGGGGCGAGCCGGTGCACGAGCCAGGCGGCGAGGTCGTGCGGCACGAGCGGGCGCACGAGCACGACGCCCGCGTCGACCGCGACGTCGAGGATCGGCACGAGGTGCGGATGCCCGGCCGCGAGCAGGGCCTCGGCCTCGCGCGCGAGCGCCGCCTCGCCGCCGGGCAGGCTGCGATGCAGCTCGACGCCGTCGCCCGCCGCATCGGCGGCCACCCACACCTCGCGCTCCGCGTCGCGCCGCACGGCCCGCACGAGCCGATGACCCGCGATCGTCGCTGCCTCGTCGTCCACGCCTCGGACCATGCCAGCGCCGGCCGTGGCGCGAGCGGTGCTCGGGGCCTGGCTGTGGAGAGCGAGTGCGCGTCGCGCCGGTATCCTGGACGGCATGGCACGCGACAGCGAGAAGGAGCCCGGCAGGCTCAAGACGATGTGGTCCATCTTCACGATGACCCGCGAGAACGACAAGCTGGCGCTGCCGCTCATGCTGCTGGCATTCTTCGGGCCGATCATCGTCATCACGGTGCTCGCGATCGTCTTCCGCCAGGAGCCGCTGTTCCTGGTGCTGTGGATCATCTCGGGCGTGCTCATCGGCCTGATGCTCATGATGATGACGCTCACGCGCCGCGCCGAGAAGATCGCGTTCGCGCAGATCGAGGGACGACCCGGCGCGGTCGGCGCGGTGCTGAAGAACGGCCTGCGCGGCAACTGGACCACGAGCGAGATGCCCGTGGGCGTCAACCCCAAGACGCAGGACGCGGTCTACCGCGCCGTCGGCAAGCCCGGCGTCGTGCTCATCGCCGAGGGGCCGAGGCAGCGGGTCGCGCGCATCCTCGGCGACGAGCAGCGCAAGGTGAAGCGCATCGTGCCCAACGTGCCCATCCATGTCGTCGAGATCGGCCCCGACTCGTCGCTCGAGCTGCGCAAGCTCACCCGCACGATGCGCAAGCTCAAGAAGACGCTCACGCGCGCCGAGGTCATGGCCGTCGCCAACCGCCTCACCTCCCTCGGGCAGTCGAACCTGCCGATCCCCAAGGGCATCGACCCCCGTCGCGTGCGGCCCGGCCGGCCGCGCTGACGTAACACCGCCGAAACATCGGCGTCACCGACGGGCAACGGCTCCCGCGTAGCGTCGAGGTCACGGCGCAACGCCCACCCCGAAGCCACAAGTCAGGAGCACCATGTTCAAGGATTCCTCCGAGGTCCTCGCCTACATCAAGGACGAGGAGGTGCGCTTCCTCGACATCCGCTTCACCGACCTCCCCGGTGTGCAGCAGCACTTCAACATCCCCGCGTCGACCGTCGACGAGGAGTTCTTCAGCGTCGGCCAGCTCTTCGACGGCTCGTCGATCCGCGGCTTCGCCGACATCCACGAGTCCGACCTGCAGCTGATCCCCGACGTCACGACGGCCTACATCGACCCGTTCCGCGACGCGAAGACGCTCGTGATGATCTTCGACATCTACAACCCGCGCACGGGCGAGATCTACCACCGCGACCCGCGCCAGGTCGCGCACAAGGCCGAGCAGTACCTCGCCTCGACGGGCATCGCCGACACGGCGTTCTTCGCGCCCGAGGCCGAGTTCTACGTCTTCGACGACGTGCGCTACGAGACCAAGCCCCAGGGCGCGTTCTACGCGGTCGACTCCGAGGAGGGCGCCTGGAACTCCGGCCGCTCCGAGGAGGGCGGCAACCTCGGCAACAAGACGCCGTTCAAGGGCGGCTACTTCCCCGTCTCCCCCGTCGACAAGCAGGCCGACCTGCGCGACGACATCGTGCTCAAGCTCGAGGCGATCGGCCTGCAGGTCGAGCGCAGCCACCACGAGGTGGGCTCGGGCGGCCAGGCAGAGATCAACTACCGCTTCAACACGATGGTGAAGGCGGCGGATGAGATCCTCGCGTTCAAGTACATCGTCAAGAACACGGCCGAGGAGTGGGGCAAGACGGCCACGTTCATGCCGAAGCCGCTCTTCGGCGACAACGGCTCGGGCATGCACACGCACCAGTCGCTGTGGCTCGACGGCAAGCCGCTCTTCTTCGACGAGCACGGCTACGGCAACCTCTCCGACACCGCTCGCTGGTACATCGGCGGCCTGCTCGCGCACGCCCCGGCGGTGCTCGCGTTCACGAACCCGTCGATCAACTCGTACCACCGCCTCGTGAAGGGCTTCGAGGCGCCCGTCAACCTCGTCTACTCGGCCGGCAACCGCTCTGCCGCGATCCGCATCCCCATCACGGGCTCGAACCCGAAGGCGAAGCGCATCGAGTTCCGCGCACCGGACGCCGCCTCGAACCCGTACCTCGCGTTCGCCGCGCAGATGATGGCCGGCCTCGACGGCATCCGCAACCGCATCGAGCCGCACGAGCCCGTCGACAAGGACCTCTACGAGCTGCCCCCCGAGGAGGCCAGGGGCATCCCGCAGGTGCCGGGCTCGCTCGAGGAGGCGCTCGTCGCGCTCGAGCAGGACCACGAGTTCCTGCTCGAGGGGAACGTGTTCACCAAGGACCTCATCGACACGTGGATCGCCTACAAGCGCGAGAACGAGATCCTGCCGATGGCGCAGCGTCCGCACCCGTACGAGTTCGAGCTCTACTACGGCGTCTGACGCACCCGCGCGAGAGCGCCCGCAGACGGGGGCCGGGTTCCTTCGGGGGGACCCGGCCCCTCTGCGTGCCCGCGTGGGCGGTCGGCGCGGCCGGGGCCTCGCCTCGCGGCCGGCGGCTCAGACCTCCACGGCGGTGCCGCAGATGCCGCACACCTCGAACTCCCGGCGGCCCCAGCGGGCGACCGGGATGAAGAACAGCGAGACCTGCTTCGACTCGGCCACGCGCGACCACACCGTCGTGTTGTGGCAGCGCGGGCACGTGCGGGTCTGACCCGGGCCGAGGTCGCGCTGCTTGGAGCCGCCGCCGAAGATGAAGAGCATCCGGCCACCATAGGCCCGCTGCTTGGGAGCTTCCGGAGTCCCTGCCGCGTTCGCGAGGGCGGCAGGTCAGCCCTCGAAGAAGCGGCGGTCGAAGACGCGGCGCGCGCGACGCGTGGTCGCGAGGTACTGCTCCTCGAGCGCCGCCGCCGAGCCCGCGGGCATGCCCACGAGCCGCGCGACGGCCTCGAGCTCCGCGCGGTCCTCGGGCAGCACGTCGATCGACCGGGCGCGGGCGAGCGCGAGCGCGTTGCGGAGCCGGGTCGCGAGCACCCACGCGGCGCGCAGCACTGCCGCGTCGCGATCGGAGAGCAGCCCGGCGCGCACGGCGGCGGCGAGCGCCTCGAGCGTCGAGGGCGTGCGCAGGCTCGGCTCACGGGCCGCGTGCTGCAGCTGCAGCAGCTGCACGAGCCACTCGACGTCGCTCAGCGCGCCGTCGCCGAGCTTCAGGTGCCGCCGGCGGTCGGCGCCCTTCGGCAGCCGCTCCGCCTCGACGCGCGCCTTGATGCGGCGCACCTCCCGCACGGCGGAGGCCGGGAACGCCGCCTGGTAGCGGCGCTCGTCGATGATCGCCATGAGCTCGGCAGCGAGCGCGGCGTCGCCCGCGAAGGGGCGCGCGCGCAGGAGCGCCTGCGCCTCCCACGGGGCCGACCAGCGCTCGTAGTAGGCGCGGTAGCTCTCGAGGGTGCGCACGAGCGGGCCCTGGCGGCCCTCGGGGCGCAGCGCCGCGTCGAGCTCGAACGGCAGCGACGGGTCGGCGAGCGTCTCCTGCACCTTCCGCACGACGGCGGTCGCCGCGGCCACGGGATCGTCGCCGCCGCGCGCGACGTGCATCACGTCGATGTCGCTGCCGAAGCCGATCTCGCGGCCGCCCGTGCGACCGAGCGTGATGATCGCGAGCTCGAGGCCCGCTGGCCGGTGCAGGGCGACGGCGGCATCGACGAGCGCGGCGGCGATCGCGGTGAGCGCGACACCCACGGCGCTCTCGTCGATCTGCTGCAGGGCGCTCGCCATCGCGACCCGCAGGTGCTCGCGGCGCCGCAGCCCGCGAAGCGCCTGGCGCACCGCGTCGACGTCGTCGCCGTGGCGGGCGAGCATCGCCGCGGTCTGCTCGCGCAGCGCCTCCTCGGTGCGCGGGCGCAGCTGCTCGTCGCTGTCGAGCCAGCTCGCCGCCTCGGGGATGCGCTCCATGAGCGTGCCGATGAGGCGCGAGGAGGACAGCAGGCGCGTGAGCCGCTGCGCGGCGACGGGCGAGTCGCGCAGCATCCGCAGGAACCACGGGCTCTCCCCCAGCGCCTCGCTCAGCCGCCGGAAGGCCAGCAGCCCCATGTCGGGCGCCGCGCCCTCGGCGAACCAGCCCAGCAGCACCGGCAGCAGCAGGCGCTGGATCTGCGCGCGCCTCGAGACGCCCCCCGTGAGCTCGGCGATGTGGCCGAGGGCGCCCTTCGGGTCGATGTAGCCGGATGCCTTGAGCCGCCGCTGCGCGGCATCGGGGGTGAGCTGCACGTCGTCGTGGCCGAGCGACGCGACGGCGCCGAGCAGCGGCCGGTAGAAGATGCGCTCGTGGAGGGTGCGCACCGCGCGCCGCACGGCCTGCCACCGCTGCGTGAGCGCGTCGGCGCTCTCGATGCGCGCGGAGCGCGCGAGCCTGCGCAGCTCGTCCTGCTCGACGGGCATGAGGTGCGTGCGGCGCATCCGCCAGAACTGGATGCGGTGCTCGAGCACGCGCAGGAACCGGTAGTGGTCGCCGAACTCGTCGCGATCGGCGCGGCCGATGATGCCGCGCTCGGCGAGCGCGTCGAGCGCCTCGAGCGTGCCGCGCTGCCGCAGCGACGGATCGTCGGCGCCGTGCACGAGCTGCAGCAGCTGCACCGTGAACTCGATGTCGCGCAGGCCCCCGGGGCCGAGCTTGAGCTGGCGCTCCACCTCATCGGCGGGGATGTGCTCGGTCACGCGCTCGCGCATCCGCTGCACCGAGTCGACGAAGCCGTCGCGGCTCGAGGACGCCCACACCATCGAGCGCACCGCCTCCTCGTAGGCCGCCCCGAGCTCGGCATCGCCCGCGATCGCGCGCGCCTTCAGGAGCGCCTGGAACTCCCACGACTTCGCCCAGCGCTCGTAGTAGGCGACATGCGAGGCGAGCGTGCGCGTGAGCGGGCCGTCCTTGCCCTCGGGCCGCAGGTTCGCGTCGACCTCCCACAGCGGCGGCGCGGCCTGGAACTGCGCGCACGCGGCCGCGGCGTCGCGAGCGAGCAGCGTCGCGATCTGCGCAGCCCTCGTCTCGTCGAGCGCCGGCTCGCCATCCCGCTCCTCGACGCCGTGCACCCAGATCACGTCGACGTCGCTCACGTAGTTGAGCTCGCGCGCGCCCGTCTTGCCCATGCCGATCACCGCGATGCGCACGCGGTCGGCGTCGGCGCCGAAGCGCTCGCGGGCGGCGGAGCGAGCGATCGCGAGCCCGGCTTCGAGCGCCGCCGAGGCGAGGTCGGCGAGCGCGGCTGAGACGGTGTCGACGCCCCCCTGAGGCTCCTCGAGCGCGAGATCCCACGCGACGAGCTCTGCCACGTGGCGTCGGTAGCGGCCGCGCATCGCTGCGATCGCCTCGTCCTGCGGCTTCGTCGCCGCGCCCTCCGCCGCGGCGACCGCGTCGAGCAGGCTCTCGCGGTACTCGGCGGCGCCGCGCGGCGCGCGCGGTCGTGCCACGACCTCGAGGTCCCCCGCGTGCCGCTCGAGGTGGTCAGCGATGCCGCGCGAGGCCCCGAGCACGCGCAGGAGCGACGCTCTGGCGTCCTCGTCGCTCAGCGCATCCGCGACCTCGCGCGCGGCGGTGTCCCCGTGCGCGCGCTGGAGGCGCACGAGCATGCGCAGCGCCGTGTCGGGATCCGCGGTGCGCGCGCAGTCCTCCACGAGGCCGCGAAGGGGCTCCGGCAGCTCGGCGAGGTCGGCCTCTGCGCGGCTCGGCTCGCGGTACCCCAGCTGCGCGAGGCGCGTCCGCGGCGAGGGGATCCGCATCGCGCTAGAGCGAGAGCAGGTTCGACTCGAGCTCGACGCGCGTCACCTGGTCGCGATAGCGGCGCCAGTCCTCCCGCTTGTTGCGCAGGAAGTAGGAGAAGACCTGCTCGCCGAGCGTCTCGGCGACGAGCTCCGACTCCTCCATGGTGCGGATCGCCTCGCTCAGGCTCGTCGGCAGCGGCGTGTAGCCGAGCGCTCGGCGCTCGCGGTCGGAGAGCTGCCAGATGTCCTCGACGGCCTCGTCGGGCAGCTCGTAGCCCTCCTCGATGCCCTTGAGGCCCGCCGCGAGCAGCACCGAGAACGCGAGGTAGGGGTTGGCGGCCGAGTCGAGGCCGCGGTACTCGACGCGGGCCGACTGCGCCTTGTTCGGCTTCGACAGCGGCACGCGCACGAGCGCCGAGCGGTTGTTGTGGCCCCAGCTGACGAAGCTCGGCGCCTCGTCGCCCGCCCACAGGCGCTTGTAGGAGTTGACGAACTGGTTCGTGACGGCCGTGAACTCGGGCGCGTGGTGCAGCAGGCCCGCGACGAACTG
>JAPSIA010000109.1 GCA_031179215.1 Agrococcus sp.
TGGAGCGTCGAGCGGCTCGGCAACGAGCTCAAGAGCTACATCGGCAGGCTCGGGCACCTGTGGGTCGAGGGCGAGATCACGCAGTGGTCGGCCTCGCGCGGCAACGTCTTCGGCAAGCTCAAGGACGTCTCGGCCGATGCCACCGTCTCGTTCAACGTGTGGAGCTCGACGCTCTCGCGCATCGACGGCGAGTTCAAGCAGGGCGACCGCGCGGTGCTGCTCGTCAAGCCCGACTACTGGCCGCGCGGCGGCACGCTCTCGATGGTGACGCAGCAGATCCGCCACGTCGGCCTCGGCGACCTGCTCGCCCGGCTCGAGGCGCTGCGCCGCGCGCTCGCCGCCGAGGGCCTGTTCGACGCGGCCCGCAAGCGCCCCATCCCCTTCCTGCCCGGCCGCATCGGCCTCATCACGGGCCGCGACTCCGACGCCGAGAAGGACGTGCTGCGCAACGCCCAGCTGCGCTGGCCGGGCGTCGCGTTCCGCGTCGAGCACGCCGCGGTGCAGGGCGACCAGACGGTGCCGACCGTGCTCGCCGCGCTCGCGCGCCTCGAGGCGGACCCCGAGGTCGACGTCATCGTCATCGCGCGCGGCGGCGGCGACTTCCAGAACCTGCTCGGCTTCAGCGACGAGCGGCTCCTGCGGGCGGTCGCGGCCGCGACGACCCCGATCGTCTCGGCGATCGGCCACGAGGCCGACCGGCCGCTGCTCGACGACGTCGCCGACCTGCGCGCCTCGACGCCGACCGACGCCGCGAAGCGGATCGTGCCGGACGTCGCGGAGGAGCTCGCCCGCATCGCGCAGGCGCGCGCCCAGCTGCGCTCGCGCGTGACGGAGCTCGTCGCGCGCGAGGCGGAGCGCCTCGAGTCGTTCCGCACGCGACCGTCGCTCGCGCGACCGGAGACGATGCTCGAGGCGCGCGAGGAGGACCTCGCGCGCCTGACCGCGCGCGCCGACGAGCTCGCGGGCCGCGTCATCGAGCTCGGCGCCCACCGCCTCGACCACCTCCGGCAGACGCTGCGGGCGCTGAGCCCGCAGGCGACGCTCGACCGCGGCTACGCGGTCGTGCAGACCGCCTCCGGCTCGGTCGCGCGCGACGCGGCGGACCTCGCGCCGGGCGACGCCCTGCTCGTCACCCTCGCCGCCGGCACGCTCGACGCCGAGGTGCGCGCGGCGCATCCCGAGGCCTGACGCCGCGGGCCTCTCCCCCGCGGCGCCCGGCCTCGAGCGTCAGCGCTGGCGGTAGCGCCGGCGCGCGAACCAGAGCCCGACGAGCGAGAGCACCGCGATGACCATGTAGTAGATGCTCGGCGCGTTGAGCGAACCGGTCGTCTGCAGCAGCCACGTCAGCACGAGCGGCGCGATGCCGCCGAGGAGCGTGACGCCGACGTTGTACGTGACCGACAGGCCGGAGCCGCGGATCGCCGCCGGGAACATGTTCGACAGCAGGCCCGGCAGCGGCGCGAAGTAGAACGTCATGATGATGCCGAGCAGGCCGATCGCGATGATGAGCGCCGGCACGCTGCGCAGGCTCACGATGATCTGGAAGATCGGCCACGCGAGCACGAGCGCGCCGACGGCCGCCCACGTCATGACGCGCGCGGGCCCCACGCGATCGGCGAGCCGGCCGACGGCGGGCGAGCCGAAGATCGTGATGGTGCCGGCCACGACGCCGCCGAGGTACGCGGCGGTCGGCGGCACGTCGAGGTTTTGGATCGCGAAGGTCGGCATGTACAGGATCATGTAGACCGAGATCGTCGCGACGCCGATGAGCGCGGAGCCGGCGAGCAGTCGGCCCCAGTGCTCGCGGAAGAGCGTGCCGAGCGGCGACGCGCGACGCTCGGCGGTGCCGAGCTCCTCCGGCTCCGCGAGGCGCGCGCGGATGTAGAGGCCGACCGGGCCGATGAGCAGCCCGACGAAGAACGGCACGCGCCAGCCCCACTCGTTGAGGTCCTGCTCCGACAGCCACGTGTTGAGCGCGAAGCCGAACGCCGAGGCGAGCAGCATCGAGGCGCCCTGCGCCGCGATCTGCCACGAGGCGTAGAACATCTTCTTGTGCGGCGCCGTCTCGATGAGGAACGTCGTCGCGGTGCCGAACTCGCCGCCGGCGGAGAAGCCCTGGATGAGCCGCGAGACGAGGATGATGATGCCGCCCCACACCCCCACGACCGCGTAGGTGGGCGCGACCGCCATGAGCAGCGTGCCGACCATCATGAGCAGCAGGGTGAGCGTGAGCGCGTTCTTGCGCCCCTTGCGGTCGGCGTAGCTGCCGAGGATCATGCCGCCGAGCGGGCGGATGAGGTACGTCGTCGCGAACGTCGCGAACGTGTAGATGAGGCCGTACTCGCCCGCGTCGGGGAAGAAGTTGCGGGTGATGACGACCGCGAACGAGGCGTAGACGATGATGTCGAACCACTCGAGGGCGGCGCCGATCGAGCTCGAGATCACCGCCTTCCTGGCTGCGGCGAGCCGCTCCGGCGTGGCAGTGGCGGTGGCGGTCATGCGGTCTCCTCTGGGATGGGTCAGGCGTCGGCGCGCAGGCCGTCGATGAGCCGGTCGACGAACGCCTCGCAGCGCGCGATCTGCTCGAGCTCGATGAACTCGTCGGGCGCGTGGGCCTGGGCGATGTCGCCCGGGCCGCACACGACGGTCGGGATGCCGGCGTTCGCGAACAGGCCGGCCTCGGTGCCGTAGGTCACCTTCGCGTCGCTCGGCTCCCCGCCCCACGCGGCGGCGAGCGCGACGATCTCGGCATCGGCGGGGGTGTCGACGCCCGGTGCCGCGGCGGTGGTCGTGAGCGTGACGCTCGAGCCCGGGTGCCGCTCGCGCATGCCCGCCTCGATGCGCCGGCACTCGGCGCGGAAGCGCTCGACGAGGGCCTCGTGGTCGACGGTCGTGAGCGCCCGGAACTCGAAGTGCACGGTGCACTCGGCGGGGATGGTGTTGATCGCGATGCCGCCCTCGATGCGGTTGACGCTCACGCTCGTGAAGGGCACGACGTAGCCCTCGTCGAAGGGTCCCTGCTCGCGCAGCTCGTCGGCGACGCCCTGCACGAAGCGCACGAGCTCGGCGGCGGCGACGATGGCGTTCTCGCCCTGCGGCGTGAGCGAGGAGTGCGCAGCGACACCGCGCACGTCGACGCGGAAGACGTTCATCGACTTGTGGCCGCGCACGATGCGCATGCTCGTCGGCTCGCCGACGACGCAGCCGCGCGGCCGCAGTCCCCGGCGCTCGATCTCCTCGACGAGGCCGATCGCGCCGACGCACCCGACCTCCTCGTCGTAGGAGAGGGCGAAGTGGATGGGCTCGGCGAGCGGCGTCGCGGCGATCTGCGGCGCCTTCGCGAGCAGCACGCCGAGGAACGACTTCATGTCGGCGCTCCCGCGCGCGTAGAGCCGGCCGTCGCGCTCGGCGGGCTCGAAGGGCTCGCTGCTCCAGGCCTGCCCGTCGACGGGCACGACGTCGGTGTGCGCCGAGAGCACGATGCCGCCCTCGACGCCGCCGTCGGCGGCCGGGAAGGTCGCGAGCACGTTGGCCTTGGTGCCCTCGGCGTTGGGCACGAGCACCGGCTCGACGCCGACGGCGCGCAGCCGCTCCACGACGTGGTCGACGAGCGCGAGGTTCGACTCGCGGCTCGTGGTGTCGAAGCGGATGACGTCCGTGATCTCGGCCATCGTGGATGCGGCGGGCGCGTCGGGCACGGCAGCTCCTCCTCGGTCATGGGTGCGGAGAGAGCCATCGTCGCACAGCGGGGACGCCGACTCGGATGCGCGGGTCGAGCGGTAGGCTGGAGGGGTGACGACCGAAGTGCACCGCGACGTCGCCGACCTCTCCTACGAGCAGGCGCGCGACGAGCTCGTGCGCGTCGTGACGGCGCTCGAGTCGGGCGGCGCATCGCTCGAGGAGTCGCTCGCGCTGTGGGAGCGCGGCAACGCGCTCGCCGACCGCTGCGAGGAGTGGCTGCAGGGCGCGAAGGCGCGGCTCGATGCCGCGCGCTCGACCGCGGGCTCGGGCGACGCCGAGCGGCCCGCAGAGGCATGAGCCGCAAGCAGCCCCGCATCGTCGCCGAGCTCGGCCGCCCGGAGACCCCGGAGGAGACCGCGGCGCGGAAGGCCGCGGCCTCGCGCCGCCACCGCGAGAGCCGCAGCCTCACGAACCTCATCGCGGCGGTCGTCGTGTGCCTCGCGCTCGTGCTCGTCATGGTGCTCGTCGTCGTGCGGCCAGGGATGCCCGAGCGGGAGCCCGTCGACGTCGCGGCCGCGGCGGCCGGCGCGCAAGCGGTGACCGACGAGCCCCTCGTCGTGCCGCGGCTCGGCGAGGACTGGGCCGCGAACGTCGCCGAGATCCGCACGGGCAGCGACGACGTCGTCTCCTGGTACGCCGGCTACGTCACGCCGGGCGACCAGTTCCTCTTCGTGCGCCAGGCGATCGACGCCAACCCGACGTGGCTCGTCACCGCGATCGAGGGCGCCGTGCCGACGGGTGAGCGCACGATCGACGGGCTCACGTGGATCGAGCACGACCAGCGCGCCGCCGAGGACCCCGGCAACCTCGCCTACGTGCTCACGACCGAGCACGGCGCATCCACCGTCATCGTCGGCGGCACGGCCGACGACGCCGAGCTCCAAGCCTTCGCCGAGGCCGTGAGCGCGCAGCTCGCGGCGCGCGGCTAGCCCTCCCCCACCCCCAGCGAAAGGCACAGCGCAGTGAACGACGTCGACTACCGGATCGAGCACGACACGATGGGCGAGGTGCGCGTGCCCAAGGACGCGCTCTACGCGGCGCAGACCCAGCGAGCGGTCGAGAACTTCCCCATCTCCGGTCAGGGCCTCGAGCCGGCGCAGATCGTCGCGCTCGCGCGCATCAAGCGCGCCGCGGCGATCGCGAACGCGGAGCTCGGGATCCTCGAGGCGTCGATCGCCGACGCGATCGTCGCTGCCGCCGACGAGGTCATCGGTGGGGCGCACCACGACCAGTTCCCCGTCGACACGTACCAGACGGGCTCGGGCACCTCGTCGAACATGAACATGAACGAGGTGCTCGCGACGCTCGCGACGCGCCACCTCGCCGCTGGCGGGGGCGAGGGCGCCGTGCACCCCAACGACCACGTCAACGCCTCGCAGTCCTCGAACGACGTCTTCCCGACCTCGGTGCACATCGCCGTCACGGGCGCGCTCATCGAGCAGGCCATCCCCGCGCTCGAGCACCTCGCCGGCGCCCTCGAGGAGAAGGCGACGGCGTGGGCCGACGCCGTCAAGCCCGGTCGCACGCACCTCATGGATGCGACGCCCGTCACCCTCGGCCAGGAGTTCGGCGGCTACGCCGCGCAGATCCGCTACGGCATCGAGCGCATCGAGGCGGCGCTGCCGCGCGTGGCCGAGGTGCCGCAGGGCGGCACGGCCGTCGGCACGGGCATCAACACGCCGCTCGGCTTCCCCGAGCGCGTGATCGCCGAGATCGCCGCCTCCTCGGGCTTGCCGATCACCGAGGCGCGCAACCACTTCGAGGCGCAGGCCAACCGCGACGGCCTCGTCGAGGCATCCGGCGCGCTGCGCACGATCGCGGTCTCGCTCACGAAGATCAACAACGACCTGCGCTGGATGGGCTCGGGCCCCAACACCGGGCTCGGCGAGCTCGCGATCCCCGACCTGCAGCCGGGCTCGTCGATCATGCCGGGCAAGGTCAACCCCGTCGTGCCGGAGGCGGTGCTCATGGTCGCCTCGCGCGTGATCGGCAACGACGCGACCGTCGCGTGGGCGGGCGCGTCGGGCTCGTTCGAGCTCAACGTGCAGATCCCCGTCATGGGCACGGCGCTGCTCGAGTCGATCCGGCTGCTCTCGAACGCCGCGCGCGTGCTCGCCGACAAGACGATCGCGGGCCTCGAGGCGAACGTCGAGCGCGCCGCCGCCCTCGCGGGCATGAGCCCGTCGATCGTCACGCCCCTCAACCGCCTCATCGGCTACGAGGCGGCGGCGAAGATCGCGAAGCACTCGGTCGCGCAGGGCATCACCGTGCGCGAGGCCGTCGTCGACCTCGGCTACGTCGAGCGCGGCGAGCTCACCGA
>JAPSIA010000110.1 GCA_031179215.1 Agrococcus sp.
CCTCGGCGGCGCCCGCGCCGACGAGCGTGTGGATCTCGTCGATGAAGGTGATGATGTCGCCGCGCGTGCGGATCTCCTTCGTCACCTTCTTGAGGCGCTCCTCGAAGTCGCCGCGGTAGCGGCTGCCGGCGATGAGCGAGCCAAGGTCGAGCGTGTAGACCTGCTTGTCCTTGAGCGTCTCGGGCACCTCGCCCTTGATGATCGCCTGCGCGAGCCCCTCGACGACGGCCGTCTTGCCGACGCCGGGCTCGCCGATCAGCACCGGGTTGTTCTTCGAGCGGCGCGAGAGGATCTGCATGACCCGCTCGATCTCCTTCTCGCGCCCGATGACGGGGTCGAGCTTGCCGTCGCGCGCGGCCTGCGTGAGGTTGCGGCCGAACTGGTCGAGGATCTGCGAGCCCTTGGCGTCGGACTGCACGGTCTGCTCGCCGCCGACCGTGGTCGCCTCCTTGCCCTGGTACCCGGCCAGGAGCTGGTTGACGGTCTGGCGCACGCGGTTGAGGTCGGCGCCGAGCTTCACGAGCACCTGCGCCGCGACGCCCTCGCCCTCGCGGATGAGGCCGAGCAGCACGTGCTCCGTGCCGATGTAGTTGTGGCCCAGCTGCAGCGCCTCGCGCAGGCTGAGCTCGAGCACCTTCTTGGCGCGCGGCGTGAACGGGATGTGGCCCGTCGTCTGCTGGCTGCCCGTGCCGATCATGTCCTGCACCTGCGCGCGCACGGCGTCGAGGGAGATGCCCAGCTGCTCGAGCGCCTTCGCGGCGACGCCGTCGCCCTCGTGGATGAGGCCGAGCAGGATGTGCTCCGTGCCGATGTAGTTGTGGTTGAGCAGCTTCGCCTCTTCTTGGGCGAGCACCACGACCCGACGAGCGCGGTCTGTGAATCTCTCGAACATCGCTGCCTCCCTTCCTTGATCCTCGAGCGTAGCCGCGAGCAGGGGGACACCGCCGCCGTGTTCGCTGTGGGCGCGACGAGCGCTCGAGGCGGCCGTGCGCGGGCCCATCCAGCGGACCGCGAGCGCTCTCGGCCCGTGCCCACCGAATGCATGGCGAGCGTCGATAGCCTCGAGGAGACGCAAGGAGCATGGTGACCGATCCTCTCGATCCGCCCCGCCACCCGCAGCAGGGGCCGCAGCCGAGCCAGCCGCAGCCCGCGTACGGGCAGCCCACGTCCGGGCACCCCGGCGACGCGCCCGCGCACGGGCAGCCCGCGTACGGCCAGCCCGCGTACGAGCAGCCGACGTACGGCCAGCCCGCGTACGGCCAGCCCGCGTACGGCCAGCCGACCTACGGGCAGCCGCCGCACGGGTACGCCGGTGCTGCTGCGCCGCTGCACGGCTACGGCGCGGTCGCCCAGCCGCCGGCGCCGGCGAAGCCCGCGCTCCTGCCGGCTGCCCTGCCGATGAGCGGCCGCTCGTTCTCGATGGCGCTCCAGCCGCTCGAGCGTCGCGTCGGCCGCTGGTTCCTCGCGTGGGCGATCGCGATCGGCTTCTTCGCCGTCGGGCAGGTCGTCTCGATCGCGCTCCTGCTGCCCGGGCTGCTCGACTTCTTCTCGACGCTCGACCCGACCCAGCTGCCGACCGACGAGGCGCAGGTGGGCGCCGACTTCCTCAGCGCCGTGCTCGGCACGCCGCTCGGCATGGCCGCCGTCAACCTCGCGTGGGCGGCGATGATCCCCGGCACGATCGTCGCCATCGCCGCGTTCGGGCAGCGCGCGGCGGGGCTCGCCTCGAGCGTCGCGGGCCGCTGGCGCTGGAGCGCCGTCGGGCGCGCCGCGCTCGTCATCGTGCCGATCTTCCTCGTGTACATCGGCATCTCGCTCTGGCTCGACCCGACGGTCGAGTGGCAGTGGAACCCGAACTGGGGCCTCGTCGCCGTCGTGCTGCTCACGACGCCGCTGCAGGCGACCGGCGAGGAGTTCACCTTCCGCGGCCTGCTGCCGCAGCTGATGGGCGGCTGGCGCGTGCACCGCTACGTGCCCGCGCTCGTCATGCTGCCGGCGGTCGGCCTCGTGATCCTCCTGCAGCCGGCGACGTGGCTGCTCTCGCTGCTCGCGCTCGTCGCGGCCGCGGTCGGCCCGTGGGTGCTGCCCGGCCGCTTCGGCAATGCCGTCTGGACCGGCATCGCGACGGGCGTCCTCTTCGGCGCCATGCACGCGCACCCGTCGGTGTCTGCCACGCTGCAGCTCGCGCTCGTCGGCTTCACGTGCTCGATGCTCACCTACCGCACGGGCGGGCTCGAGGCCGCCTCGGTGCTGCACACCGCGAACAACGTGTTCATCATGGTGCCGCTCGCGCTCACGGGCGTCTCGGCCTTCGGCTCGGCGCAGCCGGTCGCGGGCGAGGACTGGCTCGCGTTCGCGATCACCGCGGCGGCGCTCGCGCTCGCCTACCTCGCCGTGCACCTCACGATGCGGCGCACGCAGCGCCTCACGGAGGGATCCGCGGCGGCCGATCGGCTCGAGCCGCAGCCCGCCGCGCAGCAGCCCGCGCCGCAGCAGCCGCCCGCCGCGCCCGTGCACTGAGGCCGCGCGCCAGTGCGCGCGGCACGACGCCGAGGCGCGCGGCAACGGCCCGTCGCGCGGGCTAGGCGGAGGTGCGGTCGCCCGGCGCGGGCGGGCTGCCGGTGCCCGGTTCGATCGCCTCGTCGGCGACGGCCGGCGGCTCCGCCGACGCATCCGCGACCGACTCGCCGACGGGCGCGCCCCTGGGCGGCATGCCGAGCCTCGCGCGCTCCTCGGCCTCGATGCGGTCGTACTCGCGGCGCGCGGTGCGGTCGCCGCGGATGATCATGCGCATGACCATCCAGAAGATGAGCCCGAGCACGATCGTCGGGACGAGCGAGAAGATCGCGTTCCCCCACCAGCTCTCAGGCACGGAGCCAGTCTACCGTCGCGCGAGCGGAGCGGGCCCTGGCCGGCTCACGTGAGCAGCGCGCGCACGCGCTCGGCGCCGATCGCGAGCAGGAGCGTCGGGATGCGCGGGCCGGTCTCGCGCCCGACGAGCAGCCGGTAGAGCAGGGCGAAGAAGGCGCGCTGGGCGGCCGAGAGCTCCTTGTCGCCCTTGACCATCGCGCCGGGCTCGAGGCCCCGCTGCACCTTGGCCACGCCGTAGGTCTGGAAGGTCAGGCCGTCGAGCGTCCAGGCCTCCTCGATGGCGGGCAGCCCTCGGCCGCCGTCGAGCAGCAGGGCGATCGCCTCGCGCTCCGGCTCGGTGAGGGCGTCGAGCGCCGCGCGGTCGGGCTCGGCGCGCACGACCGTGTGCTCGTCGGCGGGCATGTGCGTCGCGACCCAGGCCTCGACCTTGTCGAGCCGCGGGCGGAGCGCATCGAGGTCGGTCACGGGGTCGTCGGCGTCGAGCCCGCCGAGGATGCGGAGGATCTGCGCCTCGTCGCCGAAGGTGATGTCGACGACGGATGCGAGGGTGCGGTAGGGCACGCGCCGCGGCGTCTCGGGCAAGCGCTCGTGCGCGGTGGCCGTGGCGCGCTCGAGCGCGGCGAGCTCGGCCTCGCCGGCGGTGCCGGCGGCGGCCTTCCGCAGCAGCGCATCCCACTCGTCGTACGTGCGCTGGAGCTCCGAGCCGAAGGCGACGTCGAACGACTGGTTCATGCGCCGGCGCGCGTAGAGCCACCGCAGCACGGGGGCCTCCATCACGGCGAGCGCGTCGAGCGGGGTGGGCGCGCCGCCGCGCGAGGACGACATCTTCGCGACGCCGCCGAAGCCGACGAACGCGTACATGGGCCCGAGCGGCCGCTCCCAGCCGAACACGGGCGCGAGCTCGAGGCCGACCTGGAAGGACGAGCCCGGGCTCTGGTGGTCGACGCCGCTCGGCTCGAACACGACGCGCTCGTACGCCCAGCGCATGGGCCAGTCGACCTTCCAGACGAGCTTGCCGGAGCGGAACTCGCGCAGCAGCACCGTCTCGCGGTGCCCGCACTGGCACGAGTAGGTCATCTCGGTCGACTCGTCGTCGTAGGCCTCGATCGTCGTGAGGTCCTTGCCGCAGCGCGTGCAGTAGGGCTTGTACGGGTAGTACTCGCCGCCGGCCGAGCCGTCGTCCTCGGTCGCGGCGCCCGAGGATGCGTCGAGCGCCGCCTGCAGCGCCTCATCCTCGTCCTTCGCGGCGGGCAGCGTGCGGTACTGCGCGAGGATCGCGTCGATCTCGCGGCGGTGCCGCATCGCGTGCAGGATCTGCTCGGTGTAGGCCCCCGCGCGGTACTGCTCGGTCTGGCTGATGCCGCGGTACCGGATGCCGGCGGCGGCGAAGCCCTCCTCGGCCTGCGCGCGGAAGTGGGCGGCCCACGAGTCGTGGGCGCTCCCGGGCGGAGCGGGCACGCTCGTGAGCGGCTTGCCGATGTGCTCCTCCCACGACGCGTCGACACCGTCGATGCCGGCGGGCACCTTGCGGAAGCGGTCGTAGTCGTCCCAGCTGAAGATGTGCTCGGCGTCGACGCCGCGGCGCTGGAGCTCGTCGACGACGAGGTGCGGGCTCATGACCTCGCGGAAGTTGCCCAGGTGCACGGGGCCGGAAGGCGAGATCCCGGATGCCGCGACGGGCCTGGTGCCGCGGCGCTCGGCCTCGGCGAGCACCTCGTCGGCCAGTCGCGAGACCCAGTCGGCGCGCTCGTGCTGCGTCGGGGACGTCGGCTGGGCGGTGCGGTCGTCAGGCGTCGGGGTCACGACGTCCGATCCTACCGGCGGGGCCGATCGCCCGCCCGTCGGTCAGGGGAGGGTGACGACGGCGTTGTCGATGAGGCGGACCGCGCCGACGCGCGCCGCGACGAGCACTTGCGCGCTGCCGTGGTGGTCGTCCGACGCGGGTGCGAAGGTCGCGGGGTCGACGACGGCGAGGTAGTCGAGCTGCACGCCGGAATCGGCTTGGAAGACGGCTTGCGCGGCGGCGAGCATCGCCTCGACGCCGCGATCGGCGGCCGCGCCGGCGGCCTCGAGCGCCCGCGAGAGCGCGAGGGCGTCCTGCCGCTCCCCCGCCGTCAGCAGCGCGTTGCGGCTCGACATCGCGAGGCCGTCGCGCTCGCGCACCGTCGGCACGCTCACGATCTCGAGCGGCAGGTTGAGGTCGCGCACCATGCGGCGCACGAGGAAGAGCTGCTGGGCGTCCTTCTCGCCGAACACGGCGACGTCGGGCTGCACGATCGAGAGCAGCTTCGTGACGACGGTGAGCACGCCGTCGAAGTGACCGGGGCGGCTGCGGCCCTCGAGCACCGTGCCGAGGTGGCCCGCGGTCACGACCGTGGCGCTGCGCCCATCCGGGTACATCTCGGCGACCTCCGGCATGAAGACCGCCTCGGCGCCGAGCACGACGAGCTGGGCGGTGTCGGCCTCGGGCGAGCGCGGGTAGCGCTCGAGGTCCTCGTGCGGGCCGAACTGCATCGGGTTGACGAAGACGGAGGCGATGACGGTGTCGGCGTGCTCGCGCGCCGCGCGCACGAGCGCGAGGTGCCCCTCGTGCAGGGCGCCCATCGTGGGCACGAGCGCGATGCGCCGGCCGGCGGCGCGCTCGCTCGCGACGAAGGCCCGCGCCTCGGCGACGGTCGTGAGGGTCTGGATGGGTGCAGGCACCTCGCCAGGATAGGCGCGCGCCGCACCTGCTCCGCGCACACCCGAGGCGGACGGGCTCAGGCCTCGATCGGCGGATCGGGGTAGCGGGAGAGCGCCGACTCGACGGCGGAGCGCACGACCCCGCCGATCACGCGGGAGGGCCGCTCGACGCCGATCTCGTGCAGCTGCCGCAGCGCTTGCGCCACGATGCCCTCGGCGAAGTCGCGCGCAGCGGCGATCGCCTCCGCGTACGCGGGCCGGTCGGCCTCGTCGACCACGATCGGCTCCGCGCCCATCTCGACCGCGAGCGCCTGGCCGATGGGCAGCACGGGGCCGGGCGCCGTCACGGCGATCGTCGCCTCGAGCAGCCTGCCCAGGTCGAGCGAGGTGCCCGTGAACGTCATCGCGGGATGCAGCGCGAGGGGGATCGCGCCGCGCTCGAGCGCGGGGCGCAGCACCTCGATGCCGTGCTCGGCCGCCGTGTGCACGACGAGCTGG
>JAPSIA010000111.1 GCA_031179215.1 Agrococcus sp.
TGCCAGCAGCCGCACGAGGCTCGAGCCCTCCTCGGGGCGCCCCAGCACGCGCAGGGCGGCGACGAGGTCGACGACCTCGGGCTCGTCGAGGAGGCCCCCGCCGCCGGAGCGGAAGACGCGGATGTGCACGGCTCGCAGCGCGCGCGTGAGCTCGACGCCCTGCGAGTGCGAGCGCACGAGGACCGCGGCGGTCACGGGCGAGCCGGCGACGCCCGCCCCGTGGGAGCGCAGCCAGGCGGCGAGCTCGCGCGACTCGTCCTCGATCGTGGGCAGGTGGCGCACGGCGACGTCGCCAGGCCCCGCTCCCTCGCGCGGCTCGAGCCGCTTGACGGGCACGCCGGGCTGCTCGGGCAGCTCGCTCGCGACGGCGTCGGCGAGGCGCAGCACGTCGGCGTCGTTGCGCCAGCTCGTCGAGAGGGTCAGGGTGCGCTCGACGCGGAACCGCTCGGCGAACAGCGCGAGCGTGCCGGCGCTCGCGCCGCGGAAGCCGTAGATGGCCTGGTTCGGGTCGCCGACGGCCATGACGGGCGTGCCGTCGAACAGGGCGTGGATGAGCTGGAGCTGCAGCACCGAGGTGTCCTGGAACTCGTCGAGCAGCACGGCCCGGTGGCGCGCGCGGAGCTCGTCGACGGCTCCGGCGTGCGCGCTCACGGCGTCGAGCGCGAGCCGCACCTGGTCGCTGAACTGCACCGCGCCGCGGCGGCGCTTCGCCTCGTCGAACGCGTCGACGAGGTCGGCGAGCGGCTCGAGGCTCGAGACGCGCTCGACGTCCTGCGCGATCGCCTTCGCGTGCGCCGCCTTGAAGGCCCTCGGCTCGTCGGCGGTCGGCAGCTCGAGCAGCGCGCGGAAGCGCTCCGGGTAGCGCCCGCGCCGCAGCCGCTCGGTCGAGACGCGATGGTCGCCGAGGGTGCCGGCGAGCTGCACGACGCGGTCGGCGATCGTCTCGGCCCGGCCGAGGCCGGCGAGCCGGAGGTCGTCGGAGGCGCGCGCCACCCGCAGGGCGAGCAAGAACGCCGCGGGGTCGGTGAGCACCTCCGACTCGGGGTCGCGGCCGATGAGCAGCGCCCACTCGCGGAAGAGCGAGCTCGCGAAGGAGTTGTAGGTCTGCACGACGGGCCTGCGGGTCGCGGCGACCTCGCGGTCGACGAGCCCGGCCTCGGCGAGGGCGCGCAGCTCGGCGGTGAGCCGCTCGGAGAGCTCGCGCGCCGCCTTGCGCGTGAAGGTGAGCCCGAGCACCTCGTCGGGCGCGACCCTGCCGTTCGCGACGAGCCACAGCACGCGCTGGGCCATCGTGTGCGTCTTGCCGCTCCCCGCGCCCGCGACGACGAGCGTCGGGGCCTCTGGCGCCTCGATGACCGCGACCTGCTCCTCGGTCGGCAGCTGCGGGGCGCGGCCGCGCACGGCGGCGATCGCCTCGGTGATCTCGATGGCGCTCGTCACTCGGTCACCTCCGGGATGACGTGGATGGCGCACTGGCCGAAGCTGTAGTCGCCGCTGCAGTGCAGCTCCGGTCGGGCGACGAACGTCGCGCCGCCCATGGTCTCGACCGCGGTGCGCAAGTGCTCGAGGAACGCATCCGCGACCTCGTCGAACGGCTCGGAATCGACCGTCTTGTCCCTGCGGGCGAGCTTCGGCATCACGAGCCGGGCCGAGGTGCGCGCGCCCGCCTCGATCCCCTCGATGCCGCCGAGCGCGACCGCGAGCTGGTAGGCGCGCAGCTGCAGGTTGCCGAGCCCCGGGACGTCCTTCGGCACGCGCTTGCCCGTCTTGAGGTCGACGATGCGCACCTCGCCCCCCGGCCCGTGCTCGATCCAGTCGATCGCCCCCGAGAGCACGGCGCCGTCGACCTCGACCGAGAAGCGCGCCTCGCGCTCGTCGCGCTCGATCGTCCAGCCGGCACCGCGCAGCACCTGGAAGTAGCCGGCCAGTGCGGCCGCCATCGGCACGACCTCGTCGCGCTGCTGCGCGGCCTCCCACGCGGAGGGGTGGTCGAGCTCGGCGAAGCGCGCGTCGACGGCCGCCTCGATCGCCGCCGCGTCGGTCGCGTCGACGTGCTCGACGGCGTCGTGCACGATCGTGCCGAGCGCGGCTGCCCGGTTGGAGGTGCCGCCCGCGAGCCGCTGCACGACCCAGGAGAGCTCGCACTCGACGAGCCCCTGCAGCGCGGAGGGGCTCACGCGCACCTGCTCGCTCGCGTCGAGCCGCTCGGTCGTCGTGATCGCCGCGAGCCCGGCCCACTCGGCGGGCGCGGCGCCGGGCACGCCGGCGTCGGCGAGCCGGCGGAGCGCCGACGCGGCCGCGTCGGCATCCGGGCGGCGCTCGACGACGCGGCGGCGCAGGCTCGCGACGAGCGAGCGCAGCGAGTGCCAGCTCTCGTCCGGCCCCGGCGCGGGCGCCGGCTCGAGCGCGAGCACGAAGGGCGAGGGCTGCTCGTCCTCGCTCGCGACCGCGGTGAGCAGCACGGCAGCCCGCGCGGTCGCGACGGTCTTGACGAAGGTGCGCAGCTCGTCGTGCAGCACGCCCGCGCGGGCGTCCTCGGTCGGCTCGCCGTCGAGCCGGTTGGCGCCGAGCAGCGAGCCGCGCGGGCGGAGGTTCGGCCACACGCCGTCCTGCAGCCCGGCGACGATGACGGTGTCGAGCTCGCGCCCGACGAACTGGCCGGGCGTGCCGATCGCGACCCGCGAGCCCTCGGCCCGCGCTGCGAGCGAGTCGTCGTCGACGCTCGACGCGAGCCACGCGTCGACGAACGCGCCGGTGTCGGCGTCGGGCCGTCGCTCGATGAGCCGGGCGACCTGGTCGAAGAGCGCGACGACGGCATCGAGCCTGCGGTTCGCGAGCGCCCGCTCGACGCCCGCGCCGCCGAGCGCGGCGCGGCGCCAGGCATCCGCGACGCCCGCCGCGCTCCACACGGCCCACAGCACGCGATCCGCGCCGGCCGGGTCGTCGGCCGTCAGGAGCGCGCGCGCATCCTCGAGCATGCGGGCGAGGCGGCGGGCCGCGGCGACGCCCTGCCGCGCGCCGGAGAGCCCCTCGAGCTGCGCGGCGTCGCCGCTCGCGGCGTCGAGGATCGCCGCGCGCACGAGCTCCGCGCCCGCGACGTGCACCTCGCCGCCCGCGGCGACGATGCGGTGGCGCAGCGCGCGCTTCAGCCGGCGCACCGCGAGCGCGTCGAGGCCGAGCAGGTCGCTGCGCAGCAGCTCCTCGGCGAGCTGCGCGTCGAGCTCGCGCCTGCCGGTCGCGACGGCGAGCACGCGCATGAGCGCCTCGACGACCTCCGTCTCGCGCAGTCGCGTCGGGCCGCCGGAGGCGACGGGCACCTCGAGCGCCGACAGCAGCGAGCCGAGCTCGGCAGCGGCTCGACCGGTGCGGGCGATGATGGCGATGTCGTCGAACGCGACCCCGCTCGAGCGGCGCTCGTGGATGAGGCGCGCGATGCGACGGGCCTGCTCGTCGAGCGACTGCGCGAGGTGCAGCTCGAGGATGTCGTCGCCGTCCTGGCCGCGCGCGGCCGCCTGCCGGTGCGTGCCCGCGCCCGCCGTGCCGATGCCCTCGACGGCCTTCGCGAGGAAGGCGCGCACGCGCTCGCAGTGGCGGTGGTCGGTCTCGAGCGTGAGCCGGTGCCCCGCCTCGAGCGCGAAGCCGAGCCTGCCGGGCAGCGCCGCGAGCAGCGCCGGGTCGGCGCCGCGGAACCCGCCGGTCGTCGTGTCGGGGTCGCCGAAGGCGATCACGCTCGCGCCGCGCGCGCGGAGCGCCTCGAGCACGACGACGGCCCCCTCGGTGAGCTCCTGCGCGTCGTCGACGAGCACGAGGCTCGGCAGCGCCACCGCGGTGTCGGCGATCGCGCTCGCCGCGCGGCGCAGCAGCGACGCGGCCGTCATCGCCTCGGCGCCGCGCCGCTCGAGCCGCTGCAGGCGCTCGAACTCGTCGAGGAACCGCGCCGCGGCCGCCCACTCGGGCACGCCCCGCTCGGTCGCGAGCGCCGCGAGGTCGGCGGCGTCCATGCCGCGCTCCTGCGCCGCAGCGAGCAGCTCGCGCAGCTCGGCGCGGAAGCCCGCCTGCTCGCGCACCTCGCGGTGCAGGTGCTCCGGCCACTCGGGCCCGCGCGCGAGCCCCTGCGCCTCGTCGTCGGCGTGGCCGGCGAGCATGGCTGCGATGATGCGATCCTGCTCGGCGCCCGAGAGCAGCTGCGGCACGGGCCGCTCGTCGGCGAGGGCCGCACTCGTGAGGAGCGCGTGCGCGAACGACGGCATCGAGCGCGCGAGCGGCCCGGGGGTGACGATCGCGGTGCGGTGCGCGAGCCGGTCGCGGAGCGCGGTCGCGGCCTGTCGCGAGCCCGCGATCACGAGCAGGCGCGCCGGGTCGAGCCCGCGCGCGAGGCGATCGGCGGCGAGCTCGACGAGGGTCGTGGTCTTGCCCGAGCCGGAGACGCCGAGCACGATCGCGCTCGCTCCCTCGGGCAGGGCGAGCACGCGGCGCTGCGCCGGGTCGAGGTCCACGTGCGCGACCCCGCGGTCGTGGGGCGGCGCCTCGAGCTGAGCGGATGCGGGCACGAGCCCACGGTATCGGCGGCCGCCGACACCGCGGCGCGCCCCGCTAGGCGGCGGTCGCCGGGGCGAGCCCGCGCGCCCATGCGGGCACCGCGGCGAGGAGCGATCGCGTGCGCTCGTGGGTCGGGGCCGTGAGCACGGACGCCGTCGGCCCCTGCTCGACGATCCGGCCGGCATCCATCACCGCGACGGTGTCGCACACGAGCCGCACCACCGAGAGGTCGTGCGTGATGAAGAGCATCGACAGCCCCCGCTCGCGCTGGAGCTCCGCCAGCAGCTCGAGCACCTGCGCCTGGATCGTGACGTCGAGCGCGCTCACCGCCTCGTCGCACACGAGCACCTCCGGCGAGACCGAGAGCGCGCGGGCGATCGCCACGCGCTGCAGCTGGCCGCCGGAGAGCTCCCCCGGCAGCCGACCCGCGATCGCCGCGGGGAGCCGAACCTGGTCGAGCAGGCTCGTCAGGCGCGCGCGCCGCTCGGCGCGGCCGGCGCGCGAGAGCGCCCGCACCGGCTCGAGGATGGCGTGGCCGACCGTGTGGGAGGGGTCGAGCGAGGAGTAGGGGTCCTGGAACACGGGCTGGACGCGGCGGCGGAAGTCCCGGGTGCGCGCACCGTCCGGCTCCGGGGAGCCGTCGAGCTCGACGCTGCCGGCGTCGGGGCGCGCGAGACCGAGGACGACGCGCGCGAGCGTCGTCTTTCCGGATCCCGACTCCCCCACGATCCCGAGCGACTGCCCGCGCCGCAGCTCCACGTCGACGCCGTCGAGCGCGATCGTCGCGCCCTCGCCCGAGCCGTGGGCGAGCTCCAGGCCCGCCGCCCGCAGCAGGAGCGGCGCGCCCTCGGCCGCGGGCGCCACGAGCGGCTCGGCTCGCAGCTGCGGCAGGGACGCGATGAGCGAGCGCGTGTACGGATGCTGCGGCGACTCGACGACCGCGCGCGCGGGGCCCTGCTCGACGATCCGCCCCTGGTCGAGCGCCGCGATCCGGTCGCTGCGCTCGGCGGCGACCGCGAGGTCGTGCGTGATCAGCAGCAGCCCCGTCCCGCTCTCGGCGGTGAGCGCCTGCAGCCGGTCGAGGATCGTGCGCTGCACCGTGACGTCGAGCGCGCTCGTGGGCTCGTCGGCGACGACGAGCCGCGGCTCGGCCACGATCGCCATCGCGATGAGGACGCGCTGCCGCTGCCCGCCGGAGAGCTGGTGCGGGTAGCGCTCGGCCAGGCGCGCGTCGGGCAGGCCCGCGTCCGCGAGCGCGCGCAGCGCCCGCTCGCGGCTCGCGCGACCGGTCGCGAGGCCGTGCACGCGCAGCACCTCGGCGACCTGGTCGCCGACGCGGCGGAGCGGGTCGAGCGCGGCCATGGGGTCCTGAGGCACGAGCGCGACGGCGGCGCCGCGCAGCGCGCGCCAGCGCCGCTCCGGCGCTCCGACGAGCTCCTCGCCGTCGAGGCGGATCGATCCCGCGACGCGCGTGGCCGGGCGGTGGAGGCCCAGCACGG
>JAPSIA010000112.1 GCA_031179215.1 Agrococcus sp.
CATCGCGGCCCGCTACCCTGACCGCGCGCGCCGAGGGGGCGCGCCCGACGGGAGGACCGCATCCGATGCAGGCATGGGACGACATCGCCCACCACTTCTCCACCACCGCGGTCGCGCACCTCGCGACGCTCGAGCCCGACGGCGCGCCGCAGGTCGTGCCGCTGTGGATCGACCGGCACGGCGACGAGGAGCTCGTCTTCTTCACGACGGCGGGCTCCCGCAAGGATCGCAACGTGAGCCGCGACCCGCGCGTCGCGCTCTCGATCACCGCGCCCGACGACGCCTACGTGATGGCAACGGTGCGCGGCGAGGTCGTCGAGCGCATCGACGGGGAGGAGGGGATGGCGCTCGTCGATCGGCTCTCGCAGAAGTACGAGGGCAAGCCCTACGGCGTGCGCGAGGGCTTCGTCGCCTTCGTCATCCGTCCCCGGAAGTGGTGGGGTCGGAACTTCGGGCTCGACGAGTCGGGCACCGACTGACGCCCGGCTCGGGGCGCGCGGGCCGCGCGCCCCGAACTCCCAGCCCATTCGCTTGCCGCCGCGTCGAGCGGTGCTGCAGCGCAGCGCTGCCGCGGTCCTCGGCCGGGCTAGGACGCGTCGTCGTCCACCTCGGGAGCCGGCGGCGGCTCGGTGCGGAAGCCGACGAGCTTGTGGGTGCCGTCGCAGAAGGGCTTGATGGCCGAAGCTCCGCACCGGCACAGCGCCACCGTGCGCCGCGTGCGCTCGACGGGCTCGCCGGTCGCGGAGACCAGCTCGAAGTCGCCGCGCACGAGCAGCGGGCCATCGATGCAGGCGACGATCTCGGCTGCGTGCATCACGACACCTCTTCCAGCGCTGCGCGGCGGTCCGCGTGGAGCGCCTGGCGCAGCGCGGAGCGGCCGGCCTCCCATTCCTGCAGGGTGCGCTCCGCGGCCCATCCGTCGACCATCATCGAGGCGGCGGCGCCGAACATGATGTCGGGCACGAGCGACGGCTCGTGCTCGGCCAGTCCGCCGGCCAGATCCCGGCCCGCGATCTGCTCGTGCACCGCATCCGCTTCGACGTGCTCGTCGAAGTAGTCGGTGACCTCCTCGCCGTAGCCGAGGCGCCGGAACCCGTCGCCGAGCATGCGGTTGGGGAGGGAGGAGGTCATCTCGTACGCCGCGTAGTGGCCCGCGCTCGCGCCGCGGAGGCGCCGGTTCAGGCCGAACATGCTCATCATGGTGAACGAGGCGATCGTGATGGCGGGCACCGCGTCGAGGTAGGCGCCGTAGCTGTCGTCGAGGCCGAGCTCGCGCATCGTCCTGGCGAAGATCGCCGAGTGCATCCGCTCGGGACGCCCGCCGCCGTACTCGTCGGCCTGGATCTCGACGAGCGCGGCCTTGGCCCGCCCGTTGAGCCGAGGGATGCTCCACGTCTGCGCGTCGGCCTCCTTCAAGGTGTACACCGAGCGCAGCACGACGTACTCGCGCGCCTGCTCGTTGGTGGCGTGCTTGGCGACGAAGCGCGCGACGCTCGGGCCCGGCGTGGGCTTCGTGAGCTCGAACAGCGCCGATGCGACCGCCTCGGCGTCCGGAGCCGGCAGCGGGACGCTCGAGACCCGGTCGCGCAGCTCGCGCTCGAACGCGCGCTCGATGGCGACGCGTGCGGCGACGGTCTCCGGGTGCCACTCCCAGTCCTCGTCGGCGTCGACGACGGAGCCGTAGTGGAGCCCGTGCAGGATCAGCAGGGCCAGCTGCAGGTCGTCGTCGCGAGCGATGTCGTCCGTCTGGGTGAGCGCGTCGGCGATCGTGCCCGAGAACCCGGCGAGCGTCTCGTCGGCGTCGGCGGTCGGCCTCCGGAGGGCCGCGAGCAGCTGCTCGCTGACCGGCCCGCGCGCGCTGAACGGCGGCGCCGCGAAGCGCCCCTCGCTGCGGTCCGCTCCGCTCGAGCCTGCGCCGATCGATCGCGCGACCTCCATGGTGACTCCCTTCCCGTTCGTGATGGCGACGCTCCCGAGCGACGCGCGCGTAGGTGCGCCTCAGCCGTGTTGCCCGCTCGCTGCTGCACCGCGCGCGGCCGCGCGGCGAAGCCCCGCACCTCGGGCTACCGCGACCCTAGACCGGCTCTTCGGGTGAAGCCTGGGGGCCGCACGCGCGGGGCCACGCCCGAACTCCCAGCCCATTCGCACCCGCGCGAGCGCGGCGCGTGCGACGCTGGGCGACCGAGCGGGGGAGGCGGGGTCGATGCGCGCGATGGTGTACCGGGGGCCGTACAAGGTGCGGGTCGAGGAGAAGGACAGGCCGGGCATCGAGCATCCGAACGACGCGATCGTGCGCGTGCAGCTCGCCGCGATCTGCGGCTCCGACCTGCACCTGTACCACGGCATGATGCCCGACACCCGCGTGGGCATGACCTTCGGGCACGAGTTCATCGGGGTCGTCGAGGAGGTCGGCTCCTCCGTCGAGCGGCTGCAGGTCGGCGACCGCGTCATGGTGCCGGCGAACATCTACTGCGGCTCCTGCTTCTACTGCACGCGCGGCCTCTACTCGAACTGCCACAACGTCAACGCGAACGCCACCGCGGTCGGCGCGCTCTACGGCTACTCGCACACGGCGGGCGGCTACGACGGCGGCCAGGCGGAGTACGTGCGGGTGCCCTTCGCCGACGTCGGCCCCACCGTCATCCCGGATTGGATGGACGACGAGGATGCGGTGCTGCTGACCGATGCGACGGCGACCGGCTACTTCGGCGCGCAGCTGGGCGACATCGCCGAGGGCGACACCGTCGTGGTGTTCGGGGCGGGGCCCGTGGGGCTGTTCGCGGCGAAGTCGGCGTGGTTCATGGGCGCTGGCCGCGTGATCGTCATCGACCACCTCGACTACCGGCTCGAGAAGGCGCGCACCTTCGCCCACGCGGAGACCTACAACTTCACCGAGTACGACGACATCGTCGTGCACCTCAAGCGCATCACCGACTGGTTCGGCGCCGACGTCGCGATCGACGCTGCGGGCGCCGAGGCCGACGGCAACTTCATCCAGCACGTCACCGGCACGAAGCTCAAGCTGCAGGGCGGCTCGCCCGTCGCGCTCAACTGGGCGATCGACTCGGTGCGCAAGGGCGCGACGATCTCGGTCATGGGCGCCTACGGGCCCATCTTCAGCGCCGTGAAGTTCGGCGACGCGATGAACAAGGGCCTGACGCTGCGCATGAACCAGGCACCGATGAAGCGCCAGTGGCCGCGACTGTTCGAGCACATCCAGGCCGGGCACCTGAAGCCGAGCGACATCGTGACCCACCGGATCCCGCTCGAGCACATCGCCGACGGCTACCACCTGTTCTCGGCCAAGCTCGACAACTGCATCAAGCCGCTCGTCGTCGTCGGCGACTGAGGGAGGACAGCCATGCCGTACACCGCGAACAAGCCTGAGCCCGCGACGCGCGAGCAGCTGCAGGCACGCATCCCGGGCTGGGGCGTCGACCTCGACCCGAGCGATCGGCCCTCGGTGCCGCGCGAGCACTTCGACCCCAACGGCACGGGCGCGCACTGGGAGTTCCCCGAGCGCCAGCCCGAGCACGAGCCGCGCGAGCGCTCGATCGAGCACAAGTTCCTCACGCCGGTGTTCGGCACGTCGGTGCCGCTGCGGGGGGTCTCGGGCGCCATCCGCCGCTACGCCTACCGCTACAGCGAGGCCCGGGCGGCGCATTGGCTGCTGCTGCTCGCCGGCGACCGCGTCAACGCGTGGGAGGCGCACCTCGGCTCGATCGCGAAGGGCCGGCCCGACAACCCGATCACCGAGACCGGCGTGCGCACCGAGCTGCGGCACGGGCTCATCGCGCGCGTCGGCCGCAAGCGCGCCGACGTCAACCACCAGTGGATCGACCCGATCGTGGTCGCCGGTCCCTGGGTGCTCGCAGGGGTCGGCGCGGTCGCCGCGGTGCGCGCGCTGCGGCGGCGCGGCCGCTGAGCCCGGCGCCGCCTAGCGGGCGGTGTAGCCGCCGTCGACGGCGATGCTCGCGCCCGTGACGTAGGCAGCCTGGGGCGAGGCGAGGTAGGAGACGGCAGCAGCCACGTCGTCGGGCGTCGCGAGGCGGCCGAGCGGGATGTCGGCCAGCGTGTCCGCGAGCGCCCGGTCGGGATCGGGCTGGTCGGCGAGCCAGTCCTCGATGAGGGGCGTGCGCGCCATGCCGGGTGCGACGGCGTTGACGCGGATGTTGTGCGGCGCGAGCTCGACAGCGGCGCCGCGCGTGTAGGCGGCGAGCGCGCCCTTGGAGGCCGTGTAGGTCGTGAGCGTCGGCACGCCCGACGAGGCCAGGCGCGAGAGCATGGTGATGATCGCGCCGCCGCCCGTGGGGATCATCGCTCGCGCCGCGGCCGCGGTCATCGTCATCGCGGCGATCGTGTTGAGCGCGAAGACGTCGACGAGCTCCTGCTGCGGCGTGTCGACGATGAGGCCCGCGTGCCTGCGGCCCGCGTTGTTGACGAGCACGTCGAGGCGGCCGAAGGCGTCGACGACCTCGCCGACGACGCGCTCGGGCACGCCCGGCTCGGTGATGTCGCCCCCGATGAACAGCGCATCGCCGAGCTGCTCGGCGACGTCGGCGGCCGGCGGCTTGCGCCCCGAGATGGCCACGCGCAGGCCGTCGGCCTGCAGGCGGGCCGCGATCGTCGCGCCGAAGCCCGAGGTGCCGCCCGTGACGAGGGCGACGCGCGCCCCGGTGGTTGTGTCGGTCATCGGATGCCTCTCGTGCGTCTCGGCATCAGCCGACGTCGGGGTCGCGGTGCGTGAAGGTGCCCCCTGCGATGGTGGCACGCACGGGGATGGCGCTGATGTCGGCGACGTCGACCTCGCGCGGGTGCGCGTCGAGCAGCACGAGGTCGGCGAGCTGCCCGGGGGCGAGCCGCCCCTTCCGCGACTGCTGGCCGGTGACCGTGGCGGATCCCACGGTCGCGACGTGCACGGCCTCGTCGACGGAGATGCGCTCGTGCTCGCCGTAGATCCTGCCTTCCTCGCTGCGCCGCTCGACGAACGACTGGATGCCGAGCAGCGGCGCTCCTGCCGCCACGGGGCGGTCGGAGGAGAACGCGAGCGGCATGCCGGCGTCGAGCTGGCTGCGCGCTCGGATCGACCACGCGCCGCGCTGCTCGCCGACCGGTCTGCGGATGCCCTCGCCGAAGGAGGGGATGAAGCTCGGCTGCACGACGCACGCGACGCCGAGCGCGGCGAGCCGCTCGAGCTGGTCGGGTCGCACGACCATGCCGTGCTCGACGCGGTTGGGCACGAGCGGCGGACCGGAGCGGCGCACGGCCTCCTCGATGGCGTCGAGCGCGAAGTCGAGCGCCGCGTCGCCGACCGCGTGCAGCGCGAGCGACCAGCCGGCTGCCGCCGCCTCGATGACGCGCGAGCGCATCGCCTCGGGGTCGTCCTGCAGGTAGCCGTGGTAGCCGGGGCAGCCCTCGTACTCCTCGCGCATCTGCGCGGTGCGGCCGAGGATCGAGCCGTCGGTGAACACCTTCACGGGCCCGAGCTGCAGCCACTCATCGCCCCATCCCGTGCGCATGCCGGCCCCGAGCCCACGCCGCGCCGGCTCGTCGGCGTGACCGGGGATCGGGCCGAGCGCGTCCATGACCGGCATGACCTGCATGCGCGTGCGGAGGAGTCCCGCGTCCCGCGCGGACTGGTAGGCGGCGAGCTCACCCGGCGCGTGCCCGATCCAGCCGCCCGCGACGCCGGCGTCCGTCACGCTCGTGAGCCCCTCGCGCGCGTAGTGCGCGGTGGCGAGCTCGAGCGCGCGCTCGATCGACGCGAGCGGATACGGGAGCAGGATCTCCTGCACGAGCTGCATCGCGCGCTCCTCGAGCACGCCCGTCGGCCGCCCGTCGTCGCCGAGCACGATGACGCCGCCCTCCATGGGCGTGCTGGCGCGCTCATCGATGCCGGCGATCGCGATCGCGGCGCTCGAAGCCTGACCCGAGTGGCCGGAGGCGTGCTTGATCCACACCGGCCGGCCGCCGCTCGCGCGATCGAGCGCGTCGCGATCGGGCACG
>JAPSIA010000030.1 GCA_031179215.1 Agrococcus sp.
CGTCATCACCGACGTGCGGGTCGACCGCGACGACGCATCCGCGACCGTCACGCCCGACGGTCGCGGGATCCGCTTCGAGGCGCAGGAGGAGGGCACCGCGCGCGTCGAGTACGAGATCTCGGACGGCACCGCGACCGCGACCGCGGTCGCGACGGTCTCCACCCGCACGGGGAACGAGCCACCGCAGCTCGTGCGGCCGCAGCAGGCGACGCTCGAGGCCGGCGGCGAGGTCGCGCTCGACGCCCTCGACGGCTGGCTCGACCCCGACGGCGATCCGCTCGCGGTGCTGAGCGCGGAGGCCGAGGCCCCCGATCGCGTGACGGTGCGCCCCGACGGCAGGCTCGAGTTCCGCGACGGCCGAGCCGGAGCCCAGCGCGAGGTGCTCGTGACCGTGACGGACGGCCAGGCGCAGTCGACCGCGCCCGTCGTGCTCACGGTGCACGCGGGAGCCGTGCCCATCAGCGCGCAGCCCGTGACCGCCGTCACCCGCGTCGGGCAGGAGCTCGAGCTCGAGCCGCTGCTGGCCGCCCGCGGCGGCTCGGGCGAGCTGAGCCTGCACAACGTCGTCGACGGCGGCGACGCGGTCTCGCCCGACTTCGCCGGCGGCACCATCCGGGTGACCCCGACCGAACCGGGCATCCTGCGCTTCACCTACGTCGTCACCGACGGCGAGTCGACGCAGGACGGGCTCGTCGCCGTGCACGTGCTCGAGGGCGCCGACGCGTCCTCCGCTCCCGTCACGCGACCGACGCGCGCCGCCGTGCCCTCCATCAGCGGGATCGAGCTCGACGTCGACGACCTCGCGCACGACCCCTCCGGCGGCGTCGTCGCGCTGACGCAGGCCGCCTCCGGCTCGGATGCCGTGCGCGCCGAGGTGCTCGAGGGCGAGCGGCTGCGGCTCTCGCTCGCCGACGAGCTCGAGCCCGGCGCGAGCGTCGAGTACACGGTCACGAACGGCATCACCGCCTCGACGGGCGTCGTGCACGTCTCCGAGACGGGCGTCGCGGCGGTGCAGCCGCCGATCGCGCGCGCCGACGTCGTCTCGGTGCGACCCGGGGGCCTGGTCGAGATCCCGGTGCTCGCGAACGACGAGCAGCCCGACGGACTGCCGATCGCGCTCGAGCCCGAGCTCGTCGCGGCCCCGGAGGCCGGGCTCCTGTTCGCGAGCGACGACCGCTTGCGCTACGTCGCCGCGAGCGAACCCGGCACGTTCAGCGCGACCTACGCCGTGCGCGGGCCGGACGGCCAGACCGACAGCGCCGAGATCACGCTGCGCGTCGCGGAGGCGGCGGAGGGCACGAACGCGGCGCCCGTCGCGCCGACCGTCGAGGCCCGGGTCGTGGAGGGCGCGAGCGTGGACCTGCAGCTGCCGCTCTCCCACGCCGACCCCAACGGCGATCCGGTGCAGCTGCTCGGCCCCTCGACGGCACCCGCGCTCGGCTTCGTGACGCAGACGGGCCGCTCGACGCTGCGCTACCAGGCGGGGGAGTACTCGCCGGGCACCGATGAGTTCCGCTACCGCATCGTCGACGACCTGGGCTCGACCGCCGAGGGCATCGTGCGCGTCGCGGTCGTCGAGTCGACGGCCGCGCTCCCGCCCGTGCTCACGGCCGACGAGGCCGCCATGCGGCCCGATTCCACCCTCGTGGTCCCCGTGCTCGACAACGACAGCGACCCCGCGGGGCTCCCGCTCGAGATCGTCTCGGTCCAGGCCGTCACGGCGGGCGTCGCCGCCGAGGTGCGCGACGGCGCGGTGCTCGTGACCGCCGGTGCCGAGCCGGCCGACATCGGCGTGCTCGTGACCGTCGAGAACTCGGCCGGCTCGAGCGCGACGAGCTGGCTGCGCATCGACGTCGACCCGGACGCGCCGCCGCCGGCACCGGACGTCGAGGACGTGCAGGTCTCGATCCCGTCGATCGCCGAGGCGGACGCCGTCATGATCGACCCGCTCGCGCACGCGAGCGTGCGCGACGGCCGCACCGACGTGCTCGAGGCGAGCCTGCCGCTCGAGACGCCGGGCGTCGAGCTGCGCGAGGACGGCACGATCCAGATCGCCGTCGAGGAGCGCACGCGCTTCGTGCCGTTCTCCGTCGCGCGCACCGACGCCCCGGGCGCGACCGCGACCGCCGTCGTCGCGGTGCCTGGCCGTCGCGACGCGCTGCCGCAGCTGCGGCCGGGGGTCGCGCCGCTGCGGGTCGAGGCGGGCGGCACGCTCGAGATCGCGATCGACGACGTCGTCGTAACCGTCGACGGCGAGGGCGCGCTGCTGACCGACGCGAGTGCCGTCGAGGCGTCGCCGACCGACGGCTCCAACCCCGTCATCGACTCGAAGACCCTGCGCTTCGTGCCGGAGCGCGGCTACTACGGGCCGGCGAGCATCAGCTTCGAGGTGACCGACGGCGACAGCCCGACCGATCCGGACGGCCGCGTCGGCACGATCGTCCTGCCGATCGAGGTCGTCCCGGGCGACGACGTGCCGCTCAGCGTGCTCGGCGCGTTCGTGCAGCTCGAGCAGGACGCCGAGCGGCAGATCGATCTCGCGCGCATCACCCGCAGCCCCGACCCCGCGCGCCTCGAGGGGGCGACGTGGTCGCTCGCGGAGTCGGTGCCGCCCGGCTTCAGCGCCTCGATCGAGGGCTCGACGCTCACGGTGCGCGCGCTGGCCGACACCGACGTCGGCACCCGGGCGGAGCTCGGCATCGGGGTGCGCGACGCGGCCGGCGAGGGGCAGCCGGGCTCGGTGCAGCTGTCGGTCATCACATCGACGAGACCGCTCGTCGCGCCGATGCCGGACGCCGTGACGGTGCAGCGCGGCCAGCAGGCAGAGGTGCAGCCGCTCGAGAACGACGAGGCCTCGAACCCGTTCCCCTCGACGCCGCTGCGGATCGGCGCCCTGAGCGCCGAGGGCGCCGCCGAGCGCGGCGTGTCGGCGTCGCTCGCGGGCGGCGCCGTCCGCATCGCCGTCGCCGACACCGCGCGCATCGGCACCACGATCGTGCGCGTGCTCGTGCTCGACGCGACCGGCGACCCCCGCCGCGGCGTGTGGAGCCCCATCACCGTGACGGTGCAGGACGAACCGGATGCGCCCGCACCGCCCGTGCAGGAGTTCGACGAGCACGTCGACGGGGTCGTCACGATGCTCGTCGAGCCGCCCGCCGCCAACGGCAGCCCGATCACCGGCTACCGCATCGTCGGCAACGGCGTCGACGCGGCGTGCGGCCCGGAGGCCCGCTGCCGGCTCGAGAACCTGCCGCCGGGCGTCGAGCTGCGGCTGCGCGCCATCGCGATCAACGCGCTCGGCGAGAGCGAGCCCTCCGCCCCCTCCGAGCCCGTGCACGCCGACATCCGCCCCGCCGTCGTGCGCGGCACGACCGCGACCCCCGCGGCGGAGCCCGGCTCGGTGCGCATCGCGTGGCAGCCCGCGCAGCAGCCGGCTGGTGGCACGCCCATCGAGGGCTACCTCGTGCGCATCACGGGCAACGGCGCCGACCGCATCCTGCGCGCCGGTCCCACCGACCGCAGCATCGTCGTGCGCGAGCTGACGCCCGGCCTCGCGTACAACGTCGCCGTCGCGGCGACCAACCAGGCAGGGGTGCCCGACGAGGGCTGGCGATGGCCGGCGGCGCCCGTGCCGTTCACCGCGGTCGGCGAGCCCGGCACGAGCCCCGTGCTCATCACCGATCGCACGTCGGGCAGCGTCACCGTGTCGTGGTCGCGCGTCGACGCGGGCGGCGCCGCCGCCGTCGGCTACGCCGCTCGCGTCGTGCCCATCGCGGATGCCGCCTCCCTCTCGTGCGAGAGCGCCGGCTCTGGCACGCCGGGGGGCACGACGGCGACGCGCGCGACAGTGCGCGTCGCCGAGGGCGCGCGCGTCGTCGTCGCGGTCATCGCCGACAACGGCTGGCACTGCTCCGTCTCGACGTCCGATCCCGTCTTCGGCAAGCCCGCCCCCGTCGACGCCGACGCGGTCGAGATCGCGGCGCAGGTGCGCGACGACGCGCTCGACCTGCGCCTCGCGGCAGCCCCGGCACCGCCGAGCGGCATGTGGCTCGAGGCGCGCGTGCGGCAGTCGCCGCAAGCGACCGAGCCGACCTGGGTGCGGGTGAGCCGCGGCGCGTGGCTCACCCCGACCGCGACCTCGTTCGCCTACGGCCGCGAGGCGAGCGTCGACGTGCGCGTGTGCGCCCCCTCGGGCGCCGGCGCCGACAAGCTGTGCTCCGACCCGACCGCGGTCGGCACCGAGATGCCGCTGCGGCTGCGCGCGGCGGTGGAGTCGTGCCGCCCGCTCGCGCCGCTGCGCGCGACGCCGCCGGCGAACGCCTCGCCGCTCGTCGACGCGAGCGTCGTCGCCCGCTACCTCGTCGGCGGTGCGTGGACGACGGAGCGGCCCGCGTCCGAGCCCGTGCCGGCGGGGGCGACGAGGGTCGAGGCCACGGGCGTCGTAACCTATCTGGAGTCCGGGCCCCATCGGGATCCCGAGCCGACCGTCGCGGGATGCGGGCTGTGAGCCAGGATCCCGAGGCGATGAGCAAGGAGGTACCGCCCGTGGAGGTCGACGTCGCGAGCATCCAGGAGCTGGCGGAGCAGGTCGTCGAGCGCGTCGAGCGCGTGCTCGTGGGCAAGCCGCTCGCCGTGCAGCTCTCGCTCACCGCGATGCTGAGCCACGGCCACCTGCTCATCGAGGACAACCCCGGCACGGGCAAGACCTCCCTCGCGCGCGCCCTCGCCGCGACGATCGCCGGCACCGCGAGCCGCATCCAGTTCACGCCCGACCTCCTGCCGGGCGACATCACGGGCGTGAGCGTGTGGAGCCAGGGGCGCGGCGAGTTCGAGTACCGGCCCGGCCCGGTCTTCGCCAACGTCGTGCTCGCCGACGAGATCAACCGCGCGAGCCCGAAGACGCAGTCGGCGCTGCTCGAGGTCATGCAGGAGGGGCACGTCACGGTCGACGGCGTGACCCACCCGGTGCCGAGGCCCTTCATGGTCATCGCGACGCAGAACCCGATCGAGCACGCCGGCACCTACCAGCTGCCGGAGGCGCAGCTCGACCGCTTCGCGCTCAAGGCCTCGATCGGGTACCCCGACCACGCCTCGACGCTGCGCATCCTCACCGACTCCGGCGACGAGGTCGTCCCGGAGGACCTCGTCCCCGTGGCGGACTCGCGCGTCGTGCAGGAGATGGCGGCGCGCATCCGGCAGGTGCACGTCGAGGCCTCGATCGTCGACTACGTCGCTCGGCTCGTGGAGGCGACGCGCGAGGCCGACGAGGTGCGCTTGGGGGTCTCGGTGCGCGGCGCGCTCGCGCTCGTGCGCACGTCGCGCGCGTGGGCCGCGATCCACGGCCGCGACTACGTGACCCCCGACGACGTGAAGGCGCTCGCCGTGCCGGCCCTCGCGCACCGGCTCGTGCTGCAGCCCGAGGCGGAGTTCGACGACGTGCGCCCCGAGAGCATCGTGCAGCAGCTCATGCTGACGGTGGCTCCGCCGAGGCGCTGACGTGCCCGGACGCTGAGATGCATCGACTCGACGCCGTCACGCGCGCGATCACCCCGTGGGGCTGGACCCTCGTCGCGGCCGTCGTCGTCGGGCTCGTGCTCGCGCGGACGCTCGGATGGAGCGAGGCGCTCGTCGCGTGCGTCGCGGCGGCCGTGCTGCTGCTGGGCGCCGTCCCGTGGATCGTCGGGGAGCGCTGGGCGCGCGCCCGGATCGGGCTCAGCGCCGAGCGCGTGCCGGTCGGCGCGACCGCGCTCGCGCTCGTCGAGGTCTCCCGGCCCACGAGGGCGGCGACCCCGAGCCAGGTCGACCTCGACATCGGCGACGAGGAGGCGGTGCTCGAGATCCCGCCGATCGACGTCGGCGGGCGTGTCGTGCGCAGCGTGCCGCTCGACACCTCTCGGCGCGGGCTGCGCACGATCGGCCCCGCGACCATCATGCGCACCGACCCCTTCGGGGTGCTCGAGCGCCGCCACCGGCTCACGGAGTCGCGCACGCTCGTCGTGCACCCCCGCGTCGTCCGGCTGCCGGGAGGCGCGGGCGGCATCGTGCGCGACCTCGACGGCGAGGCGGCCGCGGAGCGCACGGCCGACGACGTCTCCTTCCACAGCCTGCGCGAGTACTCGCCCGGCGACGACCGCAGGCTCGTGCACTGGCGCTCGAGCGCGCGCCACGGCGCGCTCCTCGTGCGGCAGTTCGAGCCGTCGCGGCGCGCCGACACGCTCATCGTGCTCTCGACCGACCCGCGCGAGTACGACGGCGACGACTTCGAGCTCGCGCTCTCGCTCGTCGGCACCCTCGGGCTCGCGGCCATGGCCGATCGCCGGGCGCTGCGGATCGTCGAGAGCCCCCGCACCGAGCGCGGCGAGGCGACCGCGATCGACGCGGCGACGCGCGACCGCCTGCTCGACGCGCTCGCCGTCATCCAGCCGGAGCGGGAGCTCGGCATCGCCGCGGCGGCGCGCGCGTCGCGTCGCGCGGCGCCGGGGAGCCTCGCGTGGCTCATCACCGGATCCACGGTGCCGGCGCGCACGCTGCGGACCGCCGCCAACGGCATGCCGGCCGGTGTCGTCTCCGTCGTCGTGCGGGCAGCGGTCGGCGCCGTGCCCTCGCGCTCGCGCCTCGGCGATGCCGACGTCGTGACGGTGGGAGCGGTCGAGGACCTCTCGCGCGGCATCGGCCAGGGGCGGCAGCGATGATCCAGCGCGCGCCCGCGGTGGGAGTGCTGCTCGTGGCCATCGGGGCCGCGTGCGTGCCGATGTGGTGGATCTTCGGCACGCTGCAGCTCGTCGTGGCGCTCGCGGTCGCGCTGCTCGTCGGCACCGCGCTCGCGTGGCTCGCGGCGGTGCGCCGATGGAGCGGGATCGCCGTGCTCCTCACGGGGCTCGCGGCGCTCGCGCTGCTCGCCGTGCCGCTCACGGCCCCGCATCGCATCCCGCGCGGCGAATGGCTGCCCGCCTTCGCCGACGCGGCCGCGGCGGTCGTGCTCTCCTGGCGGCGGCTGCTGACGATCGGCCTGCCCGTCGGCACGAGCGACGCGCTCCTCATGGCACCCGTCGTGCTCGTGCTCACCGGCGCCGTCATCGGCGTCTCGATCGCCCTGCGGTCGTCCCGCGCCGAGACCGCCGCGATCGTGCCGGCCGTCATCGGCGCGTGGTCGGTGCTGTGGGGGCCGCAGGAGCTGCCGAGCCCGTGGCTCACGGGCCTCATCGGCCTCGTGCCCATCGCGGCCTACGTCGCCATCGTGCGGCAGGCGCGCCGGCGCAGCCGCGCCCCCCGCGCCCTGTCCTCGCTCGCGCGCCGCGTGGGCGCCGGCGCCCTCGTCGCCGTGCTCGCCGCGGGCGCGGCGGCAGCAGCGGGTGCGTTCGTGAGCCTGCCGGAGCGCACGGTGCTGCGCGGCGACAGCCCCGCATCCATCGCCCTCGCCGGTCCCTCGCCCATGGCCTCGTACCGCTCCTACTGGCACGCCGACACCCGCGCCGAGGAGCAGCTGACCGCGACGGGCCTCGAGCCGGGGGACCGCATCCGCATGGCCGTGCTCGACGGCTACGACGGCGAGGTGCTCGGCGTCGCGCGCGCGGCGTTCGAGCGCGTGCCGAGTGCCGAGCCGGGGAGGGGTCGCCTCGTCGGCATCACGGTCGACGCGCTCAGCTCGCAGTGGCTGCCGGTCGTCGGGTCGCCCACCGCGATCCGCTTCGTCGGCGAGCGGGCGGAGCAGCTCGCTGCGGGGCTGCACCGCGATGCGGCGCTCGGCGCCGTCGTGACGGAGCCCGCGGTCGCGCCCGGCGACGGCTACCAGCTGCTCGCGCAGCCGGCGGCCGAGATCGTGCCGCCGGAGCGCGTCGCCGAGCTCGAGCCCGCCGAGCCGCGCCAGGGGGTGCAGGCCCTGCCCGACGCGATGCTCACGGCGCTCGCGGCGTGGACGGGCGACGCCGCGGAGCCGGGCGAGCGGCTCGCCGCGATGCTCGAGGGCCTGCGCGCCGACGGCTACGTCAGCCACGGCGTCCTCGAGGACGAGGCGCCCTCGCGCCCCGGGCACTCGCTCGAGCGCCTCGAGGCGATGTTCACCGACGCCATGATCGGCGACGCAGAGCAGTACGCGACCGCGGTGATGCTGCTCGCGCGGCAGCTCGGCTTCGACTCGCGCGTCGTCATGGGGTTCACCCCCGACCGGATCGTCCAGGGAGCGCCGACGAGCGTCGTGGGCGCCGACGCGGATGCGTGGGTCGAGGTGCGCACGGAGCGCGGCTGGGTGGGCCTCGACGTCGTCCCCGAGCCGCGGCCGATCCCCGAGCAGGAGCAGGGCGCTCCCGCCGTCGTCGAGGAGCCGCCGCTGCAGCAGGCGCCGGCCCCGGCGCCCGGCGGGCAGGCCGAGAGCGGCGACGCGGCGGTGCCGAGCGCGCCGCAGGAGACCGACGACCCGGTCTCGCGGCTGCTGCAGACGCTCGCCGCTGTCGCGGCCGTGCTCGGGCTCATCCTCCTCATCGCCGCGATCCCGGCCGGACTCGTCATCGCCAAGGTCATCCGCAGCCGGCGACGGCGCAGGGCCGACGAGCCGCGCGATCGTGCCGAGGGCGCGTGGGCCGAGCTCCTCGACGGGCTGCGCGACCGGGGCCACCCGCTCGCATCGTGGGGCACGCGCCTCGAGCAAGCGGGGGAGGACGAGCGGATGCGCGAGCTCGCGCGCCGCGTCGACCGCGCCGTGTTCGCGGCGAGGCCGCCGACCGAGCGCGACGTCGAGCACGCGTGGGCGCTCCAGCGCGCGGCGCTCGCCGAGCTCGACGAGCGCGAGGGCAGGCTCCAGCCGCTGCTCGCGCGGCTCAACCCCGCCTCGCTCGTGCAGCGCTGACGCCCCCGGGGCCGCGCCCGCGGCTCTCCACAGGCCGTCCCGCGCGCGGCGCGCGCGGGACCCGGCCGCGCGCATCCTCGTCCCATGCACTCGCGCATCGACCTGCCTCGACCGCCCGCGGATCCCGAGCCCACGCCCTTCCCGCTGCTCGCGAGCCTCGCGCCCGTGCTGGGTGCCGGCGCGATGTGGTTCCTGCTGCAGACGCCGACGGTGCTCGTGCTCGCGGTCCTCGGGCCCGTCATCGCCCTCGCGAGCATGGGCGACGGGCGCCGCACGCGGGCGCGTCGGCGGCGACGCGAGGCGGCGCGCTGGCGCGCCGAGATCGCCGAGGTCGCGACGCGCATCGACGAGGCCGTCGCCGCGCGGCGCAACGAGCTCGAGGCCGAGCACCCCGGCCCGCGCGCCGTCGCCGCGCGGCCCCCGCACGACCCGCATCGCTGGCGCGGCGAAGCGCACGAGCGCGTCCCCGTCGTGCTCGGCACCGGCCCGCTGCCCTCCGGCATCGCGGTCGAGGGCGTCGTGCCGGCGACCGACCCGGCGGTCCGCAGGTTCGGGGCTGCCGCGGAGGCCGAGCGGCTGCGCTCGGCCGCGGCGATCGTCGAGGGCCCTGTCGTCGTCGACGCCCGCGACGGCATCGGCTTCGTCGGCCCGCGGCCCATCGCGCTCGCGCTCGCGCGCGCAGCGATCGTGCAGGCGGCCGACGCGGTGCCGCCGGCAGCGGCCGAGGCGATCGCGCCCGACGACGCCGCGTGGGACTGGCTCGAGCGGCTGCCGCACCGGCTGCACCGCGAGCCGGGCGGCGTGCTGCGCCTCGTCGGCGACGCCGTCGACGTGACGGTCGCCGTCGCCGAGCACCCCGCGCGGCTGCCGCGCGAGTGCCGCGTGGTCGTGCACGCCGCGCTCGACGCGTCGCGCGTGGGGGAGCGCTCGTTCGCGCCGGCAGCGATCACCGAGGCCGAGGCGCTCGCGGCGATCGACACCCTCGCCGCGGCCGCGGCGCACGCGGGCATGCGCCGCGAGGGCTCGCTGCCGACGCTCGTCGCGCTCGACCGGCTGCCCGTCGCGCGCGGCGGGCTCGCCGCGACCTTCCTCTCGGCCGCCGCGCCGATCGAGCTCGACCTCGTGCGCGACGGGCCGCACGCCGTCGTCGGCGGCACGACCGGCAGCGGCAAGAGCGAGCTGCTCGTCGCGTGGATCGCGGCGATGGCGGAGGGGCGCACGACCGCGGAGGTGTCGTTCCTGCTCGTCGACTTCAAGGGCGGAGCGTCGTTCGCGCCGCTCGCGGGCCTCGCGCACTGCGTCGGCGTCATGACCGATCTCGACGAGGCCGGCGCCCGCCGCGCGATCGAGAGCCTCAGGGCCGAGCTGCGCCGCCGGGAGCGGCTGCTCGCCGAGCAGGGCGCGCGATCGATCGACGAGGCCCGCGGGCTCGCGCGGCTCGTGATCGTCGTCGACGAGTTCGCCGCGATGCTCGCGGAGCTGCCGGACCTCCACCGGCTGTTCGTCGACCTCGCGGCGCGCGGCCGCTCGCTCGGGGTGCACCTCGTCGTGTGCACGCAGCGGCCCGCGGAGGCCGTGCGCGACGCGCTGCTGGCGAACTGCGGCATCCGCATCTCGCTGCGGGTCACCGCCGAGCACGATGCCCTCGCGATCACGGGCAGCGCCGAGGCCGCATCGATCCCGCTCGAGGCGCGGGGCCGGTGCGTCGTGCGCGTGAGCGGTGGCGCGACGCGCACGGCGCAAGCGGCGCTCGCGAGCCCCGAGCACCTCGCAGCGCTCGTCGCGCGGACGGCCGGGCAGCCCCGAGCGCCACGACCCTGGTGCGAGCCGCTGCCGGCGGCCCTGCCGCTCGCGGCCCTCGACGAGCATCCCGCCGTGCACGGCGGCATCCGGCTCGGCCTCGTCGACCTGCCCGCCGAGCAGCGCATCGCCCCCGTCGACTGGCGGCCGAGCCTCGACGGCCCGCTGCTGGCGGTCGGCGGCGCGGGCAGCGGTCGCTCGCACCTCGCCGACCTCGTCGCGGGGCAGCTCGGCACGACGGTCGTCGACCGCGAGGACGCGCTGTGGGACGCGCTCGCGGAGCCGGGGCCCATCGTGGTCGACGACCTCGACCTGCAGCTGGCGCGGCTGCCCGAGGAGCAGCAGCAGAGCGCCGCGCACGCGCTCGCGCGGCGCATGCGCGAGGGCGCACCCGTCGCCATCACCGCTCGGCGCGTCTCGACCGCGATGGGGCAGGTCGCCCCGCTCGCCGAGCTGCGCATCCTGCTGCGGATCGCGAGCCGGCAGGAGCACGTCGTCGCGGGCGGCGCGAGCGAGCTGCACGACGGCGCGCTGCCGCCGGGAGCCGGCTGGCTCCACGACGCGCGCATCCAGCTCGCGCTGCCCGGAGCCCCCGCGCCGCGCCGCGAGCCCCGCGCGGTGCCGCTGCCGGAGGGGCCGCTCGCGGTCGTGCTCGGCCCTGGCGCCCGGCTGCCGCGGGCGATCGCGGGGCCCGCTGCCGGCAGCATCGCGAGGCCCGGCGCGGGCCCGGGCGCCGAGCTCGTCGTCGGGAGCGTCGCGGAGTGGGAGGCGGCGTGGGGCGAGCTCGATCGGCTGCGCGCGGAGCGACCGGTGCTCGTGCTCGGCGTCGACGAGCGCGCGCTGCGGTCGGTGCTCCGCCACGCCCCGTCGCCGCCGCCCATGCGCGCGGCCCCCGCGTGGGTGCTGCAGCAGGGCAGCTTCGAGCGGCTGCGCTACGCGAGCAGCGAGGCGAGGGGTGTGGCCTGAGCGTCGAGCGCGCTCGCGACGGCCGCGTTCGCGACGTGCCCGCCGGTCGTGTTGAGGCCCGCGGCGAGCCCCGCATCCGCAGCGAGCGCCTCGCGCCAGCCGAGGTCGGCGATCCGCGTCGTCGCGTGCAGCGTCGCGTTCGTGAGCGCCTCGGTCGAGGTGCGGGGCACGGCGCCGGGCAGGTTCGCGACGCAGGCGAAGACGGCATCGTGCACGCGGAAGCTGGGGTCGAGGTGCGTCGTCGGCCGGGAGTCGGCGAAGCAGCCGCCCTGGTCGATCGCGATGTCGACGAGCACCGAGCCCGGCCGCATGGCGGCGACCAGCTCGTTCGAGACGAGCTTGGGCGCCCTCGCGCCCGGGATGAGCACGGACCCGATGACGAGGTCGGCGTCGCGCACCGACTCGTCCACGGTGACTCGGTTGGAGTGGAGCGTCTGCACGCGCCCGCCGTAGATCGCGTCGAACTGGCGCAGTCGCGGCAGCGACACGTCGAGCACCGTCACGCGGGAGCCGAGGCCGACGGCCATCTCGACCGCGGCCGTGCCGGCGACGCCGCCGCCGAGCACGACCGTGTGGCCCGCGCGCGTGCCGGGCACGCCGCCGAGCAGCAGGCCAGCGCCGCCCTCGGGCGCCGTGAGCAGCCGAGCGCCCTGCACGACCGACAGCCGCCCCGCGACCTCGCTCATGGGCGCGAGCAGCGGCAGCGTGCCGTCGGGCGCGCGCACGGTCTCGTAGGCGATCGCCGTGGTGCCGCGCTCGATGAGCGCGCGCGCGAGCTCCGGCGCGGCCGCGAGGTGCAGGTAGGCGAAGAGCGTGAGGTCCTCGCGCAGGAGCTCGAGCTCCTCGCCGACCGGCTCCTTGACCTTGAGCACGAGCTCGGCGTCCCACGCCTCGGCCGCCGACGCGACGATGCGCGCGCCGGCGGCCTCGTAGGCCGAGTCGGGGATGCCGCTGCCCGCGCCCGCGCCGGCCTGCACGCAGACCTCGTGGCCGTGGGCGACGAGCTCGGTCGTGCCCGTCGCGGTGAGCGCGACGCGCGCCTCGCCGGGCTTGACCTCGCGCGGCACCCCGACGCGCATCAGGCGCGCTTCGTCGACTCGATCGCGCGGTCGATGACCTCGATGGCCTCGCGCAGCTGGTCGTCGGTGATCGCGAGGCTCGGCAGGAAGCGCAGCACGTTGTAGTCGGTGCCCGCGGTGAGCACGAGCACGCCGTCGAGGCCCGCCGCCTGCGAGATCGGCGCGGTCGGGATGGGCGCGCCCGACTCGGGGTCGATGAGCTCGATCGCGAGCATCGCGCCCTTGCCGCGCACCTCGATGATCTCGGGGTGCTTCTCGGCGAGCCCGTCGAGGAGCGGGCGCAGCACGCGCTCGATGCGCTCGCCCTGCGCGTTGAGGTCGCCGCTCTCGATCTGCTCGAACACGGCGACGGCCGCGGCGCACGAGACGGGGTTGCCGCCGAAGGTGCCGCCGATGCCGCCCACGTGCACGGAGTCCATGATCTCGGCGCGGCCCGTCACGCCCGCGAGCGGCATGCCGCCCGCGATGCCCTTCGCCGAGAGCACCATGTCGGGCACCCAGCCGAAGTGCTCGGAGGCGAACGTCTTGCCGGTGCGGCAGATGCCCGACTGCACCTCGTCGGCGATCATGACGACGCCGTTCGCGGTGCACCACTCCTGCATCGCCGGGAGGTAGCCGTCGGCGGGCACGATGAACCCGCCCTCGCCCTGGATGGGCTCGATGACGAGGCACGCGAGGTCGCTCACGCCCACGTGCTTCTCGAGGTAGTACTGGGTGCGCTCTGCCGCCTCGGCGCCGTCGAGGCCGTCGTGCAGCGGGTAGGAGCCGGGCGCGTGGAAGATGTCCGACGCGAGCGGGCCCATGCCGGTCGCGTACGGCGCGGGCTTGAAGTTCATCGTCATCGTCAGGTTCGTGCGGCCGTGGTAGCCGTGCTCGACGACGGCGACCGCGCGGCGGCCCGTGTGCTTGCGCGCGACCTTGACGCCGTTCTCGACCGCCTCGGAGCCCGAGTTCACGAAGAACGTCTTCTTGGCGTGGTCGCCGGGCGTGTGCTTGGCGAGGTACTCGGCGACGCGCACGTACGGCTCGTACGGCGTCGTGCCGAAGAGCGAGTGCGTGAGCTTGCCGACCTGCTCGCGCACGGCCGCGACGACCGCGTCGTTCGTGTGGCCGACGGTCGTCACGCCGATGCCGCAGCCGAGGTCGATGAAGCGGTTGCCGTCGACGTCGGTGATGATCGCGTCATGCGCCTCGGCGATGAAGACGGGCAGCTGGTGGGGGATGCCCTGGGGGACCGCCTGCGTCTTCCGCTCGATCAGCGCACGGCTGTTCGGGCCGGGGATCTCGGTGACGATGGAGCGGGAGCGCGCGGGGGCAGCGATGTCAGTCATGCCGAAATCCTACGCCGAGCCGCGGCCCTCCGGGCAGGCGGCGGATCGAGCGCGTCCCGCAGCGGCCCTCCCGGGCGCCTGCGCTCGCCGCGCCGTAGGCTGGCGGCATGCCGATGCAGCACAGCTACGCCGTCGAGGTCGAGTGGACGGGTGCCGGCGAGGAGGGCACCGCGACGTACCGCTCCTACGCGCGCGACCACGTCGTGCGCATCGAGGGCCTGCCCGACATCCTCGGCTCGGCGGACAAGACCTTCCGCGGCGACCCCGCGCGCCACAACCCCGAGCAGCTGCTCCTCGCGGCGCTCGCGCAGTGCCACATGCTCAGCTACCTGCACCAGGCGGCGAGCCGCGGCATCGTCGTGACCGCCTACCGCGACGCGGCGACGGGCACGATGGAGACGGCGGGCACGGGCGGCAGCTTCACGAGCGCGCTCCTGCGGCCCGTCGTGACGATCACGGATGCCTCGCAGGCGGCGGACGCGCTCGACGCCCACGGCCAGGCCTCGCGGGACTGCTTCATCGCCGCCTCGGTGCGCTTCCCCGTGCTGCACGCGCCGACGATCCTCGTCGACGGCGAGGTCGTCGCCCAGCGCGCGGAGCACGCCGAGGCCGAGGCGTGAGCGAGCGGGCGCCGCGGCGCATCATCCTGCTCGGCTCGACCGGCTCGATCGGCACGCAGACGCTCGACGTCGTGCGCGCGAACCCGGGCCGGTTCGAGGTCGTGGGCCTCGTCGCCGGCAGCGACCGAGCGGGCCTCGAGGCGCAGCAGGCGGAGCTCGGCTGCGAGGCGGCGCTCGGCGCCGACGCGGCCGTGGCGATGATCGAGTCGGTCGAGTGCGACGTCGTCGTCAACGGCATCACGGGATCCGTGGGGCTCGCACCGACGCTCGCGGCGCTCGCGGCGGGCCGCACGCTCGCGCTCGCCAACAAGGAGTCGCTCATCGCGGGCGGCGACCTCGTCATGCGCGCCGCGCGGCCAGGGCAGATCGTGCCGGTCGACTCGGAGCACTCCGCGATCGCGCAGTGCTTGCGCTCGGGCGACCACGGCGAGGTCCGCAGGCTCGTGCTCACCGCATCCGGAGGCCCGTTCCGGGGCTGGAGCCGCGAGCGGATGGCCGACGTGGCGCCCGCGGATGCGCTCGCGCACCCGACGTGGGACATGGGGCCCATGGTGACGACCAACTCCGCGACGCTCGTGAACAAGGGGCTCGAGGTCATCGAGGCGCACCTGCTGTTCGACATCCCGCTCGACCGCATCGACGTCACGGTGCACCCCCAGTCGATCGTGCACTCGATGGTCGAGTTCGTCGACGGATCGACCATCGCCCAGGCGTCGCCGCCCGACATGCGCCTGCCGATCTCCCTCGGGCTCGACTGGCCGCACCGCGTCCCGGGCGTGGGCGCGCCGCTCGACTGGACCGCGGCATCCGCCTGGACCTTCGAGCCGCTCGACGAGCGCGCGTTCCCCGCCGTCGCGCTCGCGAAGCGCGTCGGGCAGGCGGGCTCGACGTACCCCGCGGTCTTCAACGCGGCGAACGAGCAAGCCGTCACGGCCTTCCACCTCGGCGAGATCGGCTTCCTCGACATCATCCCCACGGTCGAGCGGGTGCTCGAGCAGCACGAGCCGGGGGAGCTCACGCTCGAGCACGTGCTCGAGGCGGAGCGCTGGGCGCGCCGCACCGCCGATGCGGTCGCGGGCGTCGGCCGCTGATCACGAGGAGCGCCGCGCGGCTCGAGCCCGTCGCGGCTCAGCGAGGGGTCACGACGACCTCGACGCCCGCGCGGTCGACGGCAGCGACGACCGCGCCCGCGTCGTCCCACCACCGCGCGTAGTGGTCGGGATCGCGGTTGATCTGCACCGCGTGCGCCACGCGCGTCGGCGCGAGCGCCTCGCGGCCCTCGAGCCGCGCGAGCGCGCGGAAGAAGAGCACGGCCGAGCCGTAGGCATCCATGCGCACCTCGTAGTCGCCCCAGCCCGTGCGCTGCTGGAAGAGCCCGCGAGAGTCCGGCCCGGCCTCGTCGCCGTGGTCGACGACGCGCAGGCTCGACTCGCCCATCGCCGTCATGACGCCGATGCGCACGTCGCGCTCGCCGAGGCCCAGGTCGCGGCCGGCCTGCATGACGATCGCCGCGTGCTCGAGCTGCTCGCCGCTCCACCCCGCGACCGACTGCGGGAGCGGGCCCTCGACCCTCGCCGTCTGCGCGACCGGGTCGGGCGTCGGCCGCGCGACCGTCCAGACGAGCAGCACGACGAGCAGCAGCCCCACGGCGCCGAGCACGATGCCGCGGCCGTCCGAGCCGGAGCGCGCGACGCGCTCGGCGACGCTCGTGGATCGCTCGCTCGGCACGCGACCAGGCTAGGCAACGACGCTGTGCCTCGCCCGTGCCGAGGCCCTGCCGCGCCGATGGCGGCGCTGGGCCCGCCGATAGCCGCGGCGACTACGCTTGCTCGCTGATGGAAGCCGTCCTCCTGTTCAGCTGCGGCGTGCTCGTCGTCGTCGTCGGCCTGGCCGTCTCGATCGGCCTGCACGAGCTGGGGCACCTCTGGCCCGCGAAGCGCTTCGGCGTGCGCGTCGGCCAGTGGATGATCGGCTTCGGCCCGACGATCTTCTCCTTCCGCAAGGGCGAGACCGAGTACGGCATGAAGTGGATCCCGCTCGGCGGCTACATCTCCATGTCGGGCATGTTCCCGCCGCAGCGGCCCGGCGGCGCCTCGAGGGACGCCTCGACGGGCTTCCTCGACACCCTCGTGCAGGATGCGCGCGACTCGAGCGCCGACACGATCCACGAGGGCGAGGAGCACCGGGCCTTCTGGCGCCTCGCGACCTGGAAGCGCATCGTCATCATGCTCGGCGGCCCCGCGATGAACCTCCTGCTCGCGACGGTGCTCTACGCGATCGTGCTGTGCGGCTTCGGGATCGCCGTGCCGTCGACGACGGTCGCGAGCGTGTCCGAGTGCGTCATCGCCGCGTCCGAGGAGCGCGCGACGTGCGAGGCGGACGACCCGCTCGCGCCCGCGGCGGAGGCCGGCATCGAGCCGGGCGACCGCATCGTCGCGATCGACGGGCGGTCGACCGAGCGCTGGGACGACATCCAGGGCGCGATCCGCGAGCTCGCGGGGCAGCGCGTGCCCTTCGTCGTCGAGCGCGACGGCGCCCGGCTGACGCTGCAGGTGACGCCGCTCGCGAGCGAGCGCTACGTCGTCGATGACCTCGGGCAGGTCGTCGAGGCCGACGGTGCGCCCGTGACCGAGACGATCGGCTTCGTCGGCGTCGGCCCGCAGTACGTCGTCGAGCAGCAGCCCGCGACCGCGGTGCTGCCCGCGGTCGGCGACAACGTCGCGCGGGTCGCGGAGCTCATCCTGCACCTGCCGCAGCGGCTCGTCGACGTCGCGGAGGCGGCCTTCGGGCCGGGCGAGCGCGATCCGAACGGGCCGATGTCGGTCGTGGGCGTCGGCCGCATGGCGGGAGAGATCGCCGCGCTCGACCAGGTGCCGATCCTCGAGCGCCTCAGCGCGATGCTGCAGCTGCTCGCGAGCCTCAACGTGGCGCTGTTCGTGTTCAACCTCATCCCGCTCATGCCGCTCGACGGCGGCCACATCCTCGGCGCGCTCGTCGACGCCGTGCGCCGCGGCTGGGCGAGGCTCCGCGGCCGCGTCGCGCAGCCGCTCGACACGGCGAAGTGGGTGCCGATGACGCTCGCCGTCACGGCGGTGCTCGGCGTCATGAGCGCGCTGCTCATCTACGCCGACATCGTCAAGCCCGTGAGCCTGTTCGGCGGCTGAGCTCGGCCACGCCGGCGAGCGCCGTCGACGAGTGTCGCGCCGTTGCGCTGCGAGGCCGTCGCGAGCGCGACGAGCCGACACTCCCGCGCCGGTCGGACTCGCGCGCGGCTCAGCGCTCCGGCGTGCCCTGGTGGAAGCGCTGCCGCCAGCGGCCGCCCTCGCGCACCCAGAGCGAGCTGCGCAGCGCCGGCTCGTCGCCGACCGAGCGCCACACGATGAGGAGCGCCTCGGGCGAGACCTCGTGCGCCGCGAGCAGCTCGAGCTCGACGGGCGCCGGCAGCGGCGCGACCTCCGCGAGCAGCTCATCGCGGCTCCAGCGGCGACCCGAGGCGCCGATCTCCTCCCACTCGGGGTGCAGCAGCGCCGCGACCGAGGCGGCATCGGCGCGCACCGCATCGGTCAGGAGCGACCGCTCGAGCCGCACGACCTCCGCCTCGACCGGCTCGTCGAGCGGGAAGTCGAGCCCGTCGAAGAGGTCCGCCTCGCCGGTCGTCGCCCGGGCGCTCGCTGCCCCCGCCGCGCCGGCGCCCGTCGCGGCGCTCGCGGCCTCCGCCGCGCCGGCGCCCGTCGCGGCGCTCGCGGCGGCCGAGGACCCCGCGCCCGTGACCCCGCCGAAGCCCGGCCCGGCATCCGGCACCCTGCCCTGCTGGTAGGCGACCGCTGCACCGTTCGCGAGCCGGTCGGCCGCCTCGTTGAGGGGGTGCCCCGCGTGGCCCTTGACCCACTCGAAGCGCACGACACCGCCCGCGCGCCTGCGCGCCTCCATGAGCCGATCGAGCTCCTCGAGCAGCTCGCGGTTGAGCACGGGCTTGCCGTCGGCCTTGCGCCAGCCCTTGCGCTTCCAGCCCGGCATCCACTGCGTGATCGCCTTGATGACGTACTGGCTGTCGCACAGGATCAGCAGCTCGTCGACGCCCTCGCTCTGCCGCAGCAGGTCGAGCACGGCCGAGAGCTCGCCGATGTTGTTCGTGCCCTGCCGCTGCCCGCCCGCCGCCCAGCGCTCGTCGTCGACGTACCAGCCCCAGCCGGTCGGGCCGGGGTTGCCGAGGGAGGAGCCGTCTGCCGCTGCGGTGATCACCCGACGATCCTGCCAGCCCGTCGCCGCGTCCATCGCTCGCGCGCGTAGGCTGGATGCCATGGCAGCCATCAATCTCGGCAAGCCCGAGCCGCTCACGCTCGCGCCCCGTCGCAAGAGCAGGCAGATCCGGGTCGGCAAGGTGCTCGTCGGGGGCGACGCGCCCGTCTCGGTGCAGTCGATGACCACGACGAAGACGACCGACATCAACGCGACCCTGCAGCAGATCGCCGAGCTCACGGCGACCGGCTGCGACATCGTGCGCGTCGCGGTGCCGAGCCAGGACGACGCGGACGTGCTGCACATCATCGCGAAGAAGAGCCAGATCCCGGTGATCGCCGACATCCACTTCCAGCCGAAGTACGTCTTCCAGGCGATCGACGCCGGCTGCGCGGCCGTGCGCGTCAACCCGGGCAACATCCGCAAGTTCGACGACCAGGTCGGCCAGATCGCGAAGGCGGCGAAGGACGCGGGCGTGAGCCTGCGCATCGGCGTCAACGCCGGCAGCCTCGACCCCCGCCTGCTCGAGAAGCACGGCAAGGCCACGCCGGAGGCGCTCGTCGAGTCGGCGGTGTGGGAGGCGAGCCTGTTCGAGGAGCACGACTTCCACGACTTCAAGATCTCCGTCAAGCACCACGACCCGGTCGTGATGGTCAAGACCTACCGCATGCTCGCCGAGCGGGGCGACTGGCCGCTGCACCTCGGCGTCACCGAGGCCGGGCCCGCCTTCCAGGGCACGATCAAGTCGGCGACGGCGTTCGGCATCCTGCTCGCCGAGGGCATCGGCGACACGATCCGCGTCTCGCTCTCGGCGCCGCCCGTCGAGGAGGTCAAGGTCGGCATGCAGATCCTGCAGTCGCTGGGACTGCGCGAGAAGAAGCTCGAGATCGTCTCGTGCCCCTCGTGCGGCCGCGCGCAGGTCGACGTCTACACGCTCGCCGAGGACGTCACCGAGGGCCTCAAGGATGTGCAGGTGCCGCTGCGCGTCGCGGTCATGGGATGCGTCGTCAACGGACCCGGCGAGGCGCGCGAGGCCGACCTCGGGGTCGCCTCGGGCAACGGCAAGGGGCAGATCTTCATCAAGGGCGAGGTCGTCAAGACCGTGCCGGAGGCCGAGATCGTCGCGACCCTCATCGAGGAGGCGCGCCGCATCGCCGACGAGCAGGACCTGCCCGCGGGCGAGGCCGAGGTCGTCACGGTCTGACGGCCCCGCAGCGACGCGCATCGTGATCCCCGCAGCCCCTTCCGGCCGCCGGCGCCGCTCGTGACCGCCGCCGCGGTCGACGTGCGCGCCGCGCAGCGGCGCGCGCTCACGGTGCTCTCGGCCGGGCAGGCGCTCGGCGGCCTCTCGAACGGCGTCGCGCTCGGCGTCGGCTCGCTGCTCGTCGAGCAGGTCACGGGCGACCCCGCGCTCGCGGGGCTCGCGGCGACGATGCTCACGCTCGGCGGCGCGCTGCTCGCCGTGCCGCTCGCGCGCCTCGCCGACCGCCGCGGCCGACGCGTCTCGCTCACGAGCGGCGCGCTCATCGCGCTCGTCGGGGCGCTCACGCTCGTCGCGGGCGGCACGCTCGACAGCCCGTGGATCGTGCTGCCGGGCTTCGCCATCCTCGGCGCGAGCACCGCGATCAACCTGCAGTCGCGGTTCGCGGCGACCGACCTCTCCGAGCCCCGGCGCCGCGGGCGCGACCTCTCGCTCGTCGTGTGGATGACGACGCTCGGGGTCATCGTCGGCCCGAACCTCATCCCGGCGGGGGACGCGCTCGGGCTCTCGCTCGGCCTGCCCCACCTCGTCGGCGCGTACCTCATCTCGGCAGGGGCGCTCGTGGTCGCGGCGGCCCTGCTGTGGGCGGGCCTGCGGCCCGATCCGCTGCTGACGGCGAGGGGCCTCGTCGAGGCGAGCGAGCGCGCGATCCCGCGGCTGCGGCTCGCGGAGCACCCGCGCGCGCTCGCGGCGATCGCGACGGTCGCCGCCGCGCAGGCGACGATGGTCGGCATCATGGCGCTCACCCCGGTGCACCTCGAGCACGACGGGCACGGCTTGACGATGATCGGGCTCACGATGAGCGCGCACACCGCGGGCATGTACGCGCTCTCGCCGCTGTTCGGCTGGCTCACCGACCGCGTCGGCGGTCGCGCCGTCGCGATCGCGGGCGCGGCGATGCTCGCCGCCGCGGTCGCCACGGCGCTCCTGCTGGGCTCGGCGATGGCTCCCGTGCCGCTCGCGCTGCTCGGCCTCGGCTGGAGCGCGGCGACCGTCGCGGGCTCGACCCTCGTCGCCGGTGCCGTGCACGCCGACCTCCGGCCGGCCCTGCAGGGCCGCAGCGACCTGGTCATGGGGCTCTCGGGCGCCGCCGCCGGCGCGCTCGCCGGCCCCGTGCTCGGCCTCGTCGGGTACGAGGGCCTCAACCTCTCGATGCTCCCCGTCATCGGCGCGCTCGTCGTCGCCGCGGTGCTCGCCACGCGCTCGCCCGCGCGGCGCGCGTGAGCGGCGCGGCGTCGGGCGGCCTCCAGCGGCGCGCGAGCGCGAGCGGGTAGCGTGACGGGGGCGAGAGCCGTCCAGCATGCCCGCCCGCAGGGCGATCGAACGCGAGGAGCCACGTGACGCACGCAGTCCCCGGCCGGGACCCCATCACGCCAGAGGAGCTCGAGCGGGCCAAGGGCATCGTCCGCGCGATCGAGCAGGCGTTCCGCTCGACCGTCGTCGGCCAGCACCAGCTGCTGCGCTCGCTGCTCGTCGCGCTGCTCACGGGCGGCCACGTGCTCATGGAGTCGGTGCCCGGCCTCGCGAAGACGACCGCCGCCGCGACCCTCGCGCGATCGGTCTCGGGATCCTTCCACCGCATCCAGTGCACCCCCGACCTGCTGCCGAGCGACATCGTCGGCACGCAGATCTACGACCAGCACTCCGCCGCCTTCCGCACGCAGCTCGGCCCCGTGCACGCGAACTTCGTGCTGCTCGACGAGATCAACCGCTCGAGCGCGAAGACGCAGTCGGCGATGCTCGAGGCGATGCAGGAGCGGCAGACGTCGATCGGCGGCGAGAGCTTCCCGCTGCCGTCGCCGTTCCTCGTGCTCGCGACGCAGAACCCGATCGAGCAGGAGGGCACGTACACGCTCCCGGAGGCGCAGCTCGACCGCTTCCTGCTCAAGGAGGTCCTCACCTACCCGTCGCCGACGGAGGAGGCCGAGATCGTGCGGCGCGCCGAGGCGGGCGTGTTCGAGGACGGCCACGACGAGCCGGTCGCGACGCTCGACGACGTGCGCTTCCTGCAGGGGCTCGTCAAGCGCGTCTACGTCGACCAGGCGATCACGAATTACGTCGTGCAGCTCATGTACGTGACGCGGCACGCCGAGGACTACATCGGTGCGCAGCTCGCCGGCTACATCGAGTACGGCGCGAGCCCTCGCGGCTCGCTCTCGTTCTCGCAGGCCTCGCGCGCGC
>JAPSIA010000113.1 GCA_031179215.1 Agrococcus sp.
CCTCCGTCGGCCAGAACCTCTTCGAGACGCGCCGTGACGACGCGCTCGTCGAGGCGGCGCAAGCTGCGGGCGAGATGCAGCAGATCTTCAACGAGGCCGTGACGCAGAACCTCACGAGCGGCGAGGTCGACGCGCTGCAGGACACCGCGCTCCAGGCCATCTCGGGCATCATCTCGAGCCGCTCGACGACCGAGTACGCGATGCTGCGCACCGACGGCCAGCCCGAGACGCTCCTGCAGATGAACGAGGTGCAGTCGCAGGCGTTCGCGGCCGAGCTGCTCTCGACCGAGCTGCGCGAGGCCGTCGCGGCCGCGCCCGACACGCCCTACTACCAATCGGTGCGCATCGAGACCCCCGAGGGCGACGAGCCGGGCCTCATCGTCGGCACCGCGCTCGACGTGCCGCTCACGGGCCAGTACGAGCTCTACCTCATGACGAGCCTGCAGTCGACGCAGGAGACGCTCGACTTCATGCAGCTGACGATGATGCTCGGCGGCCTCGCGCTCATCGGCCTCATCGGCATGATCACCTGGATGGTCGCGCGGCTCATCGTCGGTCCCGTGCAGGCGGCGGCCGACTCGAGCGCGCGCATCGCGGCGGGCGAGCTCGACGTGCGCATCCCCGTGCGCGGCGACGACGAGCTCGCGAAGCTCGGCCGCTCCTTCAACGACATGGCCGACTCCATCTCGCGGCAGATCAACGAGCTCGCGACGCTCTCGACCGTGCAGCAGCGCTTCGTCTCCGACGTCTCGCACGAGCTGCGCACGCCGCTCACGACGATCCGGCTCGCAGGGGACGTGCTCTACGACCGGCGCGAGGGCTTCGACCCCGTCACGAGCCGCACCGTCGAGCTGCTGTACACCCAGATCCAGCGCTTCGAGCAGCTGCTCGCCGATCTGCTCGAGCTCAGCCGCTTCGACGCCGGTGCCTCGCAGCTCGAGATCGAGCCGACGAACCTCGTGCGGCTCGCCGAGCGCGAGATCCAGGCCGTGCAGCCGCTCGCGGCCGAGCGCGGCACCGAGCTGCGCCTCGTCGCGCCCGGCGGGCACTTCGAGGCGGAGGTCGACCCGCGCCGCATCCGCCGGATCCTGCAGAACCTGCTCGGCAACGCGATCGACCACGGCGAGGGCAAGCCCGTCGACGTGATCGTCGACTCGTCGACGGATGCCGCCGCGATCGCCGTGCGCGATCACGGCGTCGGGATGACGGAGGAGGAGGTGGAGCGCGTGTTCGACCGCTTCTGGCGCGCCGACCCCTCGCGGCAGCGCCGCACGGGCGGCTCGGGGCTCGGCCTCTCGATCAGCCGCGACGACGCGGCGCTGCACGGCGGCTGGATCGACGTGTGGTCGAGACCGGGGGAGGGCACGCAGTTCCGGCTCACGCTGCCGCGCTCCGGCGCCCATGCCGTCGCCTCGCCGATCGACCTCGCGCCCGACGACACGCAGCCGCTCGAGCTGCCCGTCTCGAGCCCGATCCCGGTGCAGGACGAGCGGCCGGCGGCGGCGGCTGCTCGGCGCGAGAGCGACGAGACGACGCTCGTCGACCCGAGCGTCGCCAGGACGACCGAGGAGGTCGACCGATGAAGCGGTTCCTCCTCGCGTGCGCTGCCGTGCTCGGCCTCGTCGGCTGCGTCGCGATCCCCGACGCGGGACCGGTCGTCGAGGGGCAGGTCGACACCGCCGAGCAGTCGAGCGACCTCGTCTTCCTCGCCCCCGAGCCGCAGCCGGGCGCGACGCAGGAGGAGATCGTGCTGGGCTTCCTCGCCGCCGCGATCAGCCCGAGCGACGACTTCTCCATCGCTCGGCAGTACCTCACGGATGACGCCGCGTGGGATCCGGGCGCGCGCATCATCGTGCGCTCCGGCGCGCAGCCCGAGGTCTCGCTCACGGGCGAGACGACCGCGACCGCCGCGATGGCGGCGCTCTCGGAGATCGGCCCCACGGGTGCGCTCCAGCTCGCCGGCGGCGACCGCATGCTCGAGTTCGGCCTCGCGCAGGTCGACGGCGAGTGGCGCATCGCCGACGCCCCCGACGGCATCGTGCTCTCGGGGCTCCACTTCTCCGAGCTCTTCAAGCCGCACACGCTGCACTGGCTCACCCCGGACGGCGCGCGCTCGGTGCCGGAGGTGCGCTGGTTCGAGCGGACGGCCACGACGCTGCCGGCGCGCATCGTCGACGCGCTGCTCGCCGGGCCGTCGACGTGGCTCTCGCCCGCGGTCTCGACGTTCGGCGCCGTCGAGGCGTCGCGGGTCGGTCAGCCGCGCATGACGGGCACCACCATGACGGTCACGCTCGACATCGCGCAGGTCGAGCAGCTCGGCAGCGGCAGCCTCGAACCGCTCGCCGCGCAGCTCGCGCTCTCGCTGCGCGACGTCGGCGTGGGCGTGCGCGAGGTGCGCCTCCAGGTCGAGGGCCTCAGCGGCCTCCTCGCCTCGAGCGCCGACGCGGCGCCGATCGACGAGGGGGACGTCGACCAGCGCCCCCTCGTGCTCGACGGCGGCGCGCTGCGGTCGATCGGCGGCGGAGCGCCCGTCATCGAGGACGTCGGCCCCGCGCTCGCGGCGATCGGCGCGACGAGCTTCACGGTGGGCGCGGCGGGCGGGGTCGCCCACACGGGCACGACCGCCGCGTGGATCGTGCCGGGAGCCGAGCCCGCCGTCATCTCGACCGATGCGGGCGTCGTGCCGACGGTCGACGACAGCGGCTGGGTGCTGCTGCAGGAGCAGGGCGCGGCGCAGCGGCTCGTCGCGTGGCGCGACGGCGTCCGCGCCGAGCTGCCGCTGCCGCCGGACTCCGGGCAGATCGCGGCGATGGAGCTCTCGCGCGACGGCACGCGGCTCGCGGTCGCGACCTCGGCCGGCGGCAGGAGCGCGGTGTGGGCGCTCGCGGTCGTGCGCGACGCCGACGGCCGGCCCGTCGCGCTCGGCGAGCCGTACTCGCTCCCTCCGATCGAGGGCGCCGCGACCGACATCACGTGGGTGAGCCCGACGCAGGTCGCGGTGCTCGCGAACGACGAGGATCTCGCCCAGATCGCGGTGCTCGGCGTCGGCGGGGTCGCCGAGCAGCTGCCGGCACCCGGCGAGCCCGTGCAGGCGATCGTCGGCGGCAGCGAGGGCACCGCGACGCTGCGCGCGCTCAGCGTCGACGGCTCGGTGCTCTCGCTCCGCGCGCGGGTGTGGAGCGCCGCGGTGGGGCTCGATCCCGTGCAGCTCATCGCGACGCAGCAGTAGCAGGGTCGGGCGCCCGCTCCCGCAGCTCTCCACAGCGGCGCCGCGACTCCAGGCGCCGACGAGCGCTCGCGTGCCATCCTCCCGGCGTGCTCCGCGAGACCGTCGTCGCCGCCGCGCGGGAGGCCGCGAGCGTGCTGTGGCCGGTCGAGTGCGCCGGGTGCGGGGCGCTCGACGTGGCCGTGTGCGCTGCGTGCCGCACGCTGCTCGTCGGCGGCCCCGTGCGCGGATCGGTCGACGGCGTGCCGCTCGTCGCCGCCGCCGAGTACGAGGGGGCCGTGCGATCGGTGATCCTCGCGTGCAAGGAGCGGGGCGGGCGGGCCGAGGCGCGAGCGCTCGCGGCGGGCCTCGCGATCGCGCTCGCGGCCCTGCCCGAGGCCGAGCGCGTGCGGGTGCCCTCGAGCGGCGAGGGGATGCGCCGGCGCGGCTTCGACCCCGTCGCGCTCGTCGTGCGGGCGGCGCGCGAGCGCTCCTGGGCGCTCCGGCGCGTGCCCTCCGCGCGGCCAGGCGCGCAGAAGGAGCGCGGCGTCGTCGAGCGCGAGCGCGCGGCGGCGGGCTCGCTCGCGCTGCCGCCGCGCGCCGCCCGCGCCCTGGCCGGGACGCCCGTGGTCGTCGTCGACGACGTCGTGACGAGCGGTGCGACGGCGCGCGAAGCGGTGCGGGCGCTGCGCGCTGCGGGCTGCGCTCCGGTGGGCATCGCGGCCCTCGCGCGCACCCCTCGCCGCCTGGGAGGGACCCTGGCGTGGCCCGCCGCGGCCGGGGGTAGAGTGTCCGCACGCAAGTCGGCGCAGCAGCCGCTGGCGCCGACGCCGAACATCTCGGGAGGCCAGGATGGACATCACCTTCGGCGCCAAGGGCGCTGACATCACAGACCGGTTCCGCGCGTACGCGGAGGAGAAGCTCGCGAAGGTCACGCAGCTGCTGCCTCGCGCCACCGCTCTCGATGTCAGGCTCACCCGGCACGCGGTCCCGCACTCCTCGGTCGCCGGCGGCCGGGTGGAGATCACCGTGCACGGACCGGGCTCGATCATCCGCGCCGAATCCGATGGCCCCGACAAGTACATGGCCTTCGACTCCGCCTATCACCGGGTCATGGAGCGCGCTCGACGCGTGCACGACAAGCGCACCGACCACAGCGGCCGGCACCGCACGCCGCTGCGCGAAGCGGTCGTGACGGGCTTCGAGCAGGTCGACGTCACCCCCGCGGACCCCGAGGTCGTCGAGGCGGTGCGCACCGGCTCGATGCCCGTCATCGAGCAGGAGCAGGATCGCGAGCACGAGACCGAGTGGTCGCCCGTGGTGATCCGTCGCAAGCGCTTCCCCGCCAAGCGCATGAGCGTGCGCGACGCGGTCGACCAGATGGAGCTCGTCGGCCACCCCTTCTACCTCTTCGTCGACGACGAGACCGACGAGTGCGCCGTCGTCTACCGCCGCAAGGGCTGGTCCTACGGCGTCATCTCGCTCGACGCGTCGGCGAGCGCCGAGGCGGGCGAGGAGCGCGCCGCCTCCTGATCGACGTCGAGGGGCGTCCCGGGCTCCTCCGGGACGCCCCTTCGCTCGCGTTGTTAGGATGGGCAGTCGGTTACCGAACCGTTACCTTTCCCCGAGCACGGGAGGCACCCCACCGTGGCCAATTTCTTCGAGAACCTGCTGCGCGCCGGCGAGGGCCGGCTGCGGCGCCGGCTCGAGCGCATCGCCAAGGACGTCACCGCGCTCGAGGACGCCTTCGAAGAGCTGACGGATGCCGAGCTCGCCGCGGAGACCGACGAGTTCCGCCAGCGCTACGCCGCGGGCGAGACGCTCGACGACCTGCTGCCCGAGGCCTTCGCTGCCGTGCGCGAGGCCGCGAAGCGCACCCTCGGCATGCGGCCCTACGAGGTGCAGATCATGGGCGCCGCTGCCCTGCACCTCGGCAACATCGCCGAGATGAAGACCGGTGAGGGCAAGACGCTCGTCGCCCCGATCGCCGCCTACCTCAACGCGATCTCCGGTCAGGGCGTGCACGTCGTCACCGTCAACGACTACCTCGCGAGCTACCAGTCGGAGCTCATGGGGCGCGTCTTCCGCGCGCTCGGCATGACGACCGGCTGCATCCTCGCCGGCCAGTCGCCCGAGGTGCGGCGCGAGCAGTACGCCGCCGACGTGACCTACGGCACGAACAACGAGTTCGGCTTCGACTACCTCCGCGACAACATGGCGCACAAGAAGGAGGCCATGGTGCAGCGCGGCCACGGCTTCGCCATCGTCGACGAGGTGGACTCGATCCTCATCGACGAGGCGCGCACGCCGCTCATCATCTCCGGCCCCGCGGCGGGCGAGGCCAACCGCTGGTTCGCCGAGTTCGCGCGCATCGCCAAGCGCCTGCGCCCCGACGTCGACTACGAGGTCGACGAGAAGAAGCGCACGGTCGGCGTGCTGGAGCCCGGCATCGAGCGGGTCGAGGACCTGCTCGGCATCGACAGCCTCTACGAGTCGGCGAACACGCCGCTCATCTCCTTCCTCAACACGGCCCTCAAGGCGAAGGCGCTGTTCAAGCGCGACTCCGACTACGTCGTCATGAACGGCGAGGTGCTCATCGTCGACGAGCACACGGGCCGCATCATGCAGGGGCGCCGCTTCAACGAGGGCATCCACCAGGCGATCGAGGCGAAGGAGGGCGTGCAGATCAAGGCCGAGAACCAGACGGTCGCGACGGTCACGCTGCAGAACTACTTCCGCC
>JAPSIA010000114.1 GCA_031179215.1 Agrococcus sp.
GCCTCGACGGCGGCGTCCCTGCCGATGGCCGCCACGTCACTGCCCTCGCTCGTGGATCGAGGCGTGCGGCTGCTCGAGGCCGACGAAGTAGCGCTCGAGGTCGTGCAGCGCCATCCACGTGTGCGCGTGAGAGCCGGGCGCATCGCCCTGCTCCTGCATCGACAGCTGGTAGGCGAGGCCGTGGTGCGGCACGGGCCCGGCGAGCGCCGGCGGCGCGACGCGCACGACCGTGCGGTGCCCCTCGTCGGCGAGGCTCGGCTTCGTCGGGTCCTCGGTGAGCGGCACGGGATCGCCGATCCCTGCCGCGCCGGCCGCGTGCTCGAACGAGAGCACGGGGATGTGGCCGGGGACCGGGATGTCGTCGATGCTCGCCCCCGCGACGATCACGGCGTCGACGTCGTACGCCTCGGCGAAGGCGGGGTCGGCGGCGAGCGCCGCGGCAGCGATGCCGCCGAGGCTCCAGCCGGCCAGCAGCACGCTCGCGCCCTCCGGCACGCCCGCCGCGGCCATCGACTGGCGCACGGCGAGCTCGAGCTGCGTCGGCCCCGAGCCGAGCTTCGCGGCGACGCCGGCGTGCACGTCGTTGACGGCGGAGCCGCCGGGCAGCCACTGCTGCGTGCTCGGCACGTGCACGCGGTAGACCGTCGTGCCCTCGGCACCCGTGACCGCGGTCACGCGCACCATCGTCGAGGCCTCGGGATCGGATCCCGGCCCGCCGGCGTGCGCGTCGGCCGCGCGGTTGTCGGCCTGCAGCCGCGCGAGGTGGTCGCCCGGCGTGCCCGCGGCGCCGCGCTCGGGCTCGAGGGCGCCGTGCCATACGAGCACCGGCTCGCCGGCGTCCCCCTGAACGAGCCACTCCGCGAGCCACGGCAGCGCGCCTCGCAGCCACGCGATCGCGCCGCCGACGAGGGCTGCCTCGAGCGATCCCGTCCGCGCGAGGATCCGCACGAAGGCCGCGCTGCCGCCGCTCGAGAGCCACGTCGCGATCGCGAGCAGCGCGAGCCCGGCGAGGAGGAGGCCGACGAGCCCGCTCGCGGCCAGGGCGACCGCGAGCGCCGCGGCGACGACGAGCGCGATCGCGGCGACGATCGCGGCCCCGAGCCACGCGAGCGCTTCGACGAGCGCATCCTCGATCGCGCGCACGCATGCCGCGACGGCGCCGCGCACGTCGTCCCACAGCGAGTCGTTGATCGCGGCGCCCTCGATCTCGGCGAGGATGCGGGCCTCGGCGAGCTCGGCCGCCCGCTCCTTGTGCTCGCTCGCGGCGCGCCATGCCGCCTCGGCCTCGGCGCGCACCGCGGCGTGGAGCTCGACGCTCGAGCGCTGCTCCGCGACGGCGTCGGTCGCGCCGAGCGCGTCGAGCCGATCGCGCTCTGCGGCGGCCGCGCGCAGCCGGGCGTCGGCGGCGTCCCAGTCGTCGGCCGCCTCCTCGGCGCGCGCCTGGGCGACGCGCAGCTGGCCCGCGTACTCGACGAGCGCGGTGCCGGTCACCTCGAAGCGCGAGGTCGCGCGGCCGATCTGCGTCGCGACCTCGCCGGCCGCCTCGCGCACGCGCGCCATGGCGCGGGCCACGGTCTCGTCCTCGTCGCGGATCGCGTGCAGGTGCACGATCGCCTGCTCGATCGCCCGCGCGGCGCGCTCGGCGGCCTCGCCGTGGCCCTCGACGGCGGACCAGTGGCCCGTGAGCTCGCCGAGGCTCACGCGTCGGCCGCCAGTCGCACGTCGAGGTCGCGGTAGGCCTCGGCGATGCCCGCGATCGCGGCGGCGAGGCCCTCCGCGGCGACGTGGAAGCGCGCGCGGTTGTCGTCCCAGCTCGCTGCCGACTCGCGCACGGCTCGCGCGAGTCCCGCGTGGCCGACGGCGTGCGCCGCCGCCTCGCTCGACGCGTCGCTCGCCTCGAGCTGCCGCGCGACGACCTCGAGGCTCGAGACGGCGCCGTCGAGCGTCGCGTACGTGATGCGGATGTCGGACACGTGACCTCCTCGCCCCGAGCGACGCTACGGGCGCCCGCGCGTCCGCAGAATGGGCAGGTCTGCCCATTGCGGCGCGGGCGCCGTCACGCGTGCGGCGGCACCCAGCGCAGCGTCGAGACGCACGCGTCGAACAGCGCCCGCATGCGCCTCGCGCCGACGTCGTCGGCCGGCACGTCGACGGGCCGCGCGAACGACGCGGTCAGCTGGAGCGCGCGGCGCCGCCGCGTGCCGGGGATCGGCGAGACGTACACGATCGCGGTCGAGACGAACCGCTCGCCCTGGAGCGCCTCGACGCGCTCGCGCTCGAAGCGCACGATGCGCGGGTCGCCGAGCAGCGGCTGCGCGCCGTAGGACCGGATGGCGTGCTGCACCATCGCGTCGAGCGTGATCTCGCCCTCCCCGGAACGGATGGAGGCGATGATCGACCCCGGCAGGAGCAGCATGTCGTCGCGCGGCTCGATCGGCGCGTAGAAGGCGATCGCGCGGTTCTGCTCGAGCGTCGCGAAGGCGTCGCGCAGCAGCAGCCGCGACTGCGCGAGCAGGTCGGGCCGCTGCAGCTGCAGCATGCGCGCCGCGAGGTCGGCCTCCATCGCCGCGCGGGTGGCGGCATCGGCGTCGCGGCGCGCCCAGCCGGGCGGCAGGTCGATGACGAAGTCCGGGTCGGGCCGGCCGCCGAGCTCGTCGCGCAAGCCCTGCGCGGCGACGCCGCTCACGACTGCGCCCGCTTCCACCGCTCGCGGTCGAGCTGCTGCAGGTCGCCGAACGGCAGGCCCTCGGCGCGCGCTCGCGTGCCCGCATCGATCGCGCCGCGCTCGGCGAGCACGTCGAGCACGGCGGAGCGCTCCCGCAGCATCCGCTCGTCGAGGTCGCGCTGGGCGGCGGGATCCGGCGGCGGCGAGCTCGCGATGAGCTGCGCGCCGAGCGCGAGGAGCGCGAGCGCCGCCGCGATCCACGGGGTCGTGCCCCACAGGCCCGGCTCGACGTCGCCGCGGCCGGCCGACAGCGCCATCGCGATGCCGCCCGCGACGGCGAGCACGAGCGTCCAGACGTCGGCGCCCATCGTGAGCCCCGTGCGGCGCCTGCCGCGGCGCGCCCACCGCACGAGGGTCAGGGGCGGGCCGAGCGCGGCGATGGCGAAGGCGATGCCGGCCGCGGGCACGGCGACCTCCGGCGGCACGGGCTCCATCTCGAGCACGCGCGTGCCGTGCGTGAGGAAGATCGCGAGGCCGACGAGCGGCGCGAGCCACGCGACCGCCTCGAGCGCCGTCTGCGCGCACGAGTCGCGGCGCTCGACGCCCGCGTCGATGCGCACGCGGTGCTCGGCCTCGGCGAGCGGCACCGGCCGCCGCGTGTCCACGGTGCGCGCCCACGCGATCGCGCTCGAGCCCTCAGGCATCCTGCGCCCCTTCCTCCGGCTGCTCGCGCCGCCAGTACGCGTCGTCCTCGTACGCCGGGATCCGCGGCATCGTCGCGGTCGCGCGCGAGCCGTCGGGCCGCGTGACCGCGAGCGAGCCGAGCGCGCTCGCGAGGCCGGGCCCGATGCCGGCGAGGATCGCGACCGGCGCGGGATCCACCTCCACGACGACGAGGGCGTCGCGGACGTCGAACACGTGCACCGCGTGCGCGAACGTCGCGCGCTCGCCGTCCGGCAGCTCGAGCTCGCGCGAGAGGGTGCACTCGATGCCCGGTCCGAGCTCGACCGCGGCGTCGTAGGGCAGCACCCGGTAGCCCAGCGCGCTCCAGTCGGGCATCGCATCGGGCCGCGCCGTCCGCAGCGACACCGTCGGGGCGATCGGCGACTGCACGGTCCACGCCTGGAAGACGAGCTGGTCGTCCGGGCTCCGCTCGGCGAGCGCGCCCTCGAGCGCGCCGCGCGCGAGCGCCTCGGTCGCCGCGTCCCACCGGTCGGGATCCCAGCCGTCGCGGATCTGCCCGAGTCGATGCTCGACCCACTCGGGGCGAGCGGGCTCCGGCAGCGACGGCACCTCGAGCCACCCCCGCGCCGTGGTGATCTCGAACGTCCAGCTCCCCGTCATGGGGTCGACGCTAACAAGCGGGTCTGCACGGATCAGAAGAAGACGTCGAGGATGGGGATGTCGCCGATGGGCGTGTCGGGGATGACGGCCTGCTTCTTCCACGACTCGCCGCCCGTGAGGGTCGCCCACCAGCCGTTGTACTTCACCGCTTGCGCGAAGGGCGTGTAGGCGAGCTCGAACACCGCGCCGCCGAAGGCGAACGGCGCGGCCACGACCTTCGTCAGCAGCCGCTCGCCGGCGAGGTTCTTGAAGTGCTGCGTGAACATCTCGGCCGTGCCGTCGGACGTCTTGCCGAACACGAGCGACGTGAGGACGCTGATGCCGCGCTCGCCCTTCGCCATGGAGAGGATCCCGTCGCCCTGCGCCATGAAGGTCGACCACTTGCTCCCCGACCGCATGACCTCGCCGAGCGCCGATGAGCCCGCCTTGTAGGTGGCCGGATCGAAGCTCTTGAGCGCGGTCTTCGCGAAGGTCGCGGCGCCGCCCTTGTTCCACAGCATCCCGAGCTTGCCGATGGGGATGACCCCGACGACGGCCATCGCGACGTCCCAGCCGCCCTTGTCGCCGCGGATCGCCTGGTAGATCGTGAGCGCGAGCGTCACGACGGCGACGATCGCGGCGAGCGCGGCGATGATGGGCCCGCCGATGATCATGCCGAGCACCGCGAGCGCGATGCCCGCGATGGCGAGCACCGTCTGCGCCCACTCGACGGCCTTGTCGACGTAGTCCCAGAAGCCGTCCTTCACGGCGTCGTCGAGCACGTCGCCGATCTGGTTCGCGGCGCTCGTGAAGGCGCTCTCCCACGTGTCGAAGGACGCGTCGTACGCGCTCGCCTCGGCCTCCCACGCCTCGAGCGCTGCGCGCTTCGCGGCATCCTGCTCCGCCTGCAGCTCTGCCTCCGCCGAGCCCGCCTCCGGCTGGCCGGGGCCGTCGGTGCCGCGCGGCTCGACCGCCCCTGGCAGCGAGGCGTAGGTGGACCACAGGCTGCTGCAGCTGTCGACGCGGGTGCGGATCGTCGGCTGCACCTCGCGCAGCGCGATGCCGTAGTCGCGGATGATGGGGCCCGTGGGCCGGTACATGTGGCCCGCGGTGCGCAGCAGCTCGTAGGAGTCGCCGACGACGTCGCGGAGCTTGTCGACCGCCTTGCCGTGCTGGCCGTCCTGCGCCTCGGCGACGCGCTGCAGCAGGTCGGCGCTCGCGATCATCTGGTCGCCGAGCGTCGTGATGTCGATGCCCCGGGCGACCACCGCGTCAGGGTCTCCCTCGACGTACCGGATGTCTCGGCCCCTGGGGGAGTTGGGCTGGCTCATCACCGCTCCTCGTCTGCGCGGACGCTCATGCGTGCTGCGCGCTCTCGAACTTCGCGGCCGCGTCGGAGTCGAGCTGCGAGAACTCGTCGATCACGCCCTGCACGTGCTCCTGCACCTTCCGCATGTCGCGCGCGAGGTCGCCGCGCTTGATGTCCCACCGCTCCTCGAAGTCGCGCGCCCGGTCGCGCAGCTCGGCGCGGCCGTAGGGCGCACCGATCGCGGCCTCGAGCTCCTCCGAGCGGCTGACGGCGCCGTCGAGCTCCTCGACGATGCTCTTGAGCCGCTCGTTCAGCAGCTGCAGCTCGCTGTACCTGATCAGGACGTCGGACACGATCGCTCCTCGAGTGATGGGTGGTCGTCAGCGATGCGGGCGGGGGGGGGGGGGGGGGCCCGCCCCCCCCCCCCGCGCTCGGTCGATGGCTCAGCTGCCGGCCATCTGCTCGTCGAGCGACTGGATCGCCTGCATCATGCCGCGCAGCGCCTCGCCCATGTCCGAGATGCCCTCGATGGCCTGCTCGAGGCCCGTCGTCAGCTCCTCGTAGCCCT
>JAPSIA010000001.1 GCA_031179215.1 Agrococcus sp.
ATGACCTTCTGGAAGAGCAGGTGCGCGACGGGCGCGAGGCTCATCGCGGTGCCGGGGTGGCCGTTGCCGACCTTCTCGACGGCGTCGGCCGCGAGCACGCGCGCGGTGTCGACTGCCTGCTGGTCATTGGTGGTCCATTCGAATGCCAAGGAGGCTCCTTCATCGGGCGCCAGGCGGGGCAGGGGAGCGCCGCGCCGGGGCGGAGGTTGCGACCCGTCCAGCATAGTGAGCGGGCGCCTCCCGACAGGGTGTGCGTCCCGCGTCGCGCTGGCGGACGTCGGATAGGATGAGGGTCGGCCCGCCGGCCTCGACACCCTCTGCTGATCGGATCCCGCTGCATGTCCAACGCGACCTCGCCAGGCGTCTCGACGCCTCCGGACGCGGGACGAGCGCCGGGCGCGGCGGAGGGGCGGACGACGCTCGCCGTGAAGGCGCGCGCGTACGTCGCGCTCACGAAGCCGCGCGTCATCGAGCTGCTGCTCGTGACGGCGCTGCCGACGATGTTCCTCGCGGCCGGCGGCGTGCCGCCGATCGGCGCGCTCGTGGCGACGCTCGTCGGCGGCTTCCTGAGCGCCGGCAGCGCGAACGCGTTCAACATGATCATCGACCGCGACATCGATCGCGTCATGCATCGCACGCGGCAGCGGCCGCTCGTGACCGGCACGCTGTCGGTCGCCGAGGCGCGAGTGTTCGCGTGGACGCTCGCCGTCGTCTCGACGGTCGTCCTCGGCGTGTTCGCGACCTGGCTCGCCGCCGCGCTCTCGGTCGCGGCGATCGCGTTCTACGTGCTCGTCTACACGATGCTGCTCAAGCGCCGCACCGAGCAGAACATCGTCTGGGGCGGCATCGCGGGCTGCTTCCCGGTCGTCATCGGCTGGGCGGGGGTGACGGGCGCGCTCGACTGGCCCGCGTGGATCCTCTTCACGCTCGTCTTCCTGTGGACGCCCGCGCACTACTGGCCGCTGTCGATGAAGTACCGCGACGACTACGAGGCGGCCGACGTGCCGATGCTCGGCGTCGTGCGCGGCAAGCCCATGGTCGGCATCCAGGTGATCCTCTACGCCTGGGCGTCGCTCGCGTGCACGCTCCTGCTCATCCCCGTCGCCGGCATGGGGCTGCTGTACTCGGGCGTCGCGCTCGTCGCGGGCGCCTGGTTCGTCGGCGAGGCGCACGGGCTCTACGCCCGCGCGATCCGCGGCGCGTCGGAGCTGCGCGCCATGCGCGTCTTCCACGCCTCGAACACGTACCTCACGATCGTCTTCCTCGCGGTGGGCGTCGACCCGCTGCTGCCCTTCTGAGCGGCGCGCCTCAGACGCGGTCGAGCATCTGCAGCAGGCGGCCCTCCCGCAGCGCCCACGGGCTCACGTCGAGCTCCTCGACGCGGAACGCGTGCATGGCCTCCGAGAGCACGATGCCGCCCGCGATGATCTGGAACGTGCGGTCGGGAGTGATCCCGGGCAGCGCCGTCCGCGAGGCGGCGTCCATCTTGGCCAGGCGCGGCACCCAGTCGTCGAGCTGGGCGCGCGTGAGCACGGCGCGGTCGGCGCCGCCGACACCCGGGAGCGCGTTGCCGGCCAGGCGCGCGAGCGAGCGGATGGTCTTCGACGAGCCGATCGCGTGGTCGGGCCGGCCGTGCGGCCGCACCTGCGCGACGGCGTCGTCGAGCACGCTCCTGGCGTACATGCGCAGCGCGCGCTGATCCCTCGCCGACGGCGGGTCGTCGTGGAAGAAGCCGACGGTGCTGCGCCCGGCGCCGAGCGGCACCGACAGCGCGACGTCGGGCTCCTCGTCCTGCCCGATCGCGATCTCGAGCGATCCGCCGCCGATGTCGAGCAGCAGGATGCGGCCCGCGGCCCACCCGAACCAGCGGCGCACGGCGAGGAAGGTCAAGCGCGCCTCATCGGCGCCCGAGAGGATGTCGAGTGAGACGTCGGCCTCGCGCTCGATGCGCGCGACGACCTCCTCGCCGTTGGTGGCCTCGCGCAGCGCGCTCGTGGCCATGACGACGAAGTCGTCGAGCCGCTCCTCGCGGGCGATGTCGGCGCACTCGCCGATCGCGTCGAGCAGCGCGGCGACGCCCTCGTCGCTGATGGAGCCGTCCTCCTGCAGGTAGCGCATGAGGCGCACCGTGCGCTTGTGCGAGCGCTGGGGCACCGGACGTCCGCCGAGGCGCACGTCGACGATGAGCAGGTGCACCGTGTTCGAGCCGATGTCGAGCACGCCCAGGCGCGCGCCGTGCCGGACCGCGCCGATCGCGCCGTCCTCCGGCCGCGTCACGGTCGACGGCTCGCGGACGCCCGTCATGCGCCCGACCCCGCCAGCACGCGACCGACCGGGGTCGACGCGCGCTCGCGGTCCGCGGCGCGCAGCGAGAGCACGACCGCGACGCCGACGGCGGTCGAGACGACGGAGAGGACCATGTGGATGCCGACGAGCAGGGTGGGCAGGCCCGTGTTGGACTGCACGATGCCGACGAGGATCTGCACGAGGATGAGTCCCAGCAGCGCGAGCGCCCAGCCGAGGTGGGCGCGCGGACCACGCGCGGCGGCCGCCGCGACCACGGCGAGCACGAGGCCGAGCAGCACGTAGCCCGGCACGGCGTGCACGTGCTGCATGACCGCCGGGTCGAGCCCGTTGCGCGCGGCGCCGCCGTCGCCCGCGTGCGGACCGGACCCGGTCGTGAGCACGCCGACCACGATGACCGCGGCGAGCGCGAGCGTCATGAGGTGCACGAGCGCCGACTGCCAGCGCGGCGCGGACCGCGGGCCCGACGGGCCGACCGCGACGCGCCACGTGAGCGCGGCGGAGATGCCGACGAGGATGACCGAGAGGAAGAAGTGGACGCCGACGGTGTCGGGGCGCAGCTCCATCCACACGACGACGGCGCCGATGAGGGCCTGCGCGATCGTGAGCCCGAGCACGAGCGCGGCGAGCGCGACGATCGTGCGACCGGCGCGCTGCCGGATCGCCATGACGAGCAGCACGATCGCGACGAGCACGACGACGCCGCCCCATACGCGGTTGGCGAACTCGATGATGCCGTGGATGCCCTGCTCGGCCACGGGCGTGAACGATTCCGGGGTGCAGTTGGGCCATTGCGAGCAGCCGAGACCCGAGCCTGTGAGCCGCACGGCGCCGCCGGTGCCCACGATGACGATCTGCGTGACGAGCGACGTCCAGGCCGCGACGACCAGGCTGCGCGAGCGCGTGAGCAAGGTGCACCTCTCCTGCCGTTCGCGATAGGATCGTGGGGAGCCCATCGGCTCCGAACCCTCGTGCCGCAGACGCGGCGAGGCATGTGCGAAGGCCCTTTCATTATGGCCCGACCCGGGCGGTTCGAGAGCCGCGCGGAATGCCGTGGAGCACCGCCGGGTTGCAACTGATGCGTGGAAGGGGGAGCGATGTCTGACGTCTTGATCGACCGGCCCGAGCTCGAGGGCCTGGGACAGTACGAGTTCGGCTGGCACGACTCCGATGTGGCTGGAGCGACCGCGAAGCGAGGCCTCAGCGAGGCCGTCGTGCGCGAGATCTCCGGCCTCAAGGGCGAGAGCGAGTGGATGCTCGAGCGTCGGCTCAAGGGGCTGCAGCTGTTCGAGCGCAAGCCCATGCCGACGTGGGGTGCCGACATCTCCGGCATCGACTTCGACAACATCAAGTACTTCGTGCGCTCCACGGAGCGCCAGGCGCAGACGTGGGAGGACCTCCCCGAGGACATCCGCAACACGTACGACCGCCTCGGCATCCCTGAGGCAGAGCGCTCCCGGCTCGTCGCCGGCGTCGCCGCGCAGTACGAGTCGGAGGTCGTCTACCACCAGATCCAGGAGGACCTGGAGCGGCAGGGCGTCATCTTCATGGACACCGACACCGCGCTGCGCGAGCACCCCGAGTTCTTCGAGGAGTACTTCGGCACCGTGATCCCGGCCGGCGACAACAAGTTCGCCGCGCTCAACACGGCCGTGTGGTCGGGCGGCTCGTTCGTCTACGTGCCCAAGGGCGTCCACGTCGAGATCCCGCTGCAGGCCTACTTCCGCATCAACACCGAGAACATGGGCCAGTTCGAGCGCACGCTCATCATCGCCGACGAGGGCTCGTACGTGCACTACATCGAGGGCTGCACCGCCCCGATCTACTCGTCCGACTCGCTGCACTCGGCCGTGGTCGAGATCATCGTGAAGAAGGACGCCCGCGTCCGCTACACGACGATCCAGAACTGGTCGAACAACGTCTACAACCTCGTCACGAAGCGCGCCATCGCCGAGGAGGGCGCGACGATGGAGTGGATCGACGGCAACATCGGCTCCAAGGTGACGATGAAGTACCCCTCGATCTACCTCGTGGGCGAGCGCGCGAAGGGCGAGACGCTCTCGGTCGCCTTCGCCGGCCCCGGCCAGCACCAGGACGCGGGCGCGAAGATGATCCACATGGCGCCCTACACGACGTCGTCGATCGTCTCGAAGTCGATCGCGCGCGGCGGCGGCCGCGCCGGCTACCGCGGCGAGGTGCGGGTCGACGCGAACGCCCACCACTCCGCCAACAGCGTCGTGTGCGACGCGCTGCTCGTCGACACGATGTCGCGCTCCGACACGTACCCGGCGATCGACATCCGCGTCGACGACGTCGTGCTCGGCCACGAGGCGACGGTGTCGAAGGTGAGCGAGGAGCAGCTGTTCTACCTGATGTCGCGCGGGCTCGAGGAGACCGAGGCCATGGCGATGATCGTGCGCGGCTTCATCGAGCCGATCGCGCGCGAGCTGCCGATGGAGTACGCGCTCGAGCTCAACAAGCTCATCGAGATGAGCATGGAAGGATCCGTCGGCTGACATGACCACGACTGACATGACGCCCGCCCACCTGGCGACCGCCGAGCCGATCGTGCCGATCCAGACGCGCTCGGAGCGGCCCACCTCGTTCGACCCGGCAGACTTCGGCACCCCGACGGGGCGCGAGGTCAACTGGCGCCTCTCCGACCTGAAGCGCCTCGCACCGCTGCTCGTCGACGAGGAGACCGAGACCGGCGACGCCCTCGGCATCGAGTACGGGGTCGCTGCGCTCGAGGAGCGCGGCCTGCTCGTCGAGTCGAGGGGCCACGACGCGGCCCCTCGCGGCGAGATCTTCCGCCCCGAGGACGTCATCAGCGCGATCGCATGGAAGCGCTGCGCGAACGCGCTGCACATCCGGCTGCCCGAGGGGCAGGAGCAGGCCGAGCCGGTCATCGCTCGACTGCACGGCACCGGCGCCGACCGCCACGCGAACGCGCACATCGTGATCGAGGCGATGCCGGGATCGGTCGCGACGCTCGTGCTGCACCACTCGGGCTCGGCCCGGTACGCGCAGAACGTCGAGATCATCGTCCGCGACGGCGCGCGCCTCACGCTCGTGTCGGTGCAGGACTGGGAGGACGACGCCGTGCACGCGGCCGCCCACCAGGCGGTCGTGGGCGCCGACGCCTACCTCAAGCACATGGTCGTCTCCTTCGGCGGCGGCGTCGTGCGGGTGAACCCGTCGGTGCGCCTCGCGGGGCACCGCGCGGAGGGCGAGCTCTACGGGCTGTCCTTCGCCGACAGCGGCCAGCACATCGAGAGCCAGGTCTTCCTGTTCCACGAGGGCACCGAGACCCGGGGCGACGTGCTCTACAAGGGCGCGCTCCAGGGCGTCGGGGCGCGGTCGGTGTGGATCGGCGACGTCCTCATCGGCGACGACGCGACCGGCACCGACAGCTACGAGAAGAACCAGAACCTCGTGCTCACCGACGGCGCGCGCGCCGACAGCATCCCGAACCTCGAGATCAAGACCGGCGACATCGCCGGCGCCGGCCACGCCTCGGCGACCGGTCGCTTCGACGACGAGCAGCTCTTCTACCTGCAGTCGCGCGGCATCGAGGAGGAGGAGGCTCGCCGCCTCGTCGTGATCGGCTTCCTCATGGAGGTCGTGCAGCGGATCGGCGTGCCCGAGATCGAGGAGCGCCTCGCCGAGGCGATCGAGGAGGAGCTGCGCCGCGGTGCGGGGCTCGCCCCGGCCTCGAAGGCGGGGGCATGACGGCGCAGCGCGCCTGCGGCGTGCAGGACGTCGCCGTGAGCGCGGCCGTCAAGGTCGAGCTCGACGGCGTCGCGATCGCGATCGTGAAGGACTCCGCGGGTGAGATCCACGCGGTCGGCGACACGTGCACGCACGGCGAGATCTCCCTCTCGGAGGGCTTCGTCGAGGGCGACACGATCGAGTGCTGGGCGCACGGCTCGCAGTTCGCCCTCCGGACGGGCAAGCCGCTCAACCTGCCGGCGTACGAGCCGGTGCCCGTGTTCCCCGTGACCATCGACGGCGACGACGTGCTCGTCGACGTCCAGAACCCACTGACCTAGACCGAGACGACGCGGGGCGAGCAGCCTCGCGACGCGGCCGCAGCCGCGAAGGAAGGAAGCGCGATGAGCGTCCTGGACATCAAGGACCTGCAGGTCTCCATCGAGACGGAGCAGGGCAAGAAGGAGATCCTGCGCGGTGTCGATCTCACGATCAACTCCGACGAGATCCACGCGATCATGGGCCCCAACGGCTCCGGCAAGTCGACCCTCGCGTACACGATCGCCGGTCACCCCCGGTACACCGTCGAGGGCGGATCGATCACGCTCGACGGGGAGGACGTGCTCGAGATGAGCGTCGACGAGCGGGCTCGCGCGGGCCTGTTCCTCGCGATGCAGTACCCGGTCGAGATCCCGGGCGTCACGGTGTCGAACTTCCTCCGCACCGCCAAGACCGCGATCGCGGGCGAGGCGCCCCGAGTGCGCGAGTGGATCGGCGACGTCCGCGGCGCGATGGAGAAGCTCCGGATGGACTCGTCGTTCGGCGAGCGCAACGTCAACGAGGGCTTCTCGGGCGGCGAGAAGAAGCGCCACGAGATCCTCCAGATGGAGCTGCTGCGCCCCCGCTTCGCCGTCCTCGACGAGACCGACTCCGGCCTCGACGTCGACGCGCTGCGCATCGTCTCCGAGGGCGTGAACCGCATCAAGGCCGAGACCGGACTCGGCGTGCTGCTCATCACCCACTACACGCGCATCCTGCGCTACATCCAGCCCGACCACGTGCACGTGTTCGTCAACGGTCGCGTCGCCGAGCAGGGCGGCCCCGAGCTCGCCCACCGCCTCGAGGAGGAGGGCTACGATCGCTACCTGAAGGCAGGTGTGTGATGGCACTCATCGAGGTCGACGCGGCGAAGTTCGACGAGGCGACGGAAGCGCTCAAGGACGTCGTCGACCCTGAGCTCGACGTCAACATCGTCGATCTCGGGCTCATCTACGACCTGGCCTGGGACGACGAGCAGGACGCGCTCGTGATCTCGATGACGCTCACCTCCGCGGGCTGCCCGCTGACGGACGTCATCGAGACCGAGATCGCCGAGAAGCTCGACGGCATCGTCGAGCGGTTCCGCATCAACTGGGTGTGGATGCCGCCGTGGGGCCCCGAGCGCATCACCGAGGACGGCCGCGAGATGATGAGGGCGCTCGGCTTCACCATCTAGCCGAGGTCGCCCTGGCAGATCGCCGAGTCGGAGGACGCGGACGGTCCTGTGGACCGTCCGGCCGAGCGCCGTCGCGAGCGCGAGCGAGCGAGCTCGGCTTCACCATCTGAGACCGGCTGCTCGAAGGGGACGACCATCGCGGTCGTCCCCTTCGTCGTGCGCGGCAGCGCTCGGCTCAGCTCGCGCGGCGCACGCGCGGCGACCACGCGCGCTCGGGCTCGGCCACCGACAGCATCGACCAGACCGTGGTCGCGAGCGGCGGGTAGTCGTCGACGATGCGTCGCAGCACGTGATCGCTCACGTCGTGGTCGGGGCGCACAGCGCCGGGCGGAAGGATCCGCTCCGAGCGCAGCAGCAGCACGACGAGCTCGTCGACGCTCGGCAGCTCGGACATGAACACCCACGGATCCTCGCCGGCTCGGAGCCGCTCCTCCACGAGCACCGAGCGCTCATCCGCGGCCTCGGCGCGCAGCACCTCGAGGCTCGCGCGGCGGCGCGGCGACGGGTGCGGAGCGGAGGAGCGGGTCACCCATCCAGCCTAGGCGGCGCCCGCGGCGTGCGCGCTCAGCGGCCGCCCGAGCCTCGCGGCGGGCGATCGTCGCGGCCTCGCGAGTCGCGACCGCGGTCGTCGCGATCGCGGCGCGGCCGACGTGCGTCCGGCTCGCGGCCGTCGCCGCGCTCCGGGCGCTCCCGCCGGCCGCTGTCGACGCGGATGTCGATCGGCACGCCGAGGATGCGCGTCTGGCGCAGGCGCTGCAGCTGACCCTCGTCGAGCTCCGGCAGCTCCACGAGGGTGAAGTCGAAGCGGATCGTGATGCGGCCGAAGTCGTCGCGACCGAGGCCGCCCTCGTTGGCGAGCGCACCGACGATCTGGCGCGGCTCGACGCCCCGCTTGCTGCCGATGGCGAGGCGGTAGGTCGTCGCGTCCGAGGGCCCGCGGCGCGGCCCGCGCTCGGGCCGCTCGCCGCTGTCGCGGTCGCGGTCGCGACCGCGCTCGCGCTCGGGGCGGGAGGGCTGGAGCGCGCGATCCGCTGCCTCGTCGAGCAGCAGGGGCGTCTCGCCCTGGGCGACGACCGCGAGGGCCGCCGCGACGTCCTCCTGCGGCACGTCGTGGTGCGCGACGTAGTGCGCGATGATCTCGCGGAACCGCTCGATGCGCTCGCCCTGCGTGAGCGCGGCGGTGATCGCGTCGTCGAAGCGAGTCAGGCGCGTCGTGTTCACCTCGCCGGCGCTCGGCATCGGCATGACCGTGACCGTGCCGCGCGTCGCCTTCTCGATCGCGCCGAGCATGCGGCGCTCTCGCGGCGTCACGAAGCTGATCGCGTCGCCCGTGCGACCTGCGCGCCCGGTGCGGCCGATGCGGTGCACGTACGACTCCGTGTCGATCGGGAGGTCGTAGTTGATGACGTGGCTGATGCGCTCGACGTCGAGGCCGCGCGCGGCGACATCCGTCGCGACGAGCACGTCGAGGTCGCCGGAGCGCAGCTGCTCGATCGTCTTCTCGCGCTGGGGCTGCGCGACGTCGCCCGAGATCGCGGCGGCGGCGTAGCCGCGGGCGCGGAGGCGCTCGGCGACCGTCTCGGTCTCGTTGCGCGTGCGCGTGAACACGATGGCCGCCTCGAAGGGCTCGACCTCGAGCACGCGCGTGAGCGCCTCGAGCTTCTGCTGGTAGGAGACCATGAGCGCGCGCTGCGTGATGCTCGGCGAGGTCGCCGCGCTGCCCTTGACGGTGATCTCCGCCGGCGTGCGCAGGTGCTGCTGCGAGATCGCGCGGATCTGCCGCGGCATGGTCGCGGAGAAGAGGGCGACCTGCTTCTCGGCGGGCGTCGCCTCGAGGATCTGGTCGACGTCCTCGGCGAAGCCCATGCGCAGCATCTCGTCGGCCTCGTCGAGCACGACGTGCGTGAGCCCCGTGAGGTCGAGCGTGCCCTTGGCGAGGTGGTCCATGATGCGGCCGGGCGTGCCGACGACGACGTGGACGCCGCGCCGGAGGGCGGAGAGCTGGACGCCGTAGCCCTGCCCGCCGTAGATCGGCAGCACGTGCACGCCGCCGAGGTGGGCGGCGTAGCGCTCGAACGCCTCGCACACCTGCACCGCGAGCTCGCGAGTGGGCGTGAGCACGAGCGCCTGCGGGCTCCGCCGGGCGACGTCGATCGCCGAGAGCACGGGCAGCGCGAAGGCCGCCGTCTTGCCCGTGCCGGTCGAGGCGAGCCCGATGAGGTCGCGCCCGGCGAGCAGCAGCGGGATCGTCTCGGCCTGGATCGCCGACGGCGTCTCGTAGCCGACGTCGTCGAGCGCTCGGAGGATGGCGGGCGGCAGGCCCAGGCTCGCGAACGTCGAGCGCTCGCCCTCGGGCTCGGTTGCGGTGTCAGGGTGCGCATCGGTCATGCCTCCACGCTACGCGCTGCGCGCGCTCGGCTCGCGCGCGATGCGGTCGCCGATCGCCGCTGGTGCCAGGATGAGCGCGTGAGCTCCCAGACGACGACCGCGCGCAATCGCGCGACGGTGCTCGCCGCCGTGCGCGCCGCGGGGGAGGGGACGAGAGCGGAGCTCGCGAACGTCACGGGGCTCAGCGTCGCGACGGTCTCCCGCGCGGTCGCCGCGCTCATCGAGGCGGGGCTCCTCGTGGAGCAGTCCGCCGTCGGGCCCGCGGGCGGCAGGCCCCTGGGACGCGTGCGCGTCGACGACCGCGCCGCATCCGTGCTCGCCGTCGACGTCGCCGACCACCACACGACGCTCTCGCTCATCGACCTCGGCGGCACCGTCCGCTGGATCGAGCGGCTCGCCGAACCGCCGGCCGAGCCGCAGGAGAGGCTCGCGCACACGCTCGCCGAGATCCGTCGGGCCTTCGAGGCCGCGCGGCACGAGCTGCCTCCCGTCGCGGTGGGCGTCGCGATCCCCGGCCCCGTGCAGGCCGACGGCACGATCGACTTCGCGCCCGCGCTCCACTGGCGGGGCGTCCGGCTCGGCGATCTGCTGCGCGACGAGCTCGGCGCCCCCGTCGCGGTCGGCAACGACGCGAACCTCATCGCCGTCGCGGAGTCGCGCTGGGGCAGGCAGCGCGGCGCGGCGAGCCTCATGGCGCTCGCCGTCTTCGAGGGCGTCGGCGCCGGCATCGTCGAGGAGGGTCGCATCGTCGAGGGCAGCCGCGGCTTCGCGGGCCAGATCGGCCGCATGCTCCTCGGCCCCGACTCGATCGACCGGCTCTACGCCGACTTCGGCGACCTCGAGTCGCAGCTCGGGTCCGCCGGGCTCGTCCGGCGCGCGCGCGAGGCGGGCGTCGAGCTGCCCGCGGGACAGGAGCCCTTCGCGGCCCTGTTCGCGCACGTCGACGAGCCGTCGGGCGCTGGGGCGCTCGCGCGGCGCGTCCTGGACGAGTTCGCGGTCGCGCTCGCCAACGTCTGCGCGCTGCTCGACCCGGAGGCGATCGTGCTCGCCGGGCGCTTCGCGCCGATCGCGCACGTCGTCGTGCCAGAGCTCGAGCGGCGGCTCGCCGGCCGCGTCCTGCACATCCCGCGACTCGAGCCCGCCTCGACGCACGTCGACGGCGCGCTGCTCGGTGCGGCCGCGATCGCGTTCGACGCCTTCGGCCCGCTCGAGCAGCTGCTGGATCGCAAGGTCACGATTCGGCCACGACCCTAGTCCTGCGCCGAGCGGCGTGCCACACTGGCCTCATCATTTCTCGCAGTCTGCGTGAAAGTGCAGGCTCAGATGCAAGGAGGCATCGCATGCGACAGCGCGCACTCGGTCTCGCGGCCCTGGCGACGACGGCTCTCGTCGTCGCGGGCTGCTCGACCGTCTCGAACGAGCCGGCCCCCAGCGGCTCCGAGGGGGAGGCCTCGGCCGGCCCCTTCACCATCGGCGTCAGCAACGGCTTCGTCGGCTCGGAGTACCGCACGCAGATGATCGCGGACATCGAGGAGGCCGCGACCGAGTACCAGGACGAGGGCCTGCTCGAGGACCTCGTGCTCGAGAACGCCGACACCGACGTGAACGGGCAGATCCAGCAGATCCGCAACCTCATCAACGCCGGCGTCGACGCGATCATCGTCGACCCCAACTCGGGCTCCGCGCTCGACCAGGTCTTCCAGGAGGCGACGGACCAGGGCATCCACGTCTTCGCGATCGACCAGGCGGTCACGGCCGAGAGCGTCATCAACGTCGGCATCGATCAGGCGCTGTGGGCCGAGACGAGCGCGCAGTGGCTCGCCGAGCAGGTCGGCGAGGGCGCGAGCATCGTCGCCGTCAACGGCATCTCCGGCCACCCGGCGAACGAGGCCCGCTGGGGCGCGGCGGAGGCCGTGTTCGAGGAGGCCGGCGTCGAGGTGCTCACGACCGCCGACGGCGGCTGGGACCAGGCGACCGGGCAGCAGCAGATGGCGAACCTGCTCGCGACCTACCCGGACATCGACGGCGTGTGGACGCAGGACGGCATGGCCCTCGGCGTGCTCCAGGCGCTCATCGCGGCCGAGAAGCAGGACGAGATCGTGATGTCGGGCGAGGCCCGCAACGGCTTCCTGCGCCTGTGGAGCGAGCAGGGCGACGACTTCGAGTCCATCGGCGTCGTGAACCCGCCCGGCACCGGAGCGACCGCGCTCCACATCGCGATGGGGATGCTGCAGGGGCAGGAGCTCGACGAGTCGCAGCTGCAGAACGGCCACGACATCGTGCTCGAGCTCGAGGAGCCTGTCACGGCTGAGAACTTCGACGAGGTCTGGGCAGAGGTGCAGGGCGAGCCCGACACGTACGTGCTCGACTCCGTGCTCTCCGCCGACGACGTGCAGCAGTTCTTCCAGTAGGAGCCGGACGATGACCGAGACCTCGCCGCTCGTGCGCCTCTCCGGCGTGCGCAAGCGCTACGGCGGCGTGCGCGCCCTCCAGGGCGCGAGCCTGACGGCCGCGAGCGGCGAGGTCCACGGCCTCCTGGGCCCCAACGGCTCGGGCAAGTCGACGCTCGGCAAGGTGCTCGCGGGCTCGGTGCGACCCGATGCCGCGACGATCGAGATCGACGGGGAGCCGGTGCGCATCGGCTCGCCGCGAGCGGCAGCCAGGCTCGGCATCGCTGCCGTCTACCAGCAGCTGAGCCTCATCCCCGACCTGTCGGTCGAGGACAACCTCGTGCTCGGTCAGGAGCCCGGCCGCGCCGGGTTCCTCTCCCGCCGCGAGGCGCGCCGACGCGCTCGCCCCGTGCTCGAGCGGCTCGCTCCCGCGCTCGGCGAGGTGCACGCCGAGCAGCCGGTGCGCGAGCTCGCACCCGGTCAGCAGCAGCTCATCGAGATCGGCAAGGCGCTGCTGCGCCAGCCACGCATCCTGCTGCTCGACGAGGCGACCGCCTCGCTGCACCGCGACCAGGTCGCGGTCGTCTTCGAGATCACGCGCGAGCTGCGCGACGCCGGCGCGTGCATCCTGTTCGTCTCGCACCGGCTCGACGAGATCACCGACCTGTGCGACCGCGCGACGATCCTGCGCTCCGGCGAGACCGTCGCCGCGACCGCCGTCGCCGGCATCGAACCCGACGAGATCGTGCGCCTCATGGTCGGCGACGTGCAGGCGGTCGAGCGCGACCACGGCGCGCGGCCCACCGGTCCCGTCCGCCTCGCCGTGCGCGGCCTCGTCGGCGGCGCCCTGCGCGGCGTCGACCTCGAGGCGCGCGCCGGCGAGATCGTCGGGCTCGGCGGCCTGCAGGGCCAGGGGCAGTCGGAGCTGCTGCTCGCGCTCTTCGGCGCGACGAGCAGCACGGGGGAGGTCGCGATCGACGGCGACCCCGTGCGGCTCGCGTCGCCGCGCAGCGCTGCCGCGAGGGGCATCGCGCTCGTGCCTGGGGATCGCGGCTCCCAGGGCACCCTGCCGCCGCGCCCCATCCAGGAGAACCTGACGATCACGAGCCTGCGTGCGCGCTCGAGGGCGGGGCTGCTCTCGGGCGCCCGCGAGCGCGCAGCGGCGCAATCGATGGTCGAGGCGCTCGCGATCAAGATCGGCGAGCTCGGCGACCCCGTCTCGAGCCTCTCCGGCGGGAACGCGCAGAAGGTCGTCTTCGGCAAGTGGCTGCTCACGGAGCCCGTCGTCGTGCTGCTCGACGATCCCACCAAGGGCGTCGACGTCGGCGCGAAGGCGGAGATCTACCGCATCATCCGCCGGCTGGCCGACGCCGGCGCGACCGTCATCATCAACTCGAGCGAGGACCGCGAGCTCGTCACGGTGTGCGACCGCGTGCTCGTGATGTTCGAGGGCGCGATCCACGCGGAGCTCGTCGGCGACGAGATCACCGAGGAGCGCCTCGTGCAGGCCGCGCTCCGGATCGGCGAGGGCGCGCAGCGCCGCAGCGGCGCGGAGGAGGCGGCGTGACCGAGACGAAGGCCGCTCCCACCCGGGAGCGGGCACCGATCACTGCGCGCATCGCGCGCGTGCGCGTCGCGTCGTGGGCGACCGCGGCGCTGCTCGTCGTCGCCGTCGTGCTCGCGATCGCGCTGCAGCCGAGCCTGCTGAGCCCCTACGGCATCGCATCGACCTTCGCGACCTTCCTGCCGCTCGTGCTCGTCGCGGTCGCGCAAGCGGTCGTGGTCATCGGCGGCGGCCTCGACCTCTCGGCGGGCGCGATCGTCGCGCTCTCGAGCGTCGTCGCCGTGCAGGTCATGCAGGGCAGCGACGACCGGGCGCTGCTGGGCTTCGCCGTCGCGATCGGCACGGGTCTCGCGTGCGGCCTCGTCAACGGCCTCATCGTGAGCCGGCTGCGGCTCCAGCCGCTCATCGCCACGTTCGCGACCGCGTCCGTCTTCTCCGGCCTCGCGCTGCTCGTGCTGCCGACGCCCGGCGGCACCGTGCCCGCCGTGCTCACCGGCACCTTCCGGCAGGCCGTCGCGGGCGTGCCCGTCTCGGTGCTGCTCGTCGTCGCGGTCGCGCTCGGCTGGCTCGTCGTGCGGCAGCTCCGCATCATGCGGCACATCCGAGCGACGGGCGGCGGGCCCGCGGCCGCGTTCGCCTCGCTCGTGCCCGTGGCGGGCGCGCAGCTCGCCTCCTACGCGTTCAGCGGCATCGTCTGCGGCCTCGCGGGGCTCGCGGTGCTCGGCAACGCCGGCTCGGGCGACCCGTTCATCGGCGGCGACCTCGCGCTCAACAGCGTCGCGGCCGTCGTGATCGGCGGCGTCGCGCTGCGCGGCGGCATCGGCTCGCCCATCGGGGCCATCGCCGGCGCGATCACGCTCGCGCTCGCCTCCACGATCCTCTTCGCGATCGGCCTGCCGACCTCGTGGCGAGCGCTCGCGTCCGGGCTCGTCGTCATCCTCGCGCTGGCCCTCAGCGCCCTCGGCGCCCCCAGGAGGCAGCGATGACCCCCACCGCGCTCGACGGCGCGCCCCAGCGCACGACGGGGCAGCGCGCGCTGCGGCTGCTGCGCGACCCCGTCGTCCTCGCGGCGCTCATCGCGATCCTGCTCGTCGTCGTCGGCGGCGTGCTCAAGCCCGGGTTCGCGGCCCCGGACCAGATCGTCAACATGCTGCGCGTCGCGTCGTTCCTCGGCATCATCGCGATCGGCCAGACGATCGTCGTGCTCTCCGGCGGCGAGGGCATCGACCTCTCGGTCGGCGTCACGGCGACCCTCGGCGCGATCCTCGCGAGCCGCACCATGAACGGCTCGGATGCGCTGCTCGTGCCGGGCGTGCTGCTCGCGATCGGCGTCGCGGCCCTCATCGGCCTCGCGAACGGCCTCGGGATCGTGCTGCTGCGCATCCCGCCGTTCGTCATGACCCTCGGCATGCTCGGCGTCGTGAGCGGGCTCGTCCTCGTCGTCACGGGCGGCGTCGCCGACGGCCGCGCGGCGCCGGCCCTCGTGCAGCTCGTCAACGGCCGCGACGTGCTCGGCATCCCCGGCATCCTGCTCGTGTGGGCGGTGCTCGCGGTGCTCGTCACGCTCATGCTGCGGCGCACGAGCTTCGGCGCGCAGCTCTACGCCGTGGGCTCGAGCCGCGAGGCGGCGCGGCTCTCGGGCGTGCCCGTCGGGCGCACGGTCGTGAGCGCCTACGTGCTCTCGTCGGTCTTCGCAGCCCTCGGCGGCATCGCGATGGTCGGCTACTCGCAGCAGGTCTTCCTGAGCCTCGCCGACGACCTCACGCTCCCGTCGATCGCGGCCGTCATCATCGGCGGCACGCTCGTCTCCGGCGGGGTCGGCGGCTACCTCGGCAGCGCCATCGGCGCGATCGTCCTCACCGTGCTCACCAGTCTCCTGACGACGCTCAACATGCCCGAGTGGGCGCGCATCGTCGTGCAGGGCGTCGTGCTCATCGCGCTGCTCGCGGTCTACGGCCGGCAGCGGCGCCTGCGCGCCTGAACCACCTCCTCGAAGGGATCCCACCATGGCAGAACGCTCCGTGCTCGGCGTCGGCATCGTCGGCGCAGGCTTCATCGGCGAGTTCCACGTCCGCTCCTGGACGGGCGTGCGCGACGGCGACGTCGTCGCGATCGCCTCCCGCACGCGCGAGAGCGCCGGCCGGCTCGCGGCGATCGCGGAGGCGTCGGGCGTCGGCACCGACGTCGCGGTGCACGACGACGTGCGCGCCCTCGTGCGCGACGAGCGCGTCGACGCGGTGTGGGTGCTCACGCCGAACGACTCGAGGCTCGAGACGGTGCGCGCGATCGTCGAGGAGGTGCGCGACGGCGCGAGCCTGACGGGCATCGCGATCGAGAAGCCGCTCGGCCGCACGGTCGCCGAGGCGCGCGAGATCCTCGAGCTCGTCGAGTCGGTCGGCCTGCTGCACGCGTACCTCGAGAACCAGGTCTACTCGCCGTCGATCACGCGCGCGCACGAGCTCGTCTGGCGCCGCGGCGCGCCGGGCGCCGGCTCGCCGTACCTCGCGCGCTGCGCCGAGGAGCACTCGGGCCCGCACAAGGCGTGGTTCTGGGACGGCGCGAAGCAGGGCGGCGGCGTGCTGAGCGACATGATGTGCCACTCCGTCGAGGCCGGCAGGTACCTGCTCACCCCGCCCGGCGTCGACCCCTCCGACTGGCTGCGGCCCGTCTCGGTGACCGCGAGCATCCAGAGCCTCAAGTGGGGCAGGCCCGCCTACGCCGAGAAGCTCATGGAGCTCTACCCCGGCGCCCCCGACTACCGCGAGCGGCCGAGCGAGGACTACGCGCGCGCCGCGTGGGAGTTCGTCAACGGCGACGGGGAGATCGTGATCGCCGAGGGCACGACGTCGTGGAGCTACGTCGGCGCGGGCCTGCGGCTCTCGTTCGAGCTGCTGGGCCCCGAGTACTCGATGCAGTCCGACACGCTCTCGACCGAGTCGAAGGTCTTCCTCTCGCGCGAGCTCGGCCAGGACCAGGGCGAGGACATGCTCGAGAAGCAGAACGCCGAGCAGGGGCTCATGCCGATCGTCTCCGACGAGGCGGTCTCCTACGGCTACACCGGCGAGAACCGCCACGTCGCCGCGTGCTTCCTGCGCGGCGAGCAGCCGCTCGAGTCGCTGCGCAACGGGCTCGCGGTCGCCGAGCTGCTCATGGCCGCCTACCAGTCGGCGCAGACGGGCCAGACGGTGCGCTGGCCCGTCGACGTCGAGGGCTTCGTGCCCGACGTCGCCCAGGGCACCTGGAACCCGCGCGCCTGAGCCCGGCCACCACGGGTTCGGCTTCCGCGCCACCTGCACGATGTGGCGGCCACGGGTGCTGGGAAGCGGCCGTTTGGTGCAGGTGAGCGCGGTCGGTCGCCGCGCGGCTCTGCGACCTGCACCATGTGGCTGCCACGGGTGCCGGGGAGCGGCCGTTCGGTGCAGGTGAGCCCGGGCGGTCGCCGCGCCGCTCCGCGACCTGCACGATGTGGCGGCCTCGGCACGACGGAGCCCCGCGCGAACCGGTCGCGCGGGGCTCCGTGACGGATGCGCCGGTCGGCGCACCTCGAGGGGATCAGTCGGCGGCGCGATCCAGCGCGCGCACGCCACGCCAGGCGAGCGGCAGCGCCGCGGCGGCGATCGCCCACTTCACGATGCCGCCGACGATGAAGGGCACGAAGCCGAGCATGAGCGCACCGCCGAGGTCGAGCTGGATGCCCATGGCCGCCATCACCGCCGCCATGTAGGGGATGCCGAAGGCGAAGGGGATGAGGCTCGCGAGACCGAAGAGCGCGATCGCGAGCACGGGGCGGCGGTCCCAGCGGCGCTCGGCGAGCCAGCCTACGACCGCGGCCGTCGCGACGAAGCCGATGATGTAGCCGAAGCTCGTGTCGCCGAGCATGGCCGGTCCACCCGAGAGCCCGGCGAAGATCGGCGCGCCGGCGAGGCCGAGCCCCAGGTAGCTCGAGAGCGCCGCGACGCCGCGCCGGAAGCCGAGCGTCGCGCCGACGAGCATGACGCCGAGCGTCTGACCCGTGATCGGCACGGGCCACATGGGAATCGTCACCTGCGCGAGGGCGGCGACGACGCTCACACCGGCGACGACGAGGAGCGCGTCCTTCACGAGCGTGCGCCGGCCGACGAGCGCGTCGGCGAGCACGGTGCGGCGGGGGAGGGGCACAGCGGCTGCAGTCATGCCGCCAGCCTAGAGCGCGGCGCCGAGCCGGCACGGCATCCGCCGGGAACCGGCACGGCATAGCCTGGCGGCATGAGCGATCTCTCCGCCAAGGCCACCGCCCTCCTGCGCATGCACGACGACCTCGTCGTCCTCCCGACCGCGTGGGACGCGTGGTCCGCGCGCGCCGTCGTCGACGCGGGCTTCGCCGCGATCTCGGTGGGCAGCCACCCGCTCGCCGAGTCCCGCGGCCAGCGCGACAACGAGGGGATGGCGCTCGCCGACGCGCTCGAGGGCACCGCGCGCATCACCGCAGCGGTCGACGTGCCCGTGAGCGTCGACCTCGAGTCCGGCTACGGCACGCCCGCGGCGGAGCTCATCGAGCGCCTGCTCGAGGCGGGCGCGGTCGGGCTCAACGTCGAGGACACGGTGCACAGCGAGGGCCGCATCCGCGAGCCGCAGGAGCACGCCGACTACATCGCCGGCATGCGCGAGGCCGCCGACGCCGCGGGCGTCGACGTCGTCATCAACGCGCGCACCGACGCCTTCGCGCGGCCGCACCTGCTCGGCGAGGGCGCCGATCCGCTCGAGCAGGCGATCCTGCGCTCCGAGCTCGCCGAGCGGGCGGGCGCGCGCTCGCTCTATCCCGTGGCGCCGCCGAGCCCCGACGCGCTCGCCGCCATCCTCGAGCGGGTGACCCTGCCGGTCAACGTCACCGCGCATCCGCAGCAGGGATCGGTGGTCGGCGACCTCGACGCGATCCGCGCGAGCGGCGCGCGCCGCGTGACGTTCGGGCCGCTGCTCCAGGCAGCGCTCACCGAGACGATCGGCGAGCTCGTCCGCCCCTGGCGGTGAAGCGGGGCGCGGCCCGCTGGTAGGCTGGACGGCTGGCCCGCTCGCGCCGGCCACTCCCACCCACCTGTCGAGGAAGGCTCGCGCACATGATCTCCGTGTCCGGCTTCGAGCTCTCCGTGGGCCCGCGCACGCTCATGAGCGACGTCTCGTTCCGCATCGCCGCGGGCGACAAGATCGGGCTCGTCGGCCGCAACGGCGCGGGCAAGACCACCATGACCAAGGTGCTCGCGGGCGTGAGCGACGACCGCGACGGCCACACGTTCAGCGGCAGGATCGAGCGCAGCGGCGAGATCGGCTACCTGCCGCAGGACCCGCGCTCGGGAGACCCGAAGCAGACCGCGCGCCGCCGCATCCTCGACGCTCGAGGCCTCGGCGAGGTCGTCGAGGGCATGCGCATCGCGACCGAGCAGATGGCCGAGGGAGGCGCGGTCGCCGACGAGGCGATGCGTCGCTACGGGCGGCTCGAGGATCGCTTCCTCGCGCTCGGCGGGTACGCGGCCGAGGCCGAGGGGGCGGCGATCGCCTCCAACCTGCAGCTGCCCGATCGCATCCTCGATCAGCCCCTCGAGACGCTCTCCGGCGGGCAGCGCCGACGCATCGAGCTCGCGCGCATCCTGTTCTCGGGCGCCGACACGATGCTGCTCGACGAGCCCACCAACCACCTCGACGCCGACTCGGTCGTCTGGCTGCGCGAGTTCCTCAAGGGCTACCAGGGCGGCCTGCTCGTCATCAGCCACGACGTCGAGCTCGTCGAGGAGACGGTCAACCGCGTCTTCTACCTCGACGCGAACCGCCAGGTCATCGACATCTACAACATGAGCTGGAAGCTGTACCTCCGCCAGCGCGAGGCGGATGCCGAGCGGCGCAAGCGCGAGCGCGCGAACGTCGAGAAGCAGGCGAGCCAGCTCGAGCTGCAGGCCGCGAAGATGGGCGCGAAGGCGACGAAGGCCGTTGCCGCGAAGCAGATGGCGAAGCGGGCCGAGCGGATGCGCTCCGGCCTCGAGGAGGAGCGCGCCGTCGACCGCGTCGCGAAGCTGCGCTTCCCGAAGCCCGCGCCCGTGGGCAAGACGCCCATCATGGCGCGCGACCTGTCGAAGTCGTACGGCTCGCTCGAGATCTTCACCGCCGTCGACCTCGCGGTCGACCGCGGCTCGCGCGTCGTCATCCTCGGTCTCAACGGCGCGGGCAAGACGACGCTGCTGCGCATCCTCGCCGGCGTCGCCGAGAGCGACACGGGCGAGATCGAGCGCGGCCACGGCTTGCGCGTCGGCTACTACGCGCAGGAGCACGAGACGCTCGACGTCGAGCGCACCGTGCTGCAGAACATGCTCTCCGCCTCGCCGGACATCACCTCCACCGAGGCGCGGCGCGTGCTCGGATCGTTCCTGTTCACGGGCGACGACGCCGACAAGCCGGCTCGCGTGCTCTCCGGCGGCGAGAAGACGCGGCTCTCGCTCGCGATGCTCGTCGTCTCGAGCGCCAACCTGCTGCTGCTCGACGAGCCGACGAACAACCTCGACCCCGCGAGCCGCGAGGAGATCCTGGGCGCGCTCAGCGCCTACGAGGGCGCCGTCATCCTCGTGAGCCACGACGAGGGAGCGGTCGAGGCGCTCGATCCCGAGCGGGTGCTCATCATGCCCGACGGCACCGAGGACCTCTGGAGCCCCGAGTACCTCGACCTCATCGGCCTGGCCTAGCCCCCAGCAGGGCTCGAGGGAGGGACACGATGGAAGCGCTCACCGGCTGGGTGCACACCGCCTGGGCCGCGTTCACCGCGATCGGCGTCATCGCCTTCGCGATCTCCGGCGCGCTGCTCGCCATCCAGCGGCGCATGGACGTCGTGGGGATGGCGGGGCTCGCCGTCGCGACGGCGACCGGCGGCGGCATGGCGCGCGACGTCCTCATCGGGGCGACACCGGTCGCAGCGCTCACCGAGTGGTGGATGCTCGCCGCCGCGCTCGGCGGCGCGCTGCTCGTCTTCCTGCTGCACCGCTGGATGGAGCGGCTCGACAAGCCCGTGCTCGTGTTCGACGCGATCGGGCTCGGCGTGTTCGTCGTCGACGGCACGAGCAAGGCGATGCAGCACGACGTCGGCCCCGTCGGGGCGGCGTTCGTCGGCATGCTCACCGGCATCGGCGGCGGCATCCTCCGCGACGTGCTCGCGAACGACGTGCCGGCCGTGTTCCGGCGCGAGTCGCGCCTCTACCTGCTGCCCGCGCTGTTCGGCTCGAGCGCGGCGGCCCTCGCCATCTGGCTCGGCGTCGGCCACTGGTGGCTCATGGCGATCATCGCCGCGCTCGTGTGCGCGCTGCGCATCACGAGCGAGCTGCTGCGCTGGCGCGCGCCGGCCCTCTCGACCGAGGCCATCGGCACCATCCGCAGCTGATCCCGCTCCCCGCGGGTGCGGTGCGTCCGATGCCGGTGCCGCTATTGACAGTGTTGCTATCGACAGTGACACTATCGGTATGCGGATCAGCGAGCTCAGCGAACGGACGGGCGTCAGCGCGGCCTCGATCAAGTACTACGTGCGCGAGGGCCTGCTGCCCGCGCCCGAGCGGCTCGGCTACAACCAGTCGGCGTACGGCGATGCGCACGTCGCGCGGCTGCGGCTGATCCGCAGCCTGCTCGACGTCGGGGGGCTCAGCGTGAGCGCGACGCGTCGCGTGCTCGCCGCCGTCGACGATGACGAGACGCCGATCGTGCAGCTCATGGCGACGGCGCAGCAGGCGATCCCGGTGCCCGAGGAGATCCCCTCGCGCGCTGCGATCGAGGCGATCCGCGAGGTCGGCGACCGCCTCGGGTGGCACGTGCACGCCGACAACCCCGGCATCCGCATCGCCTCCCGCGTGCTCGAGCACTTCGACGCCCTCGGCCTCCCGGAGCTCGCGGCGCTGCTCGAGCCGTTCGCGCGGGCGGCCGACGCCGCCGCTCGCGCCGAGGTGGACGTCGCCCTCGGCGCTGCGGATCGCGACCGCATGGCCGCGATCGTCGCGGTCGGCACCGTCCTCGACGACTCGCTCATGGCGGGCCTGCGGCGCATCGCCCAGGAGTCCGCCGCGCGCGAGGTCGAGCGCGGCAGCCGTGACCGCGACCCCGCCACCCGCGCATCCCGCACCGACCCGACCCACGAGGAGCTCCGATGACCGACACCCCTCGCCCCGCACCGCTGCCGCACCCCGCCCGGCTGCATCGCCCGCTGCTGGCCCTCGCGGCGCTCATGGCTGCGTCGGCCGTCGTGTGCGTCGTGCTCGCCGTCGTCGCGCCCATCGAGATCCTGGGCGCGAACGGCTGGGTCAAGCCGCTCAAGTTCTCGATCTCGATCGCGATCTTCGCCGTGACGATCGCCCTCATCCTCGACATGCTCGACCGCGGTGCGGGCGGCGCGCGCCGCTGGACGTGGTGGGCGGGCACCGCCGTCGCGGCCCTCCTGCTGGTCGAGCAGGCCATCATCGTCGCCGCGGTCGCGCGCGGCACCACGAGCCACTTCAACGTCGCCGACCCGCTCGTGAGCGCGCTGTGGAGCATCATGGGCGTCTCGATCGCGGCGGTGTGGGTGCTCACGCTGCTGCTCGGCATCGTGGCGTGGGTCGCGCGCGGGGGAGACCGGGCACGACGCGATGCCCTGCGGCTCGGCATCGTCATCGGCCTGGCGGGGATGGCGGTCGCGTTCCTCATGACCATGCCGAGCGCATCCCAGCTGCGCGACTTCCAGGGCGTCGCCGGCGCGCACGCCGTCGGCGTCGCCGATGGCGGGCCCGGGCTGCCGCTGCTGGGGTGGTCGACGGTCGGCGGCGACCTCCGCGTGCCGCACTTCATCGGCATGCACGCGCTGCAGGGGCTGCCGCTGCTCGCGCTCGCGCTCGAGCGACTCGCGGCGCGCGTGCCCGCCCTGCGCCTCGGATCCGCGCGCGCGGCGCTCGTGTGGATCGCGGGCGGGATGTGGGCCGGCGCGACGGCGCTCACGACGTGGCAGGCGATGCGCGGCGAGTCGATCGTCGCGCCGAGCCTCGCGACGGTCCTCGTCGCAGCGACGCTCACGGCCGCCGCGATCGTCGCGGCCACCGCCGTGCTCCTGGGCGCGCGTCGAGCGGCGCCCGTCGCGGCCGGCTAGCTCACCGGCGGTCGAGGATCTCGTCCTCGACGTCCGCGTCGGTGGGGCGCGAGCGCTTCGCGCGCTCGACCGGCGCGTCGCCGCGCAGCTCGTCGCGCATGCCCCACCCGACCGCGGCGAAGCCGCCGAGCGCGAAGACGAACCACTGCAGCGTGTACGACAGGTGCGGTCCCTCGTCGAGCACGGGGCGCGCCGCGACGGCGACGTCGGCCGGCTCGGCGCCGCCCTCGCTCGCGAGCAGCCCGTAGGCGCCGGTGTACGTCGGCTCGCCGAGCGCGGCGGCGATGCTCGGCAGGTCGACCGAGGCGATCTGGCCCTCGGGCGCGCCGCGCCCGGCGATCGTGCCCTCATCGGGCCGCAGCCGCGCCACGATCGTCGTGCGGCCCTCGGGCGTCGCGGGCTCGGTCACGGGCCGCTCCGCGCCGTCGGCCTGGTCGATCCATCCTCGATCCACGACGAACACGGTGCCGTCGGTCGTGCGGAACGGCGTGACGACGTCGAAGCCGACCTCGCCCGCTCGCCAGCGGCCGCGCAGCAGCAGCTGCTCGTCCACCAGGTACTCGCCCTCGAGCAGCACGGGCGTCCACTGCTGGTCGGGGTCGAACGCGTCCGGGCTCGGCAGCACGTCGGCGACGGGTGCCGGCTCGCGGTCGTAGTTCGACTCGAGGCGATCGATCGCGGCGAGCGCCTCCTCCCGGCGGTGCCACTGCCACGCGCCGAGCAGGCAGCAGACCACGGCGAACACGACGGCGAGGGCGAGGTAGCCGAGCCAGCGGGGCTCGCGGAGCAGCCGCAGCATCAGGCGACCCGCTCGACCGTCTCGCCGAACGGCGTCACGGCCACGGGGAAGCCGCGATCGGCGAGCCACGCCGCGAGGCTCTCGCGGTGCTCGGCGCACGCCGCCCACGTCTTCACGCGATCCGCGGCGTGGATGCGGGGGTTCCGCCAGTGCAGGGCGTGCTCCGCCTCTGCCGGGCACCCGGCGGCCGAGCACGGCGCCGCGCCGCCGGCGCCCTCGAGCATCGACAGCAGGCTCATGCGGCGTCCCGCTCCGGCGGCGCCTCTCGGCGCGCGGCGCTCGGCCCCGGCGGCAGCGCGTTCGGCGCCTCGAGCCCTGCGGTCGCGGGCCTCGTGGAGACGTTCGCGATCACGACGGCGAAGTACGGGATGAACACGGCGAAGAAGGCGGGGATGAGCTTCCACCAGTCGGGCACGACGAAGAAGATCCCGAGGCACGCGACGCGCACGAGCATCATGTAGAAGTACGTCCGGAATCGCCGCTGACGGTCCTCGTCAGGCGACATCGGGAGGTCGGTGAGCGACCCGGCGCTCTCGCGCTTGTGCTCTCGCATGGCTCTCAGCAGTCTACGCCCGGGCGGTCGCGCGCGGTCGTGCGATCGCGGTGAGCGTAGCGACGTAGGCTTTCTGGCATGACCTCTCGCACCGTGCTCGTCACCGGCGGCAACCGCGGCATCGGCCGCGCCATCGCCCAGGCCTTCCTCGACGCGGGCCACCGCGTCGCGATCACCTCGCGCGACGGCTCCGGCCCCGACGGCGCGCTCGCCGTCGCCGCCGACGTGACCGACAGCGCCTCGGTCGACGCGGCCTTCTCGCGGATCGAGGCGGAGCTCGGCCCGGTCGAGGTCGTCGTCGCGAACGCCGGCATCACGCGCGACACCCTGCTCATGCGCATGAGCGAGCAGGACTTCGTCGACGTCGTCGACACGAACCTCACGGGCGCGTGGCGGGTCGCGCAGCGCGCGTCGAAGGGCATGCTGCGCGCCAAGTGGGGCCGCGTCGTGCTCATCTCGAGCGTCGTCGGCCTCTACGGCGGCCCGGGTCAGGTCAACTACGCCGCCTCGAAGGCGGGGCTCGTGGGCGTCGCGCGATCGATCACGCGCGAGCTCGGCTCCCGCGGCATCACCGCGAACGTCGTCGCACCGGGCTTCATCGAGACCGACATGACGGCGGAGCTCGACGCGTCGACGCAAGCCGAGTACAAGAAGGCGATCCCTGCGGGGCGGTACGCGACCCCCGAGGAGGTCGCCGGCGTCGTGCGCTGGATCGCGAGCGACGAGGCCGCCTACATCTCCGGCGCCGTCATCCCCGTCGACGGCGGGCTCGGGATGGGCCACTGACGCACATGGAGAGCCGGCACCTCAGCGTCGTCATCCGCCGCGACTGGCGCGAGGTCGCCGCCTTCGCGGGCGACCCGGAGCATCTGCCCGAGTGGGCGGCCGGGCTCGCCGCTGGCGAGCTGCGCCGCGAGGGCGACGACCTCGTCATGGCCTCCCCGATGGGCCAGGTGCGCGTGCGGTTCGCGCCGCCCAACGCCTTCGGCGTGCTCGACCACGACGTGCAGCTGCCCGACGGCACGACGGTGCGCAATCCCCTGCGCGTGCTCGAGCATCCGCTCGGCGCCGAGGTCGTCTTCTCGCTCCGCGCGCCGCGCGGCGCGGAGGACGACCCCGCGCTCGAGGCGGCGTTCGAGGCCGATGCGCGCGCGGTCGCCGCGGACCTCGAGCGGCTGCGGGCGCTCATGGAGGACTGAGCCTCACGCGCGTCGCTGGTAGACGCCCGTGCGCAGCTCGGTGATCCAGTGCTCCGCGAACGGCATCGGCACCGATCGGGCGAGGGCGAGCTCCGCCTCGACGTCGTAGGGCACGCGCAGCAGCAGCGGCTCGACGCCGGACGGCGTCGGCTCGAGCATGAGGTAGGCCGCGGTCGGATCGCCCGCGAGGTCGTTGCCCGCGCTGCCGGTGTTGACGAGCCGCTTGCCGCCGCGGGCGTCGAGGAGCTGCCGGTGCAGGTCGCCGTACACGACGAGGTCCGCTTCGCCCACCGCGCCCGTGGCGGCCGTCGGCAGGAACATCGCGGTGTGCGCCGCATCGTCCATCCCCGCGTGCACGCGGTGGTGCACCGAGACGGGGGAGGCGTGGAAGAGCCGGGTGCGCTCGGCGCCGTGGCCCGCGCCGAGCCCTGCCGCGAGCACCGCGTCGTGGTGGAAGGGCAGCGCGGCGAGCCACCGCAGCGCCTCGTCGCCGAGCTCGTCGCGGTACCACGCCGGCGCCCGCCAGGGCGCCGCCTCCGGCAGCGCGATGACCTCGTCCCAATTGCCGCGGACGACGACGTCGCACGCCTCGCGCGCGAGCTCGACGACCGCGCGTCCCCGCGGCCCCTTGCCGACGAGGTCGCCCCCGCACCACACCGCGGTCGCCCCGCGCCGCTCGGCGTCGTCGAGCACCGCGCGGAACGCGGTGAGGTTGCCGTGCATGTCGGAGACCACGGCGACGCGGCCCGCGCCGCGGCTCATCGCGCGGCGGGCTCCGGCAGCAGCGGCAGCAGCTCGCGGAAGTCCGCGACATCGACGACGTGGCTCGCGCGCGCCCGCACTGCGGGTTTCGCGCAGAAGGCGACCGAGATCCCGGCGGCGCCCATCATGAGCAGGTCGTTCGCGCCGTCGCCGACCGCGATCACGCGCTCGCGCGGCACACCGAGGTTCACGCGGAGCGCCTCGAGCGTGTCGCGCTTGGCCGCGCCGTCGATGACGGGACCGCTCGAGCGGCCCGTCAGCCGGCCATCCGCGACCTCGAGCCGGTTCGCGCGCGCGTGGTCGATGCCGAGCGCCTCCGCGAGCGGGTCGAGCACCTCGTGGAAGCCGCCGGAGACCGCGGCGATGACCCCACCGCGGGCGTGCACCTCGGCGATGAGCTCCGGCACGCCATCGGTCACCGTCACCTGCTCGCGCACGGCGTCGAGCACCGACGCCGGCAGGCCCTCGAGCATGCGCAGCCGCTCGGCGAGCGAGGCGGCGAAGTCGAGCTCACCCGCCATGGCGCGCTCGGTGACGGCGGCGACGTGCCGCTCGGCCTCGGGGCCGACCGCGCGCGCGATGAGCTCGATGACCTCGTCGCGGATGAGCGTCGAGTCGACGTCGGTGACGACGAGGAGGCTCGCCCCGCTCACTGCTGGATCTTCATGCCCTTGGGCACCGTGACGATGCCCGAGGCCGAGATCGAGAACCCGCGGGAGCGGTCGAGGTCGTGGTCGACGCCGATCTGCACGCCGGGGCCGATGTCGACCTGCTTGTCGATGATCGCGCGGCGCACGACCGCGCCAGCGCCGACGTGCACCGAGTCGAACAGGATCGCGTCGGAGACCGTCGCGCCCGCGTCGATGCTGCACCAGGGGGAGACGACGCTGCGCACGACCGAGGCGCCCTGGACGACGGAGCCGGCACCCACGATCGCCTCGTTGACGTCGGCGGCTCGCCCCCACGCGTCGCGCGTGAACTTCGCCGGCGGCGCGTTGACCGTCTGCGTGTAGATCGGCCACTCGCGGTTGTAGAGGTTGAAGATCGGCAGCGCCGAGATGAGGTCCATGTGCGCGTCGAAGAACGACTCGATCGTGCCGACGTCGCGCCAGTAGTACTTGTCGCGCTCGGTCGCGCCGGGCACCGTGTTGCTCTTGAGGTCGTACATGGCGGCCTCGCCGCGCTCGACGAACCAGGGGATGATGTCGCCGCCCATGTCGTGGTTGGCGTCCTCGTTCTGGTTGTCGGCGGTGACGGCCTCGATGAGCGCATCCGCGTCGAAGACGTAGTTGCCCATCGAGGCGAGCACCTCGCCGGGCGCGACGACGAGGTCGGAGGCGTCGGCCGGCTTCTCGTGGAAGGCCCGGATGAAGCCCTCCTTGCTCGCATCCTCCTCGATCACGCCGAACTGGTTCGCGAGCTCGATCGGCTGCCGGATGCCGGCCACCGTCGCGCGCGCGCCGGAGGCGATGTGCGCGTCGATCATGTCGCGGAAGTCCATGCGGTACACGTGATCGGCGCCGACGACGACGACGATGTCGGGCTTCTCGTCGGCGAGCAGGTTGAGCGACTGGAAGATCGCGTCGGCGGAGCCCTGGAACCAGCGCTTGCCCGTGCGCTGCTGCGCCGGCACCGACGTGACGTAGGAGTTCAGCATCGCCGACATGCGCCACACGGTCGAGATGTGGCGGTCGAGCGAGTGCGACTTGTACTGCGTGAGCACCACGATCTGCCGCAGCCCCGAGTTGATGAGGTTCGAGATCGCGAAGTCGATCAATCGGTACGAGCCGCCGAAGGGCACCGCGGGCTTGGCGCGATCCGCGGTCAGCGGCATGAGCCGCTTGCCCTCTCCGCCGGCGAGCACGATGCCGAAGACCTTCTTGTCCATGGGCTCAGCCTATGCGGGCTTCGCTGGGGGAAACCAGGAGCGTCCGTCCGGCAGCGCGGCTCGGGCCTCGCGTACTGTGAAGCCATGCGCGTCGACCTGCTGACCAAGGAGTACCCGCCGGCCGTCTACGGGGGCGCCGGGGTGCACGTGACCGAGCTCGTGCGTGCGCTGCGGCGCTCGATCGACGTGCGGGTGCGCTGCTTCGGGCAGCCGCGCGACGAGGAGGGCACGACCGCCTACGACGTGCCGGCCTCGCTCGCCGACGCCAACGGCGCCCTGCAGACGCTCGCCGTCGACCTGCAGATCGCCGATGCGGTCGAGGGCACCGACGTGGTGCACTCGCACACCTGGTACGCCAACGAGGCGGGCAGGCTCGCGCAAGCGCTGCACGGGGTGCCGCACGTCGTCACCGCGCACTCGCTCGAGCCGCTGCGGCCGTGGAAGGCCGAGCAGCTCGGCGGTGGCTACCGCATCTCGAGCGACATCGAGCGGCGCGCCTACGAGGCCGCCGACCGCGTCATCGCCGTCTCCGACGGCATGCGCGCCGACATCCTGCGCTCCTATCCCGCGCTCGACCCCGCGCGCGTCGTGACGGTCTACAACGGCATCGACCTCGACGCGTGGGCGCCGAACCCCGACGCCGACCGGGCGCGCGAGCTCGGGCTCGACCCCGCGCATCCGTCGATCGTGTTCGTCGGCCGGATCACGCGGCAGAAGGGCCTGCCCCACCTGCTGCGCGCCGCCCGGTCGCTGCCGGAGGGCGTGCAGCTCATCCTGTGCGCCGGCGCTCCGGACACGCCGGAGATCCTGGCCGAGGTCAAGGGCCTCGTCGAGGAGCTGCAGTCGAGCCGCGAGGGCGTCGTCTGGATCGACGACGTGCTGCCGCGCGACGACCTCCGCGCGCTGCTGAGCCACGCGACCGCCTTCGTGTGCCCGAGCGTCTACGAGCCGCTCGGGATCGTGAACCTCGAGGCGATGGCGTGCGGCGCCCCCGTCGTCGGGAGCGCGACCGGCGGCATCCCCGAGGTCATCGACGACGGCGTGACGGGCTTCCTCGTGCCGATCGACCAGGTGCAGGACGGCACGGGCACGCCGACCGACCCGGCGCGCTTCGAGGCCGACCTCGCCGACGCGCTCGCGCGCATGGTCGCCGATCCCGAGGCCGCGAAGCGGATGGGCGAGGCCGGCAGGGAGCGCGCTCGGGAGCGCTTCGACTGGGGCCGGATCGCCGAGCAGACGCGCGAGGTCTACGAGGCCGTGATCGCCGAGCGCTCGAGCGCCGCGAGCTAGCGGGCATCCACCGCGCGCCACGCCGTGCGTGCGCCCCGCGCTCGGTAGGCTCGCCGTCATGGCCAGCGTCCTCGAGCTCACCGACGTCTCGTTCGTCCGGAACGGCAACCGCATCCTCGACGGGATCTCGTGGAGCGTCGACGAGGCGGATCGCTGGGTGATCCTCGGCCCGAACGGCGCCGGCAAGTCGACGATCCTGCAGCTCGCCGCTGCGACGACGCACCCGAGCTCCGGCACCGTCGAGGTGCTGGGGGAGCGGATCGGCAGGGTCGACGTGTTCGAGCTGCGCACGCGCATCGGGCTCGCCGCCACGGGCCTCGCGCGCCGCATCCCCGCACACGAGCGCGTCGGCGACGTCGTGCTCACCGCGGCCTACGCCGTCACGGGCCGCTGGCGCGAGCGCTACGAGTCGATGGACCTCGAGCGGGCGGCGGAGGTGATGGATGCGTGGGACCTCACCGAGCTCTCCACGCGCACCTTCGGCACGCTCTCCGACGGCGAGCGCAAGCGCGTGCAGATCGCGCGAGCCGTCATGACCGACCCGGAGCTCATGCTGCTCGACGAGCCCGCCGGCAGCCTCGACCTCGGCGCGCGCGAGTCGCTGCTCGAGTCCCTCGCCGACTACGCCTCGAGCGAGCTCGCCCCCGCGATCGTCATGGTGACCCACCACGTCGAGGAGATCCCGCCCGGCTTCACGCACGCCATGCTCCTCTCGGAGGGCAGGATCCACGCGGCCGGCAGGCTCGAGGAGGTGCTCACCGACGAGCATCTCACGGCGACGTTCGGCGTGCCGCTGCAGGTCGCGCACGAGGACGGCCGCTGGCGCGCCCGCGCGATGCGCTGACCGCCGCACGAGACCGAGACCTGATACACTTGTCCGTCGGCCCACGCTGGCCGAAGACTTTCCGCGCCCGAGCGACCAAGGACTGCCATGAAGACCGAGACCCACCCCGACTACCAGCCGATCGTGTTCCGCGACCTCGCCTCGGGCGAGACGTTCCTCACGCGCTCGACGCTCACGAGCGACAAGACGATCGAGCTCGACGGCGAGACCTACCCGGTGATCGACGTCGAGATCTCGTCGGCCTCGCACCCGTTCTACACGGGCAAGCAGCGCATCATGGACTCGGCCGGCCGCGTCGAGAAGTTCAAGAACCGCTACAAGGGCTTCGGCGGCTGATCGCAGCAGCCTCTCGGAGGGCGTCGGGCTTCGGCTCGGCGCCCTTCGTCGTGCACGGCCCGCATGCGCGCGCCGCATGCGCTCCGCGCGGGTGCCCGGGGCGCTCACCTGCACGGAACGGCCGCCTTCCCGCGCCCTGAGCAGCCACCCGGCGCAGGAGACGCGCGCCCTGCGGCGCCGACCTGCACCGAACGGCCGCCTCCCGGCACCCGCAGCAGCCACCCGGTGCAGGTGAGAGAGCCGCGATGGGCTCTCCTTCGCCGGCCGCGCGCCCTGCGGCGCCGACCTGCACGGAACGGCTGCCTCACCGCGCCCTTCGCAGCCACCCGGTGCATGCAGGGAAGCCGCAAGGGACGCTCCCGCTCAGACCTGCACGGAACCGCCGCCTCACCCCGCCCGCAGCAGCCACCCGGTGCACGTCGCGAAGGCGCTGCCGCGCGATCGCGCGCGGGGGAGCGAGGGCGCGTCCCGCGGCGACGCGCGCGCTCGGGCGTCAGTCCTCGCGGGAGCGGAGCGGCCAGCCGCGACCGGCGCTGAAGGACGGGTCGGTGCGGCGCCGGAACGCCTCGAAGTCGGCCGCCTGCTCGTCGGCCCACGCGGCCGTGAGGTCGTGCAGCGAGATGGGGTCGATGCGCAGCTCGGCGTAGCGCGCTGCCATCGCCTGCGCGACGCGGCCCGCCGCGATCGCGTCGGCGCTCGCGTCATGCGCGTCGACGAGCTCGACGCCGTAGACCGCCGCGGCCATCGCGAGCGTGCGCTTGCCCCTGCGGAAGCGGTCGAGCCTGCGGTCGAGGATCATCGGGTCGATGACCGGCCGAGCCGCGAGCGGCTCGTGGCCGTGCCTGCGGCACTCCGCGTCGAGCAGCGAGATGTCGTAGGCGGCGTTGAAGGCGCACACGGCGAGGCCCTGCGCGAGGTGGTCGGCGAGCGCGTCGCGGATCTCGCGCACGGCGCCGCGCGCATCGGCGCCCTCGGCACGCGCCCGCTCGGTCGTGATGCCGTGGATGGCGATCGAGCCCTCGGGGATCTCGACGCCCGGGTCGACGATCCAGGCGCGCTCCTCGAGCACCGCGCCCGATGCATCCAGCACACCGACGTACGCCGTGACGATGCGGGCCTCTGCCGGATCGATGCCCGTCGTCTCGAGGTCGAACACGACGAGGCGGTCGATCCAGCGGTTCGGGGCAGAGGCGCTCACCTCGAGGATCGGCCGGTGGAGCGCCGGGCGCTGCGCGGGCCGCACCTCGAGCAGCGGACCCTCGGCAACCGCGTCGTGCGCGCCGGGGCTCGGCCGGTGGAGCTGGGTGGCGGTCATGCGCCCACGCTAGCCGCGACCTCCCACACCCGCCGGTAGGCTCGGCGCGTGGCTGTCGACTCCCCGTACCGCGCGCTGCTCGACGCCCTGCCGCAGCGGCGGCGCGAGGCGAGCGTCGACGGTGTGCGCACCGCCGTGTTCGAGTACGGCCCGGAGCAGGCGCCGCCCATCGTCTTCGTGCACGGCTTCCGCGGCGACCACCACGGGCTCGAGCCCATCGCCGCGCACCTGCCGCAGCTGCGCGTCATCGTGCCCGACCTGCCGGGCTTCGGCGAGTCGGAGGCACTGCCGCGCGCCACGATCGACGCCTACGCCGCATGGCTGCGCGCCTTCGTCGCGACGATCGCGCCCACGGGTGACGACCGCCCCGCCGTGCTCGGGCACTCGTTCGGCTCGATCGTCGTGGCGCACGCCGCGGCCGGCGGGCTCGACGCGAGCCGCATCGTGCTCATCAACCCCATCGCGGCGCCCGCGCTCTCCGGGGCCAATCGCGTCGGCTCCCTCCTCGCGCTCGGCTACTACCGGGCGGCAGCCGCGCTGCCCGAGCGCGCGGGGCTCGCCCTGCTCGGCGCGCCGCCCATCGTGCGCGGCATGAGCGCCTTCATGGCCAAGACCCGCGACCGGGGGCTCAAGCGCTGGATCCACGACCAGCACGACCGCTACTTCTCGCGCTACGCCTCGCGCCGCGCGGTGCTCGAGGCCTTCGAGGCCTCGATCCGCCACACGGTGGGCGAGGTCGCGTCGCGCGTCGACGCGCCCGTGCAGCTCATCGCCGGTGACCGCGACGACATCACGCCGCTCGCGCACCAGCACCGGCTGCGCGCGCAGTTCCCTGACGCCCGCCTGTCGGTGCTGCCGGACGTGGGGCACCTCGTGCACTACGAGCGACCGCGCGAGGCCGCCGCCGTGATCCGCCGGTTCCTCGCCGAGGAGCGCTAGCGGCGTGCGCATCCTCTTCGACTGCCGCTACGTGCGCTTCCCTCGGCACGACGGCATCTCGCGCTTCTCGGCGGAGCTCGTGGGCGAGCTCGCGCGCGAGCACGACGTGACGATGCTCGTGAGCGACGAGCAGCAGCTGACGATGCTGCCGCCGCTGCCGCACGTGCTCGGCCCGTCGCCGACGGGGCCGCTCGAGCCGCTCACCGCGTGGCGGCTGCGGCGCGTGCCCGCCGACATCGCCTTCTCGCCCATGCAGACGATCGGCTCCATCGGCCGCGCGTGGCCGCTCGTGACGACCGTGCACGACCTCATCTACTACCGCCACCCGACGCCGCCGCGCACCCTCCCGGCTCCCGTGCGGCTGCTCTGGCGGCTCTACCACCTCTCGTTCGCGCCGCAGCGGCTGCTGCTGAACGCGGTGGACGGCGTCGCGACCGTCTCCGAGACCACGCGGGCGCTCATCGCCGAGCACCGGCTCACGCGCCGCCCCGTCGCGGTCGTGCCCAACGCCTTCGCGCCGCTCGGCGAGCCGGTCGCCCACGCGGCACCGCCCACGCGGCGGCTCGTCTACATGGGCTCGTTCATGCCCTACAAGGACGTCGAGACGCTCGTGCGGGCCACCGCGCTGCTGCCGGGCTACGAGCTGCACCTGTGCAGCCGCATCGACGCGGCGACGCGCGAGCGGCTCAGCGCGCTCGCGCCCGACGCATCCCTCGTCTTCCACGACGGCGTGAGCGACGAGGCCTACGCCGAGCTGCTGCGCAGCGCGACCGCCCTCGTGCACGCCTCCCGCGACGAGGGCTTCGGCATCCCGCTGCTCGAGGCGATGAGCCTCGGGGTGCCGGTCGTCGTGGCCGACACCCGGATCTTCCGCGAGGTCGGCGGCGACGCGGCGACCTTCTTCCCGGTGGGAGATGCGGATGCGCTCGCGCGCGCCGTGCGGGCGCTCGAGGGGGAGTGGGAGGCGCGGTCGCGCGCCGCGAGGCAGCAGGCCGCCCGCTTCAGCTGGCGCTCCTCCTCCGAGCGGCTCGGCGCGTTCCTGGCCGAGGTCGCGGCGTCGGCCCGGAGCCGCGGTCGCTGAGCGGCCGCACGGCCGCACAGCGCGCCCGTATGGGCGCTCAGCGACCACCGCTCCGGGACCCCCGCCCCGGGGGCGACGCAGCAGCCCGCCGCGGTTCTGGCCGGGGTCCCAGCCGCGGCCCGGAGCCGCGGTCGCTGAGCGGCCGCACGGCCGCACAGCGCGCCCGTATGGGCGCTCAGCGACCACCGCTCCGGGCCGGGCGAGGGTCCCGTCGCGGCGACAGTCGACTCGAGGGGGCTCGAGGGGTCTCGAGACGCGAGCGGTCCGGTGCGCTCGACCTGCGGGCTCAGAAGGGCGCGACGAGGGCGTCGGCGATCGCGGTGAGCGTCTCGCTCGTGCCGCCCTCGATGCGCGCCGCCGCGCGCCCGTCCCACTTCGTCTCGCCGCGGTTGACGATCACGATCGGCACCCCTTCGCGACGCGCGACCTCCAGCAGGCGCGTGCCGGAGTTCACGACGAGTGACGAGCCGGCGACGAGCACCACCTGTCCCGCGGCGATCACGTCGCGCGCCGCGGCGAACACAGCGGTCGGCACGAGCTCGCCGAAGAAGACGACGTCGGGCTTGAGCATGCCGCCGCACACGGGGCACGGCGGCACCTCGAAGTGCTGCGTGCCCTCGATGTCGACGTCACCGTCGGGCTGCATCCGCACGTGCTCGGGCACGACGATCCAAGGGTTCAGCCGCTCGATGTCCGCGGCGATCCGCTCGCGGTCGAAGGTCGTGCCGCAATCGAGGCACGTGACGGTGTGCATCCGCCCGTGCACGTGCACGACCTCGTGCGAGCCCGCCTTCTCGTGCAGGTCGTCGACGTTCTGCGTCGCGATCCCCGTGATGAGGCCCGCCTGCTCGAGCCGGGCGAGCGCGCGGTGCCCGTCGTTGGGCTGCACAGAGGTGAAGCGCTTCCACCCGAGGTGGCTGCCCGCCCAGTAGCGCCGGCGCGCATCCTCGCTCGAGCGGAACGTCTCGAACAGCATGGGGTTCCGCCGCGGCGCGCCCTCGCCGCGGTAGTCCGGGATGCCCGAGTCGGTCGAGATGCCAGCGCCCGTCAGCACCGCGATGCGGCGTCCCCTGAGCAGATCGAGCGCTGTGTCGAGCATGCCACCACGCTAGTGCGCCACTACGCTCGAGGGCTGGGAGTCTCGCACCGAGCTCTGGGCGGCCGAGCACAGGGAGCAGCGCATGCCGATCATCGGGATCGACTCCCTCGAGGACCCGCGGCTCACCGACTACGTCGCCCTCACCGACGTCGCGCTGCGGCGGCGCACGGAGCCCGAGCGCGGCCTCTACATCGCCGAGTCGCAGACGGTGCTCGAGCGCGCGCTGCGGGCGGGCCACGAGCCGCGCTCGGTGCTCGTCGCGCCGCGCTGGCTGCCGCAAGTCCAGGCGGTGCTCGGCGACCGCCTCGACGACGTGCCCGTGTTCGTGGGGGAGGAGCCCGTGCTCGAGGAGCTCACGGGCTTCCACCTCCACCGGGGTGCGCTCGCGGCGATGCAGCGGCCGGAGCTGCCGGATGCGTCGGCGCTGCTCGAGCGCGCACGTCGCGTCGTCGTGCTCGACGGGCTCGTCGACCACACGAACGTCGGCGCGGCGTTCCGCTCGGTCGCGGGCATCGGTGCCGACGCCGTGCTCGTGACGTCGACGTGCGCCGATCCGCTCTACCGGCGGAGCGTGCGCGTGTCGATGGGCACCGTGCTGCAGGTGCCCTGGACGCGCATCGGCTCGCTCGAGGAGGCCGCGCCCGTCTTCCGCGCGGCCGGGTTCGAGACGGTCGCGATGGCCCTGCGCGACGACGCCGTCACCCTCGACGCGTACGCCGCGGCTCCCGCCGAGCGCGTCGCGCTCGTGTTCGGCTCCGAGGGTCCCGGCCTCAGCGCCAGGGCGATCGCCGCCGCCGACCGCGTCGTGCGGATCCCGATGCACCACGGCGTCGACTCGCTCAACGTCGCGGCGTCGGCCGCCGTCGCGATGTGGGCGCTGCGGCACGCCTCCGACGCGCGAGCCCAGCGCGCGAGCCAGGCCTCGCCGTGACCGCCGCGACGGCGCAGCGTCGGCACCGGCCGCATCCGCTCGTGCTGCTGCTGCGCTGGACGCTGCTCCTCGCGCTCATCGTCGCCGTCGTCGCCTCCACCGCGATCGCGTTCGCCCCCGCCCCGCGCGTCGCCGCGTCGCCCGTCGCGCTCCCGCAGCCGGCGGGCGAGCCCGTGTCGGTCGAGTGGCCGGCAGGCGTCGCGCGGCAGGCCGGCTTCGGCGTCGCCGGGCTCGAGGGGTCGGCAGCGGCGTGGGGCGGCACGGAGCGAGTGCCCATGGCGAGCCTCGTGAAGGTGCTCACCGTGCTCGTGGTGCTCGAGCAGCATCCGCTCTCGGGCGCGGAGCGGGGGCCGGACGTCACGCTCGGTCGCGCGGATCTCACCGCGCTCGGCGAGGCGATCGCCGACGCCGCGCCGACGGTGCCGGTCTTCGACGGCATGGTGGTCTCGCAGCGCGACCTCGTCGAATGGTCGCTCGTCGACTCCGCGGCGAACGCCATGTGGTCGCTCGCGCACTGGGCCTTCGGCTCGATGGACGCCTACCTCGCCGCCGCGAACGACTGGGCCGAGCGCCACGGCCTCGACGACACGGTCGTCGCCGATCCCTCCGGCCTCTCGCTCGAGAGCCGCTCGACGGCGGCCGACCTGACCGAGCTCGCGCTGCTGGCGGTCGAGCACCCCGTCGTGCTCGAGACGATGGGGATGGAGGGCGTCGCGGTGCCGGGCGGCACGGCGACGAACACCAACCCGCTCCTCGGCGAGGGCTTCATCGACGGCGGCAAGACCGGCACCCTCTTCGTGTGGGGCCGCAACCTGCTCGTCACGGCCGAGCGCACGGTCGAGGGGCAGCCGCGGCGCGTCGTCGCGGTCATCCTCGGCGTCGCGACCCAGCGCGACATGGATGCGGCGATGCTCGCGCTCGTGGGCAGCCTCTGGGACGACTTCGGCACCGCGACGCTCCTGCCGGCGGGCACGCTCGTCGCCGAGTACCGGGCGCCATGGGGCGCGACGACGCGCGCGACGAGCGTCGCCGACCTCGAGGCGGATGCGTTCGGGACGCTCGTGCCGGCGATCGAGGCCGAGGTGACCGACCTCGAGGCCGATGCGCCGCGGACCCGGGTCGGCGCGGTGCGCGCCCTCGGCGCGGACGCGCCCGCCGCGAGCGCGCCCGGGTCCGGCTCCGACGCGGGCGGGACGAGCGAGACCACCGAAGAGGCGAGCGCCGCGTCGCCCGCCGAGGTGGAGGTGCGCACCGACGGCATGCTCGCCGGGCCCGACCTCGTGTGGCGGATGCTGCATCCGGCGACCGCGCTCGAGTGGTACCTCGACTGACCGCTAGTCGCCGAGCCGCGAGCCGCGGTGCAGCGGCAGCACGGGCCCCGGCTGCGGCCGCCTCGGGGTGATGGTGTCGCCGGAGGACTGGCCTCGCAGGCGCCGCACGACCCACGGCGCGAGGTGCTCGCGAGCCCAGTGCAGATCCTGCATGCGCAGCTGCTGCCACGAGCGCGACGGCAGCGGCTCGGGCTCCATCTCGGTCAGCGCGTGCTGCACGCCGAGCGCGTCGAGCACGAGCATCGCGATCGCGTGGTGGCCGAAGCGCGAGAAGTGCAGCCGGTCGGCCGCCCACATCTGCGGCTGCTGGAGGTGCCGGGCCGACCACATGTCGGCGACGATCGCGCCGTGCTTCGCGGCGACGCCGAAGAGGTTGGCGTTGTAGATGCCGACCTTGCCGCGGATCGCGCGCAGCACGGGCGTCATGGCGATGTCGGGCCCGTTGAAGAGCACGACCTCCGCGCCCGTCGCGCGCAGCCGGCCGACGATGGCGTCCAGGCGCGCTGCCAGCGCGTCGGGATCGCCGCCGGGTCGGAGCAGGTCGTTGCCGCCCGCGGAGATCGTCACGAGGTCGGGCTCGAGCGCGAGCGCGGGCTCGAGCTGCTCGGCCTCGATCTGGGCGAGCAGGCGGCCGCGGATCGCGAGGTTCGCGTACTGGAGGTCGGGGCGGCTGCGGGCGAGCTCCTCCGCGACGCGATCGGCCCAGCCGCGCAGGCCGTTCGGCAGGTGCGGCTCCTCGTCGCCGACGCCTTCGGTGAAGCTGTCGCCGAGCGCGACGTAGCGCGTGTAGGGATGCAGCACACCGGGGTGCTGCATGCCGGCGGCCTCGGCGCCGGCGCCATCGGTGCCAGGGTGCTCCATGCCTCCCATCCTGCCGTGCCGCGCTCGCGCCCGCTCGCCGTGTCGGCGTCGCGTGGGACGATGGATGCGTGAGCAAGCAGGACGGCTCGAACCGGCTGGTCTCGGGCCCGGAGGTCGACGACTCGACCGCCACGATCCTGCACGTCGACCTCGACGCCTTCTTCGCCTCGGCGTCGCTGCTGGCTCGGCCCGATCTCGTCGGCAGGCCCGTCGTCATCGGCCACGACTCGAGCCGCTCCGTCGTGACCGCCGCGACGTACGAGGCGCGCAAGTACGGCGTGCACTCGGCGATGCCGATGGCGAGGGCGCTGCGGCTGTGCCCGAGCGCGATCGTGCTCGAGCCCGACTTCCACCTGTACTCGCGGCTGTCGAAGCAGGTCATGGCGATCCTCGACGACACCTCGCCCGACGTCGAGCGGCTCGGCATCGACGAGGCGTTCGTCGGCATCGCGGGCCTGCGCCGCCTCGCGGGCGGCGCCAACCGCATCGGCCCCGCGCTGCGCGAGCGCATCCGTGCCGAGACGGGCCTCGTCGCCTCGATCGGCGCGGCGGGCACGAAGTACGTCGCGAAGCTCGCCTCCTCGCGCGCGAAGCCCGATGGGCTGCTCGTCGTGCCCGACGACGCCGTGATCGACTTCCTGCACCCGCAGCCCGTCTCGGCGCTCTGGGGCGTCGGGCCCAAGCAGCAGGAGCGGCTCGCGCGCTACGGGCTCCACACGGTCGGGGATGTCGCGCACACCTCGCCCGAGCGCCTGCGCTCGTGGTTCGGAGAGGCCACGGGTCGGCACCTCGCCGACCTCTCCTGGGGGCGCGATCCGCGCGCGGTCGAGGAGCGCGGGCACGAGCAGAGCTTCGGCCACAACCACACCTTCTTCCGCGACGTCACCGATCGCGCCGAGCTGCAGGGCGAGATCCTGCGGCTCGGGACCGGCGTCGGCCGGCGGCTGCGCGACGCCGGCGTGCAGGCCCGCACCGTGACGCTCACTGTGCGCTTCCACGACTTCAAGACCATCACGCGCTCGCGCACGCTGCCGGAGGCGACCGACGTCACTCGCGTCATCGTCGAGACGGCGTGGTCGCTGCTCGAGCAGCTGGGACCCATCCCGCCCGTGCGCCTCGTGGGGGTGCGGGCGAGCGCCGTGCAGGATGCCGCCGACCACGGGCTGCTGTGGGACGAGAGCGAGACGTGGGGGAGCGCGGAGCGCGCGATCGACGCCGTGCACGACCGCTTCGGCGCCGCGACCGTCGTGCCGGCGAGCATGCTGCGCCGCGAGCGCAAGCGCGACGACGCGGGTCCCTCCGGTGGCGACTGAGGGGAGCGGTGCCGGCGGCAGCATCGCGGGGCTCGTCGTCGACGCCACGCTGGTGCGCGCGCTGCTCCACGAGCAGTTCCCCGCGTGGGCATCGCTGCCGCTGCGACCGGTGGCGCGCAGCGGCAAGGACCATCGGATGCTGCGGCTGGGATCCGACAAGCTCGTCCGGCTGCCGAGCGCTCCCGAGTTCGTGCCGCAGGTGGAGAAGGAGCAGGCGTGGCTGCCTCGACTCGCCGCCGCCGTACCGCTGCCGATCCCGGTGGTGTTCGGCCGTGGGAGACCGAGCAAGCGGTTCCCGGCGCCGTGGTCGGTCTACGGCTGGATCGACGGCGAGCCGGCAGCGAGCGCGACCGTCGACCGCGAGCGGCTCGCGAGCGATCTCGCTGCGTTCCTCGTCGCCCTGCGGGCAGCGGACACGACCGGTGCGCCGCCGCCGGGCCCTCACAGCGCCGGCCGCGGCGCGCCGCTCGCGCACCTCGACGCCGAGCTGCAGGACCTGCTCGAGCGCGTGCATGGGCGGGAGCGCGACGCCGCCGCGGGCATCTGGCGGGAGGCCATGGCAGCCGCGCCCGCCCCGACACCCGTCTGGTTCCACGGCGACGTCTCCGTCACGAACTTGCTCGTGCGCGGCGGCAGGCTCTCGGCCGTCATCGACTTCGGCTGCGCGGGCGTCGGCGACCCCGCGTGCGACACCGCGATCACCTGGACGCACCTCGACGGCGCGGCCTCGCGCACCTTCCGGCGCGGCCTCGCGCTCGATGACGCGACGTGGGCGCGCGGCCGCGGCTGGGCGATCTGGAAGGCGCTCCTCATGCTCGACGCGCCGCGCGCCGAGCACGCCGCGCTCGGTCGTCGAGTGCTCGACCGGTTGCTCAGCGAGGCATGAGCCGCGGCAACGGCGCTGGGCGCCTCAGCGGCGGCCGAGCCACCGCTCGAGCGGGATCGAACCCGACTGGTTCGGGGTCACGATCCACACGACGGCGTAGAGGCCCCAGCCGACGACGGGCAGCGCGAACAGCAGGAGCGTGACGAGCCGCACGATCCAGACGTTGATGCCGGTCCTCGCGGCGATGCCGCCGCAGATGCCGGCCAGCAGTCGAGCGGGACCGCGGCGGAAGCCGGCGCGGCGGATGGAGTGGAAGATCGACATGCCGCCAACCGTAGCCGCGCAGGCTGAGCGGGGGAACGGGAAGAGGCCCGGAGCTCATCGCTCCGGGCCTCTCTCTGTGCGCGAGGGGGGACTTGAACCCCCACGCCCTAATACGGGCACTAGCACCTCAAGCTAGCGCGTCTGCCAATTCCGCCACCCGCGCAAGGTGTCGGACCACTTGGTGGGCCGAGAGATGACTCTAGCACGACCGCGGAGGCCTCGTTGACCACCGCCGACGGCTAGCCTTGGCTGGTGACCGATCGCCTGACCCGCACCGCGACCATCGCGAGGGACCTCATCCGGATCGACACGCAGAACTGGGGCGGCGGGCGAGCCACCGGCGAGGCCCTCGCCGCGGCCTACGTCCGCGACGTGCTCGCGGGGATGGGCGTGGCGAGCGAGACCTTCGAGGCCGCAGCCGGGCGCGCGAGCGTCGTCGCGAGGATCGAGGGCGAGGATCCGACGCTGCCGCTGCTCGTCGTGCACGGGCACCTCGACGTCGTGCCCGCCGACGCGAGCGAGTGGAGCGTCGACCCGTTCGCGGGCGAGATCCGCGACGGGATGCTGTGGGGACGCGGCGCCGTCGACATGAAGCAGATGGACGCGATGATCCTCGCCTCCCTCGAGCGCATCCTCGCCGCGGGCAAGCGGCCGCGGCGCGGCCTCGTGGTCGCCTTCTTCGCCGACGAGGAGGCCGGCGGCGTCTACGGCGCGCAGTGGCTCGTGCGCAACCACCCCGAGCTCTTCGAGGGCGCGACCGAGGCGATCAGCGAGGTCGGCGGCTACTCGATCGACATCGCCGGGCAGCGCGCGTACCTGCTGCAGACGGCCGAGAAGGCGCTGCAGTGGGTGCTGCTGCGCGCCCGCGGCACGGCAGCGCACGGCTCGCAGCACATGCGCGACAACGCCGTCACGAAGCTCGCGCGCGCGGTCGCCGCGGTCGGCGCGCACGAGTTCCCGGTCGAGCTCACCCCCACGACGCGCGAGCTCATCGCTCGCATCGCCGACCTGCTCGGCGTCGACGACGACGACCCGGATGCGGTCGCCGAACGGCTCGGGTCGGTCTCGCGCTTTCTGCGCTCGAGCCTCCGGCACACCGCCAACCCGACGATGCTCGAGGCCGGCTACAAGCACAACGTGATCCCCTCGGTCGCGGAGGCGCGCATCGACGTGCGCCCGCTGCCCGGGCGGGAGCAGGAGGCGCTCGACGGCATCCGCGCGCTCGTCGGCGACGACATCGAGGTGGAGCTCGTGCACGGCGACGTCGGTCTCGAGCAGCCGTTCTCCGGCGCGCTCGTGACCGCGATGACGGCCGCGATCGAGCAGCACGATCCCGGAGCGCCCGTGCTGCCGTACATGCTCTCCGGCGGCACCGACAACAAGCCGCTCTCGGAGCTCGGCATCGCCGGCTACGGCTTCGCGCCGCTGCGCCTGACGCCCGACCTCGACTTCGCGGCGATGTTCCACGGCGTCGACGAGCGCGTGCCGCTCGACGCGCTCGAGTTCGGCACCGACGTGCTCGAAGCGCTCCTGCTGACCTACTGACCGACCGTCGACTGAGGACACACATCCACCCATGGACTGGCTGATCGCGATCTTCCTCGGTGCGCTGCAGGGCGCCACCGAGTTCCTGCCCATCTCCTCGAGCGCGCACCTGCGCATCGCCGGCATCTTCCTGCCCGGCGCCGAGGACCCGGGCGCGACCTTCACCGCGATCACCCAGATCGGCACCGAGCTCGCGGTGGTGATCTTCTTCTGGAAGGACATCTCGCGCATCATCGGGAAGTGGTTCCGGCACTTCTCGGGCAAGGTCGCCAAGGACGACCCCGACGTGAAGATGGGCTGGCTCGTCATCATCGGCACGATCCCGATCGTGCTCGCCGGCGTGCTGTTCCAGGATCTCATCCGCGACCAGTGGCGCAGCCTGTGGATCACGGCGACGGTGCTCATCGTCTTCGGCATCGTCCTCGGCCTGTGCGACATGCTGGGCCGGCGCGTCAAGACGCTCGAGACGACGACGTACCGCGACGGCGTGCTCATCGGGCTCGCCCAGGTGCTCGCGCTCATCCCGGGCGTCTCGCGCTCGGGGGCGACGACGAGCATGGGCCGCGCGCTCGGCTACGAGCGACCCGCCGCGGCGAAGTACGCGTTCTTCCTCGCGGTGCCCGCCGTGTTCGGCGCCGGCATCTCCGAGACGATCCAGGCGGTGAGCGAGCCCTCGTCCGTCGGGCTCGGCTGGGGGCCGACGATCGTCGCGACCGTCGTGGCCTTCGTCGTCGGCATCGCGGTCATCAGGTGGCTCATGGACTGGATCTCGCGACGCAGCTTCCTGCCGTTCGTCGTCTACCGCATCGTCCTCGGCACGGCGCTCCTCATCGCGCTCGGCGCGGGCTGGATCGAGGCCCTCTGATGCGCAGCTGGACGCGAGCCGAGGTGCCGTCGCTCGTCGAGCTCGGGCACGGCGAGGGCGGGCTGCCGAGCGTGCACGACGTCCGCGCCGACGCGCGCGTCGTGCTGCCGCCGACCGCCGGCGGCGACCGGCCGACGGCGTCGATGTACACGTGCGGCATCACGCCCTACGACGCGACGCACCTCGGGCACGCCTTCACCTACCTCGCCTTCGACACGCTCACGCGCGTGTGGCTCGACGCGGGCGTTGAGGTGCGCACGGCGATGAACTCGACCGACGTCGACGATCCGCTGCTCGAGCGCGCGCAGCGCGACGGTGTCGACTGGCGCGAGCTCGCCGAGCGGCAGCAGGAGCTGTTCCGGAGCGACATGGAGGCCCTGCGGATCCTGCCGCCCGACTCGTGGGTCGCGGTCACCGAGCGCATCGCGCCGATCGCAGAGGCCGTGGAGCGGCTGCTCGAGTCGGGAGACGCCTACCGGCTCGGAGCCCCCGACGCCGAGGGCGACGACGTGCTGTTCGACACGACGAGGGCGCGGCAGTTCGCGGTCGGCGCCGGGAGCCGCACGGATGCGGCGACGATGCTCGAGCTCACGCGCGAGTTCGGCGGCGAGCCCGATCGGCCCGGCAAGCGATCGCCGCTCGACCCGGTGCTCTGGCGCGCGGCGCGGCCGGGGGAGCCGGCGTGGGAGTCGCCGGTGGGCCGCGGGCGGCCCGGCTGGCACGTCGAGTGCACCGTGATCGCGATGGACGAGCTGGGCGCGCCGTTCACGGTCGCGGCGGGCGGCCGCGACCTGCGGTTCCCGCACCAGGAGATGCAGGGCCACCACGCCCTCGCGCTCGGCGCACCGCTGTTCAGCAGAGCCAGGCTCAACGCAGGGCTCGTCGCCTACGAGGGCGAGAAGATGTCGAAGTCGCTGGGCAACCTCGTGCTCGTCTCGCGCCTGCTCGAGGCCGGCGCGCGGCCCGCAGCCATCCGGCTCGCGCTGCTCGACCACCACTGGCGTGCGGACTGGGAGTGGCACGACCACGAGCTCGAGGCCGCCGAGGCGAGGCTCGACCGCTGGGTCGCGTGGTCGACGCTGCCCGACGACGACCCGTCGCTCGGCGAGTCGGTCGTGCCGTGGCTGCGGGCGACGCTCGCCGACGACCTCAACACGCCCGCGGCGCTGCAGGCCGTCGACGCGTTCATCGAGCGCGCGCCCGCCGACGAGGGCAGCCTCGCCGCGATCGACGCGCTGCTCGGCATCGACTTGTGCGGTGGAGCTTGAGGGCTGAGGCCCTTTCGGGCCTCAGCCGCGACCCCAGCGCCGGGGCCCGTCCCGGGCCCCGGGCAGTGCTGCTGAGCGGACCCTAGACCGGCGGGGCGTCGTCCCCGGGCTCGTCGTCGCCGCGCGGGCGGGGCTTGCCGTGCTGGTCGCGGAGGAAGCGCTCGAACTCGTGCGCGATCGCCTCGCCGCTCGCCTCCGGGCTCTCGACCGCGTCGCGCTGCTCCTCGAGCTTGCCGATGTAGGCGCGCATGTCGTCGTCGCGCTCGGTGATCTCGTCGATTCCGCGCTCCCACTCGCCCGCCTGCTCGGGCAGGTCTCCGAGCGGGATCGTCACGTCGAGCATCTCCGAGAGCCGGTCGAGCAGCGCCACGACCGCCTTCGGGGCGGGGGCGTTGTGCACGTAGTGCGGGACGGACGCCCACAGCGAGGCGGTCTGGATCCCCGCTTCCTGCGCGAGCAGCCCGAGCACGGTCATGATCCCGGTGGGGCCCTCGTACTCGCTCTGGAGCACGCCGAGCCGGGCGCGCAGCTCGTGGCTGTCGCTCGAGACGGACGTCGAGATGGGCCGGGTGTGCGGCACGTCGGCGAGCATCGAGCCGACGAACACGATCGCGTCGATCTCGCAGCCCTTCGCGATCTCGAGGAACTCGGCGGCGAACGCCGTCCAGTTGCGGCTCGGCTCAGCACCGACGAGCGCGAACAGCTCACCCTCGTTCCCGGTGGAGACGTCGAGGCCCGCATCGGCCGCGAGCGACGTCCTCCCCGAGGGCAGCGTCGGCGCGTACGCGATCGTCGAGGGCCACTGCAGGGCGCGCGTGCCGTCCTCGAGCGTGCGGATCACGGGCCGGTGCAGGGCGAAGTCGACGAACTCGTCGGGCTCGATCTCGTCGAACGCCTCGAGGTGGCACGCCTCGATGAGCTTGCGCACCGCGCCGCTCGCGGCATCGCCAGCATCGGTCCAGCCTTCGAAGGCGACGACCATGATGCGGCCCTCGATGGGTCCTCGCGCCACGCCTGGCACCTCCTCACGTCGAACGCCCACTCTACGCCGCCCCGGCCGTCGGGGCCGCGGGCACGCAGGCGCCGCGGGCCCCGGCTGGATGCAGCCGCACTAGGCTTGCGCGGTGACTTCGCTTGCCCTCGACGCCGTGCTGTTCGACATGGACGGCACGCTCATCGACACCGAACCGCAGTGGATGGCGGCTGAGGCGCGCCTCGCCGCCGAGCACGGGATCCCCTGGGGGAGCGCCGAGGCCGAGGCGCTCGTCGGCGTCGACCTCTGGGACGGCGCTCGCTCCTTCATCGCCAAGGGCGTGCCGATGGAAGCGGACGCGATCGTCGCGCGCCTCGTCGGCGAGGTGCTGCACGCGATCGGCGACGACCTGCCCGCGAGGCCCGGTGCGCTCGAGCTGCTGCGCGACGTGCTCGAGGCCGGCGTGCCGATCGCGCTCGTGACGATGTCGACGCGCGAGATCGTCGACCGCGTGGAGGCTGCGCTCGCGCAGCGGCTGGGCCGTTCGCCGTTCGCCGTGACCGTCGCGGGCGACGAGTGCGAGCAGGGCAAGCCGCATCCCGAGCCCTACGAGCGCGCGCTGCAGCTGCTCGGCGCCGACGCCGCGCGCTCGATCGCGGTGGAGGACTCGTTCAACGGCGCCCGCAGCGCCCTCGCGGCGGGACTGACGACGATCGGCGTGCCGCACGCCGTGGACGTGTCGCAGCTGCCGGGCATCGTGCACTGGCCGAGCCTCGAGGGGCGCACCGTCGCCGACCTCGCCGACGCCGTGCGCGCAGCGCGCAGCGAGGAGGCACGCGCATGATGGGCAGGACCGGCCCCTTCCAGTGGGGCGACGTCGTGCAGCTGACCGGCCCGAAGCAGAAGCTCTACACGATCGTGCTCACCGAGGGGAAGCGGTTCGGCACGCAGCACGGCGCGGTGCCGCACGCCGACTTCGTCGGGCTCGACGACGGCTCGCTCGTGACGGTCGGCGAGGCCGCGTACCTCGCGATCCGCCCGCTGCTGCACGACTACGTCATGTCGATGCCGCGCGGCGCGGCGATCATCTACCCGAAGGACGCCGCGCACATCCTCGGCTTCGCCGACATCCACCCCGACCTCACGGTCGTCGAGGCGGGCGTCGGCTCCGGGGCGCTCTCGCTGTGGCTGCTGCGCGCACTGCACGGCACGGGCAGGCTCGTCTCGTTCGAGCGGCGCGAGGAGTTCCGCGACGTCGCCGAGGCGAACGTGAGCGGCTTCTTCGGCGAGCGCCCGGCCAACTGGGAGACCGTGCTCGGCGACCTCGCCGAGGAGCTCGACGAGCACGTCGCCGACGGCGAGGCCGACCGCGTGCTGCTCGACATGCTCGCGCCGTGGGAGTGCGTCGACGCGACCGCGCGGGCGCTCCGCCCCGGAGGGCTCGTGCTGTGCTACGTCGCGACCGTGACGCAGCTCTCGCGCACCGTCGAGGCGATCCGCGCCGACGGGCGCTTCACGGCGCCGAAGTCGACCGAGACGCTCGTGCGCGGCTGGCACGTCGAGGGCCTCGCGGTGCGGCCGGACCACCGCATGGTCGCGCACACGGGCTTCCTCATGACCGCGCGGCGCGTCGCCGACGGCGTCGACCTGCCCTCGTTCCGCCGACGTGCCGCGAAGGCCGACTTCGCGGACGCCGACATCGAGGCGTGGACGCCGGGTGCGCTCGGCGACCGGCAGCCGAGCGACAAGCGCGCTCGACGCGCGCGCCGCGACGCGCAGCGGCAGGCCGACGCGATCGCGGCAGGCAGCGCGACGCCGACCGAGCGCGACGCCCTCGAGCGGCAGGACGAGTCCGCGCCGCAGATAGACTGACCCGGATCCCGACCCCGAAAGGCATCGCCGTGCGCACACGCCCCATCACGATCGCCGCGCTGCTCGTCGCCGCGGCCGGCCTCACCGCCTGCCAGGCACCAGCGGACCGCCTCGACGGGTGCGCGACCCCGCTGCCCGCCGGCGCCGCGTCGCAGCAGGTCGCGGTCGAGCCGGGCGAGGGCGCGCCGACGGTCGAGTTCGACATCCCGCTCGTGACCGAGGGCGACCAGGTCTCGCACCTGGGCGGCCAGGGCGATCGCGTCGAGCCGGGCGAGATCGTCGACGCCGACTACGTCGTGCTCTCGGGCAAGACCGGCGACGAGATCACGAGCTCGTACGGTGCCGAGGGCGGGCAGCCGGCGCAGCCGCTGCGGCTCACCGCCGGCGACGAGTCGCCGCTCAGCCAGGCCGTCTCGTGCTCCGCGCCCGGCTCGACCGTCGTGCTCACCACGACCGTCGAGAGCCTGTTCGGCGCGGGCGCGGCCTCGCCGCAGCTCGACATCGCGCCCGCCGACACCGCCGTCGTCGTGCTCGAGGTCACCGACACGCACCCCGGCCGCGCCGAGGGCAACGCGCGCCCCGGCCAGCAGGGGATGCCCGCGATCGCGCTCGCGACCGACGGCCGACCCGGGGTCACCTTCCCCGGCACCCCGGCCCCCGCCGAGCTCACCGTCATGCAGAGCATCGAGGGCACGGGCGAGGAGGTCGCGGAGGGCGACAACCTGCTGCTGCACTACACCGGCATCGTGTGGGAGACCGAGGAGGTGTTCGACTCCTCGTGGGAGCGCGGCGCGCCCACGGCCATGACGATCGACGACACCCTCCTCCCCGGCTTCGTCGACGCCGTCGTCGGGCAGCCGATCGGCAGCCAGGTCGTCGTCTCGATCCCGCAGGAGCTCGGCTACGACGACCCCGCGACGCGACCCGCGGCGATCGGGGAGGGCGAGCACCTCCTGTTCGTCATCGACATCCTCGACCGGCTCGAGCCCGCGGCCGGCTGACGGTCGTGCGCCGATGACCCGCATCGAGGCCGAGGAGCGGCAGTTCTCGCTGCTGCTCGCGCTCGTCGACACGAGCACGGGCTTCACGAAGCACGAGCTCTTCGAGCGCGTCGCCGGCTACCAGGGCCAGCCCGTCGGCGACGCGCTCGAGCGGATGTTCGAGCGCGACAAGGATGCGCTGCGCGAGCACGGGATCGTGATCGACGTCGTGCAGCCCCCGGGCGACGACAGCAACCACGAGGCCCGCTACCGCGTGCTCGACGGCATCCTCGGCGACCCTGCGGAGCTGCAGTTCGACGCCGAGGAGCGCGACCTGCTCGACCTCGCGCTGCGCGTCTGGCACGAGGGCGGGCTCACCGAGGAGGCGCAGCGCGCTGCGCTCAAGCTGCGCGCCGACCCCGAGTTCCGCGGCGGCCTGCCGCTCGAGCGCACCCCTGGGCGCATGACCGACCACGCCCCCGCCGACGTCGCGGCGCCGGCGACCGCGAGCATCCTCCAGGCGCGCCAGCGCCCGCGCGAGAGCGCGTTCCAGGCGCTCAAGCGCGCCGCCGACCGCGGCCGCGAGGTCGTCTTCGACTACCTCAAGCCCGGCGAGCGCACGCCCCGCGCCCGCACGGTGCAGCCGTGGGCGACCGTGCTCTTCCGCGGCCGATGGATGCTCGTCGGCCACGACCTCGGCGCGGAGGACACGCGCACGTTCCTCATGCAGCGCATCGTCTCGCCCGTGCGCGATCGCGCTCCGAAGCGGCCGTTCGAGGTGCCCGCGGATGCGGCAGCCGCGGCCCTCGCGAAGCTCGAGGAGATCTGGGCCGGTGCCGCCGTCGGCGTGCACGTCGTGCCCGGCAGCGACGCCGACATCCGCTTGCGCCATCGCCGCGACACGACCGAGGAGGACGGCGTGCTCGTCGTCCACCACGCCGACCGGCACCTCATCGCCGACGAGCTCGCGGGCTTCGGCTCCGACGTCTCGGTCGCGTGGCCCGAGGAGCAGCGGGCGCTCGTGCGCCAGCGCCTCGAGCGCATCCGCGACGCGCACGCCGACGACGACGCCGCGGGCGAGCAGGCCGAGGGGAGCGCAGCGTGAGCGCGAGCCGCGTCGAGCGGGGCATCGGCCTGCTGCTCTCGCTCATCCAGTACGTCACGGCGTCCGGCTCCGTCACGGTGCAGGAGGCCGCTGCCCACTTCGGGGTTCCCGAGCAGCGCATCCGCGAGGCGGTCGAGCGCGTGTTCATGTCGGGCGTGCCCGACGGCGCCGGCGACTTCATCCGCTTCGACATCGACTTCGACGCGTTCGAGCAGCACGACGTCATCTCGGTGACGATGCGGCCCGCGTTCGAGGACGAGACCGTGCGGCTCTCGGCCCGCGAGGCGAGCGCGCTCATCGCGGGGCTCACGCTCGTCGCGGACTACACGGGTGCCGACCCCGGTCGCGTCGCGGCGCTCCGCGAGAAGCTGCGGCGAGCGGCGTCGCAGGGCGCCGAGACCGTCGCGGTCGACGGGCTCGCGGTGCCTCGCACGGCGCAGATCGTGCGGGACGCCATCCGGCAGCGCCAAGTGCTCGCGATCGACTACCGCAAGCCGGGCGACGGCTCGCAGCGGCGCCGCGTCGCGCCCGTGCGGCTCGAGCTCAAGGAGGGGCAGGTCTACGTCGAGGGCGCCGACCTGGACCGGCAGGGCATGCGCACCTACCGCCTCGACCGGATCGAGGCGATCGAGCCGACCGACGAGGCGTGGCCGGAGGCGCTGCCCCAGCGGGAGCGCACGGTCGCGGGCACGGCGCAGGTCGTCGCGACTCGCGCTGCAGCCGCGATGCTCTCGGACTACGCGACCTCCGACCCCGTCTCGGTCGACGGCGAGCGCGTGCGCCTCGACATCGAGGTGTGGAGCGAGGCGAGCGTGCTGCGCGCGGTCGCCTCCTGCGGCGGCGACGCCGTCATCGTCGCGCCCGCGAGCCTGCGCCGAGCGATGCACCGGTTCGCGGTCGAGGCGCTCCGGACCGCCGAAGCCGACGCTGCGCAGTCCCCCCAGGGCTGAGGGTTCGTCCCCCGGTCAGCACGGTAGGATGGGTGACGACCGAGACCGGGGCGAGAGGCGATCATGGGTGGATTCTTTGGCAATGCGGCATCGCATTGGTGGATCATCCTCATCATCGTGGTGCTCATCTTCGGCGCTGCCAAGCTGCCGGCGCTCGCTCGCAGCATCGGGCAGTCGGTCAACATCCTGAAGAAGGAAGTCAAGAACGACGGCTCGAAGGACGATGCCGCCGGCTCTGGCACGGACGACTCGACCACCAGCACCGACCGGAAGTAGCGGATGGCCCGGGATGGGCGCCCGGCTGATCGGTCAGCGAAGCGAGAAGGCCGCATGCGGCTGGCCGAGCACCTGCGCGAGTTCAAGCGGCGCTTCTACATCTCGCTGATCGCGATCGCGATCGCGGCGATCGGCGGCTTCTTCCTGGCCTCTCCCGTCCTGACGCTGCTGCGGACGCCGCTCGACGAGCTGCAAGCGGCCGGGCTCAACGTCGAGCTCAACGTCACGAACGTGACACAGGCGTTCGACGTGCAGATGCGCATCGGCTTCCTGCTCGGACTCATCATCTCGAGCCCGGTCTGGCTCTGGCAGCTGCTGGCCTTCGTCGTGCCCGCGCTCCGCTCGGTCGAGCGGCGCTACGTCTTCGGGTTCATCGCGGCCGCGGTCCCGCTGTTCGTCGGCGGCTGCGCGACCGGCTGGTTCGTGCTGCCGCGGATCATCCGGCTGTTCGTCGGCTTCACGCCCGACGGGCTCACCGCCCTCCTCGGCGTCTCCGACTACTGGGACTTCTCGCTCAAGCTCGTCTTCGCCGTGGGCGTCGCGTACGTGCTGCCGGTCGTGGTGGTGTTCCTGAACCTGGCGGGCGTCGTCTCGGGGAGGGCGATCCTCGGCGGGTGGCGCTGGGCGGTCCTCACCGCGACGCTCTTCGGCGCTTTCGTCACCCCCGCGGGCGAGGTCCTGAGCATGTTCATCATCGCGGTGCCCATGGTGGTGCTCTACTTCGCAGCGACGGGCGTCGCGCTCCTGATCGATCGACGCCGCGCCAAGCGAGAGCGTGCCAGGGTGGACGCATGAGCGACGGCGACATGCTGGGCATCGCGACCGACGCGTTCGCGCGCTCCATGCCCTTCGGGCTCGACCCGTTCCAGCGAGAGGCGTGCGAGGCGCTCGAGGGCGGCTCGAGCGTGCTCGTCGCCGCGCCGACGGGGGCGGGCAAGACGGTGGTCGCCGAGTTCGCCATCCACCTCACGATGGAGGCCCCGACGGGCCGCGTCTTCTACACGACGCCCATGAAGGCGCTCTCGAACCAGAAGCACCGCGAGCTCACCGAGGTCTACGGCAGCGCGTCCGTGGGCCTCCTCACGGGCGACACCTCCATCAACGGCGACGCGCGCATCGTCGTCATGACGACCGAGGTGCTGCGCAACATGCTCTACGAGGGCCGCGACCTCTCGCGGCTCGAGTACGTCGTGATGGACGAGGTGCACTACCTCGCCGACCGCTTCCGCGGGGCGGTGTGGGAAGAGGTGATCATCCACCTGCCGCGGCACGTGCGGCTCGTCTCGCTCTCGGCGACCGTCTCGAACGCCGAGGAGTTCGGCGCCTGGCTCGACGCCGTGCGCGGCGACACCAGGGTCATCGTCTCGGAGCACCGGCCCGTGCCGCTCGACGCGCACGTGCAGATCCGCGGGCGGCTCGTGGACCTGTTCGACTCGAAGGCGGGGGAGGAGACGCACCGGCCGAGTCGAGAGCTCGTCGACCTCGCCCGCGGGGGCGACCTCGCGGCGTCCGCCGCCCATGGGCACCGCGATCGGGGCGGCCACAACCGCTACCGCTCGCGCCGCCCCCAGAAGGGCGGCCGCCGGCCCGGGCCGGGCAGCTGGGGCGGACCGCCGCGCGTCGACCGCGTCGAGCTCATCGGGATGCTCGACGAGCGCGACATGCTGCCGGCGATCGACTTCATCTTCTCGAGGGCGGGGTGCGACGCGGCCGTGCGGCAGGTCGTCGACGGCGGCGTGCGCCTGACGACGCCCGAGGATCGGCGGGAGATCCGCGCGATCGTCGACGAGCGCACCCGGCTGCTCGACGACGCCGACCTCGCGGTGCTGGGCTACTTCGACTGGATCGACGGCCTCGAGCGCGGCGTCGCGGCGCACCACGCCGGCATGCTGCCCGTCTTCAAGGAGGTCGTCGAGGAGCTCTTCCGCGCCCGGCTGCTGAAGATGGTGTTCGCGACCGAGACGCTCTCGCTCGGCATCAACATGCCGGCGCGCACGGTCGTGCTCGAGCAGCTCGAGAAGTTCAACGGCGAGGCGCGGGTGCGCATCACGCCCGGCGAGTACACGCAGCTCACGGGCCGCGCCGGCCGTCGCGGCATCGACACCGAGGGCCACGCCGTCGTCATCTGGAACGGCAAGCTGCAGCCGGTCGAGGTCGCCTCGCTCGCCTCGCGCCGCACGTATCCGCTGCACTCGAGCTTCAAGCCCACCTACAACATGGCCGTCAACCTCGTCGACCGGCTCGGCGTCACGGGCACGCGCGAGGTGCTCGAGACCTCCTTCGCGCAGTTCCAGGCCGACCGCTCGGTCGTGCAGCTCGCGCGCCGCGTCGTCGACCAGCGCGCGAGCCTCGCGGGCTACGAGGAGGCGATGACGTGCCACCTCGGGGACTTCTCGCAGTACGCCGAGCTGCGGCGCGAGGCGAGCGACCTCGAGCGCGACGGGCAGCGGCAGAACCTGAGCCACGGCGACCACGAGCGCATCCAGCGGCGCCTCAAGCAGCTGCGCACCGCGATGCGCCAGCACCCCTGCCACCGGTGCCCCGAGCGCGAGTCGCACGCTCGCTGGGGCGAGCGCTACTGGCGGCTGCGCCGCGACATCGAGCAGGCCGAGCGGCAGATCGACCGGCGCACGGGGCAGATCGCCAAGGCGTTCGATCGCATCACGGAGATCCTGCGGGAGCTCGACTACATCGAGGAGACCGACACCGGCGCGCGCATCACGGCAGCGGGTGAGGTGCTGCGGCGCATCTACGGCGAGCGCGACCTGCTCGTCGCCGAGAGCATCCGCCAAGGGCTGTGGAACGGGCTCGACGCGCCCGCGCTCGCCGCGCTCGCGTGCGCGCTCGTCTTCGAGGGCCGTCGCGACGAGGGCATGCTCCCGGAGCGGATGCTGCCCAAGGGAGCCTTCCGCGAGGCGCTCGACGCGACGCAGACCCTGTGGGCCCGGCTCGACGACCTCGAGCAGGGGCACCGGATGCCGGGCACCGAACCGCTGCAGACCGGGCTCACGCTCGCGATGCACCGCTGGGCGCGCGGCTACCCGCTCGAGGGCGTGCTGCGCGACACCGAGCTCGCCGCTGGCGACTTCGTGCGCTGGACCAAGCAGACGATCGACGTGCTCGAGCAGATCGAGCAGGTCGCGCCCAAGCGGCTCTCGCGCACGGCGCGCGACGCGGTGGAGCGCATCCGCCGCGGCGTGATCGAGGCCTCGGGATCGGCCCTGTGACGGCGGCGCCCGTGCACCTCCCGCGCAGCCCTCTCAGCGGCGCGGGCGTCAAGCCGCGCGCCGCGCGGACGCGCGCGCGCTCGCCGCTGCCCGCGGGCCTCGCGTGGGTCGCGGCGATCCTCGGCGGCGCGATCATGCCCTTCGCCTTCCAGCCCTGGGGCTGGTGGCCGCTCATCGCTCCCGCGGTGGCGCTCTCGCTCGTGGCGCTGCGCGGTCGTCGGCTCGTCGCCGCCTTCGCGCTCGGCTTCACGACGGGCCTCGTCTTCTTCCTGCTGCACATCCAGTGGATCACCGTCTACCTCGGTCCCGTGCCGCTCCTCGCGCTCTCGGCGTGGATGGCCGCGTGGTGGGGCCTCGGCGGCATGGCAATCGCGCTCGCGTGGCGTTGGGCCGAGCCTCGGCTGCCGAGCGCGCTCGGCGCCTTCCTCGTCATGCCGCTGCTGCTCGGCGGGCTCTGGACGCTGCGCGAGTCGCTCTCGTCGAGCGTGCCGTGGGGCGGCTTCGCGTGGGGTCGGCTCGCGCACTCGCAGGCCTCGAGCCCGCTCGCGGACACGACGAGCTGGGTGGGCTTCGCGGGGCTGAGCTTCCTCATCGCGGCGGTGTCGGCGCTGCTCGCGCAGCTCGTGCTGCACCACCGCACGATGCTGCGCCGCCGGCTCACGATCGGCGCGGCAGCCGTCATCCTGCTCGTCGCGATCCCCGGCTTCGCCGTCGAGCGGACCGGCGCGCTGCGCGTGGGCGCCGTGCAGGGCGACAGCGAAGCCGGCCTGCTCGCGCCCTACACGCCGGGCGAGATCCTGCAGCAGCACCTCGACGCGACGCGGCAGCTCTCCGGCGAGCAGCTCGACCTCCTCGTCTGGCCCGAGAACGCGGGCGAGTTCTACGCGAACGAGACGCCCTCGACGATGGTGGCGCTCGATCGCGTCGCGACGGAGCACGACGCGCCGCTCATCCTCGGCACCGTCACGCGCGACGGCGACGAGACGTACAACGCGCTCCTGCAGGTCGAGCCGGGCCGGGGGGCGGTCGCCGAGTACCGGAAGCGCCACCCCGTGCCGTTCGCCGAGTACCTGCCGCAGCGCGAGCTCTTCGCGCCCGTCCTCGACGCGCTCGGCTTCCTCGAGCTCATCCCGCGCGACTTCTCGATCGACCCGACGAGCGCGAACGCGTTCGACGTCGCGGGCACGACCGCGGGCCTCGCCATCTGCTTCGACATCATCGACGACTACCAGGCGCGCGAGATGGTGCTCGAGCACGGTGCCGAGGTCGTGCTCGCCCCGACGAACAACGCCGACTTCGGCGAGGGCTCGGCCGAGAACGTGCAGCAGCTCGCGATCGCGCAGCTGCGAGCCGTCGAGGCCGGTCGCGCGGTCGTCAACATCTCGACCGTGGGCACGAGCGCCATGATCGGCCCCGACGGGGCCATGCTCGACCGCCTGCCGCAGTACGAGCCGGGCGCGATGCTCGAGGAGCTGCCGCTGTCGACGACCGTCACTCCCGGCATCCGTCTGGGAGCATGGATCGACTGGGCGCTGTGCCTCGGCAGCGCGCTCGGCCTGGTGGCACTCGGCGTCGTCCGCGCGCTCGAGCGAAGGAGGACGGATGCCTGACGTCATGATCGTCGTGCCGACCTACAACGAGGTCGACAACCTCGAGCGCACGGTGGGGCGGCTGCGGCAGTCCGTGCCGCACGCCGAGCTCGTGATCGTCGACGACGGCAGCCCCGACGGCACGGGCGAGCTCGCCGACCGCCTCGCGAAGGCCGACGCCGGCACGCTCGTCATCCACCGATCGGAGCGCGGGTACCGCTCCGCGGTCGTCGAGGGGATGCGCTTCGCCATCTCGCGCGGCGCGACGAAGGTCGTCGTCACCGACGCCGATGGCTCCTACGACGCCGACGGCCTGCCGGAGCTGCTCGCCGTCTCCGGATCGGGCGTCGACCTCGTCATCGGCTCGCGCTTCGTCGAGGGCAGCGATGTGCGCAACATGCTGCGCCGGCGTCGCTGGGCCGCCCAGATCGGCAACGCCTACGCGCGGGCGATGCTCTCGACGGGCGTGAAGGACCTCACGAGCAGCCTGCGCGTGTACCGCACGCGCATCCTCGAGCGCATCGACCTCGACGCGATCGCGGTCGACGCGTACGCGTTCCAGATCGCGATGGCGGTGCGGGTCGCCCAGGCGGGCGGCACGATCGCCGAGGTGCCGATCGGCTTCATCGAGCGCGCCGTCGGGAGCTCGAAGATGCGCGTGCTCGAGGAGCTCAGCACCATCGGCGCCGTCACGAAGTGGGGCCTCTCGGGCGTGCGCGCCCTGCCGAAGCCGCCGCGCTGAGCGTTCGGCGCACCGGGTCAGGGGCGAGGTCAGCGCTCGAGCAGCGGCAGCGCGAGGTCGCAGCGGTCGGTGACGATGCCGTCGACGCCGAGCTCGAGGAGCTCCCGCATCTCGGCGGTCTCGTTGATCGTCCACACGTGCACCTCGACGCCCGCGCGCTGGAAGGCGGCGACGCTGCGGCGCGTGACGATCTCGACGCCCTTGTGCCGGCGCGGCACCTGCAGCGCGACGACGGGTTCGAGGATGCGCCGCAGCAGGCGGTGCGCGCCGAAGCGCTGCGCGGCGAGGGCGCGCACGACGATCGCCTGCGACGCGCTCGTCGCCACGTCGGGCAGCAGCTGCTGCGCCTGCTTGCGGCGCCGTTCCGAGAAGGAGGTGAGCAGCACGCGGTCGACCGCCTTCGCCTCGACGACCGCGCGCACCGCGGGGATCACCGCGGCATCCGACTTCAGGTCGATGTTCCACCTCGCGTCCGGCAGCGCGAGCAGCGCCTCCCGCAGCCCGGGCACGCGCTCGCCCTGGCCGAGGTCGACCTCGCCGAGGTCGCGCCACAGCGTCTCCTCGACCGCGACGTCCTGACCGGCGACGCGCTCGAGGCTCGCGTCGTGCGCGAGCACCGCGACGCCGTCCGCCGTGGCGCGCACGTCGGTCTCCAGAAAGGTCGCGCCCGCGTCGACGGCCGCGATGAACGCCATCATCGAGTTCTCGGGCGCGGCCACGGCGAGCCCCCGGTGTGCGAGCACGCGCGGGGGCGCCGGCGTCAGGAACCGGCTCACGCCTGCGGCGGCCTGCTGTCGTCGGAGGCGTCGCCACGGGCGTCCGACGCGGCGGTCCCGTCGGGCTCTGCGCGCGGCACGTCGGCGGCGACGTCGCGCGCGGTCTCGAGCGCGTCGTCGTAGTCGGCGCTCGGCGTCTCGTCGGCGAGCGAGGTCGTCGACGAGACCGTGTCGGTCTCACCGGCGCCCTGCGGGTCGATGCCGCTCGCCTGCAGGGTCTCGGCGATCGAGGGCACCTCGACGTCGGAGACCGAGTCGGCCTGGAACGTCTCGTCCAGGATCGACGGTCCCGTCTCATCCGCGCGCTTGGCCTTCGCCTTCTGCGCCGGCACCTCCGCGCGGCCCTCGAAGAAGCCGCGGCCGACGCTCTGCAGCGCATCCGTGAGCTCCGAGGGGATGATCCACAGCTTGTTGGCGTCGCCCTCGGCGAGCTTCGGCAGCGTCTGCAGGTACTGGTAGGCGAGCAGCTTGTCGTCGGCGTCACCCTCGTGGATCGCGGCGAAGACGCGCTCGATCGCCTCCGACTCACCCTTGGCGAGCAGCACCTGCGCCTCGGCGTCACCCTTGGCGCGCAGCACCTGGGCCTTCGCCTGGCCCTCGGCTCGGAGGATCTCGGACTGGCGCAGACCCTCGGCCTCGAGGATCTGCGACTGCTTCGAGCCCTCGGCGGTGAGGATGGCGGCGCGGCGGTCCCGCTCGGCGCGCATCTGCTTCTCCATCGAGTCCTGGATCGAGTGGGGCGGGTCGATCGCCTTCAGCTCGACGCGGCTGACCCGCAGCCCCCACTTGCCGGTGGCCTGGTCGAGCACCTGGCGCAGCTGGCCGTTGATCGTGTCGCGGCTCGTGAGCGCCTCCTCGAGGTTCATGCCGCCGACGACGTTGCGGAGCGTCGTGGTGGTGAGCTGCTCGACGGCCGAGAGGTAGTCGGCGATCTCGTACGTCGCGGCGCGCGCGTCGGTCACCTGGAAGTAGACCACTGTGTCGATCGAGACGACGAGGTTGTCCTCGGTGATGACCGGCTGCGGCGGGAACGAGCGCACCTGCTCGCGCATGTCGACGTGGTACGCGACGCGGTCGATGAACGGCACGAGGAAGTTGAGGCCGGGCTGCAGCACCTTGTGGAAGCGGCCGAGCCGCTCGACCACGCCCGTGAATCCCTGCTTGATGATCCGGATCGACCTGAAGAGCGTGACGAGCACGAACAGGACGACGAGGATCACGACGACGAGCAGGAAGGCTCCGAGGATGAATCCTCCGTCGATCGGCATGAGTGTGCTCCTTCGGTTATCGCTGTGCGGGGACGACGATCGCCGTCGCCCCCTCGATGGCGGTGACGACGATGCGCTCGCCGACGTCGGGGTCTCGCGGCTGCACCGCGGGGGAGAGGCGCGCCGTCCAGACGTCGCCGTTGGCGAGGGTGACCTCGCCCGCGCCGCGCTCGAACGAGCGCGTGACCTCGCCTCCCATGCCCAGCAGCGCTTCGATGCCCTGCTTGTTGACCTCGCCGGAGTCATGCAGGCGCTGCAGGAGCTTCGGCCGCACGAGCAGGAGCAGCAGCAGCGCTGCCGCCGCCGCGATGAGCACCTGCGCCCACCAGGGCATGCCCGTGATGCTCGAGACGAGGCCGGCGATGGACGACAGGCCGATCATGAGGAACGTGAACTCGAGCGTGACCATCTCGATGATGAAGCAGATGAGCGCGACGACGAGCCAGGCGATCCAGGCGTATTCGACGAGGTCCACGAGCCCAGCATATGGAGCGGAGGCCGTGGTGGGGCACCGTTGCGCGATCTTGGCCGCGCGGGCCCGTCGGGCGGCGACGGGAGCGCCGCGCCCAGTAGGGTCATCGGGAACGAAGGAGCACTCGTGTCGGATACCTCCCCCGCAGCCCTCGCGCCCGGTTCGCTGACCGGCCGCACCGCACTCGTCACCGGCTCGAGCCGTGGCATCGGCGCCGCGACGGTGGCGCTGCTCGCCGGGGCGGGCGCGAACGTCGTCGTCAACTACCGCGCGAAGGCGCCGCGCGCCGAGAAGGTCGTGGCCGCCGCCCAGGAGCAGGGCGTCGAGGCGATCGCCGTGCAGGCCGACCTCACGGATCCCGCGAGCCTCGCGAGCATGTTCGACGCGGCGCGGTCGCGCTTCGGCGGCCTCGACATCCTCGTCATGAACGCCTCCGGCGGCATGGAGAGCGGCATGGGCGAGGACTACGCGATGCGCCTCAACCGCGACGCGCAGGTCGCGCTGCTCGAAGCGGCGCTGCCGGTGCTCAACGAGGGTGCCCGCGTCGTGTTCGTCACGAGCCACCAGGCCCACTTCATCCGCTCGACGCCGACCATGCCGGAGTACGAGCCCGTCGCGCTCTCGAAGCGTGCCGGCGAGGACGCGCTGCGCGAGCGCATCCCCGCGCTCGCCGAGCGCGGGATCGAGCTCGTCGTCGTCTCCGGCGACATGATCGAGGGCACGATCACCGCGACGCTGCTCGAGCGCGCCAACCCCGGCGCGATCGCGAGCCGCCGCGAGGACGCGGGCCGGCTCTACAACGTCGAGGAGTTCGCGCGCGAAGTGGCGCTGGCCGCCGTCGAGCCCGTGCCTGCCGACCACACGCGCCTCGTCGGCGACGTGCGCGGCTTCGGCGAGGCCGAGGGGACGGTCGCCTGATGCGCGCGGAGGACATCGAGCGGCTCGTCTCCCTCTCCCGTCCCGCCGTCGACCCGCGCGGCGAGTGGGCCATCGTGGCGACCTCGCGGCCGAGCCTGCGGGCGAACCGCACCGTCGGCCAGCTCTGGAAGGTGTCGCTGCAGGACGGCGCTCGCCGGCGCCTCACGCGCGGCACGGAGGACCGGGCGCCGCAGCTGACCCCGGACGGCTCGAGCGTGCTGTTCGTGCGGCCCGACGCGGCAGGCAAGCCCCAGGTGTGGGCGATGCGCGTCGACGGCGGTGAGCCCGTCCAGGCGACCGCGCAGGCGGGCGGCGTGCTCGACTTCGCGGTCTCGCCCCGCGGCGACCGCATCGCGTTCACCTCCGTCGTCTCCGAGCCGGGCCGCTACGGCACCGTGGACGGGCTCGGTCCCGAGCAGGAGTCGCCGCGCCTCATCACGCGCAACCGCAACCTCGCGAACGGCATCGGCAGCCTCGTCGGCCGGCACGTGCACCTCTTCGCGGCGCCGCTGCCGGACCTCGACGCGGAGCCCCGCTACGACCGCGCCCCGCACCCGCACGACGACGAGTCGACGAAGGACGATGCTCCCTCTGCGCCGGCTGCCATCCAGCTGACCCACGGGGAGTTCGATCACGAGGCGCCCACGTTCTCCCTCGACGGCGAGCGCGTGCTGTGCGTCACCGCCCGGCACGACACGCGCGACGACGACCTGCTCTCCGCCGTCGTCGAGCTCGACGTGCACGTCGCCGAGGGCGAGCCGCACATCGTGCTCTCGTCGCGCGCGGGCCTGAGCATCTCGGAGGTGCGGCCCACGCCCGACGGCGGGTACGTGCTGCTCGCGAGCAAGCTCGGCGACTCGGGCCGCGACTTCGTCGCGCGCAACGAGCAGCTGTTCGTGCTCGAGCGGGCGGGCGCGCACCCCGAGGAGGTCACCGACGAGGCATCGGTCGACCTCGGCGGCGGCCACTCGACGGTCGTCGAGGACGGCGTGCTCGTGCAGGAGCAGCGGCGCGGCCGCGTGCGCCTCGTGCACGTCACGGGCGCCGGCTCGCGCGAGCTCATCGGCGGCGACCTCGAGGTGCTCGGCCACGGCGTCGGCGAGGGCGTCACGGTCGCGAGCGTGCGCACGCCGACCTCGATGGGCGAGCTCGCGGTGCTCGACGAGCGCGGCCTGACGGTGCTGACCGACTTCGGCGCGCCGCTGACCGAGGCGGGCATCGTCGTGCCCGTCGAGCACGAGCTGCCCGCGCGCGACGGCGCTCGCGTGCACGGCTGGGTGTGGCTGCCGGAGGGGGAGGGGCCGCACCCCGTGCTCCTCAACATCCACGGCGGGCCGTTCGCGCAGTACACCGTGGGCGTCTTCGACGAGGCGCAGGTCGCGGTGGCGGCCGGCTACGCCGTCGTGCAGTGCAACCCGCGCGGCTCCGCCGGCTACGGCCGCGAGCACGGGCTCGCGATCAAGGAGGCGATGGGCACGGTCGACATGCACGACGTCCTCGACTTCCTCGACGGAGCGCTCGACGCGCATCCGCAGCTCGACCGGGAGCGCCTGGGCATCATGGGCGGTTCCTACGGCGGCTACCTCACGGCGTGGACCACCGCGCACGACCACCGCTTCGCGGCGGCGGTCGTCGAGCGCGGCTTCCTCGACCCGGTGTCGTTCATCGGCACGAGCGACATCGGCTGGTTCTTCTCCGAGGCGTACACGGGCACCGACCCCGAGGCGGTGCGCGCGCAGTCGCCCATGGCGCACGTCGACCGGGTCACGACCCCGACGCTCGTCGTGCACTCCGAGCAGGACTGGCGCTGCCCGCCGGAGCAGGCGCAGCGCTACTGGGCGGCGCTCAAGCGCAACGGCGTCGAGACGGCGCTGCTGCTGTTCCCGGGCGAGGACCACGAGCTCACGCGCGCGGGGCAGCCGAGGCACCGCGTCGAGCGCTTCGAGCACATCCTCGCGTGGTGGGCCAAGCACCTCCCGACGCCCCAGAACCACCAGTAGGCGAGCACTCGAGCGGCGGCGCTCCCAGCGCCGCCGCTCGAGGCGTCACGTCATCAGCCCGCTCGCCTCGTCGACCGCGCGCACGACGCGATCGCGGCCGGCCTGGTCGATGAGCCCGAGCTCGTGCACGATGCGCGCGGCGTCGTCGTACGAGCGGTGGAAGCGCACGCCCGTCGCCTCGAAACCGTCCCGCTCGGGTCCCGTCACCGGCACGACCTCGTGGATGAGGACCGCGACGACGAACTCGGGCCCGCGACGCAGCATCTCGGCGCCGACGTGCGCGTCGGCCTGCCCGCTGTCGCCGAGGAACATGAAGCGGCACTCGGGGAACAGCGCGCGCTCGCGCTCGAAGTTCTGCAGCTTGCGCGCCTTGATCGACTGCTTGGTGAACAGGTTGAGCACGGAGCCGCCCAGCACCGAGTGCGGAGGCAGCCGCAGCCCGGCGAGCGCATCGCGCGTGTACTGCTCGACGAGCCCCTTGGGACCCTCGGGCCGCGCGGTGACGAACGTGAGGTCGCCGGGCCTCGAGGGCTCGGCGGCATGGCCCTGGTCGAGGGCGTGGAGCAGCTCCACGACGCCCGGGTAGACCGTGCCTCGCGGGTAGCGGTCGTCGTGGAGCATCGACTTGAGGGTGTCGTCGATGTCGCACAGGATGCGCAGGTCGCGCGACGGCGCGGCGGCCGCCTCTGCCGCGATGTGCGCGAGCACCGCCTCGCGGTCGGCGAGCGTGAGCCGCTCGTAGACGACGTGCTCGAGGTCGTGCCGGTCGCCCGTCGCGTTCAGCAGGTACTTCATGTCGCGGAACGGCTCGCCCGAGAGCGAGAGCAGGAGCGAGCGGATGCCGGCGGAGGTCTCGGTGGTCCTCGGCAGGAGCCGCAGCGCGTGCACGACGCGGGCCCGCATCGCCGGGCTCAGCTCGCTCGCGCGCTCGATGCACAGCAGTCGCACGAGCTCGCGACGCTCGTCCAGCCGGAAGAGGCCGGTCAGGAGGTTCCCGCCGATCGCCCGGACGGCTCGCTCGACGTCGAGCCCCTCGAGCGCGTGCTCGAGCTCGCCGTCCCGAGCGGCGCGCAGTCGTCGCAGTGCATCGTTCATGTGAGTCATCCTCGCATCCTGACCTGGAGAGCTCCCGGATCGAGGCGCGCCTCGAGCCGCAGCGCCCGCCCGGCCGCATCGCCGTCGATCTGCACGGGCAGGAGCTCGTCGACGCCCGCGAGCACGACGCGCTCGGCGATGCGACGACGCAGGATGCCCTCGGCGCGCGCGACGCCGGCGCCCGCCGCCGCGATGCGCCCCCAGTGCCCCAAGTGCCGGGGGCTGACGGCCGCGACGTGGAGCAGCCCGTCGTCGAGGCGCGCGTCGGGCAGCACGCGGAACCCCGCCGGGATCCGAGCGGCGTTGTGCACGAGCACGCTCCACGCGTGCACCGACTCCGCGGGGCCGCCGTCGAAGGAGCCCCGGACGGCGAAGCTCGGACTGCCGAGCCTGCGAAGGCCCAGCGCGATGTAGGAGGCCCACCCGAGCCTGCGCTTGTCGCGCAGCGACGCCGCCTCGACCGCGAGGGCGTCGTTGCCGACCCCCGTGACGACGAGGAAGGCGCGCTCGGGCTCCCGCTCACCGTCGCCGCGCGTGAGCGCGACGCGGCCGAGGTCGACCGGTGCGACGCGACCGCCGACGGCGCCGCGAGCCGCCGCGACCGCCCGCAGCGGCAGCTCGAGGTTCCGCGCGAAGAGGTTGGCCGTGCCGGTGGGCACGACGCCGAGGGGCACCGGGCCGTGGGCGAGCACCGCCGCGACGTCGCGCACGGTGCCGTCACCGCCGATCGCGACCACGGCATCCGCGCCGGAGGCCAGGGCGGCTCGTGCTTGCGGCGCACCGGTCTCCGCGACCGTCGTCTCGAGCACGCGCGCATCGGCGCCGACGGTGGCGGCCTCGCGCAGCACGGCGTCCACGGCGCGCGCGTAGCCGCGAGCGACGGGGTTGGCGATCACGGCGATGGCGGCCACGCGGGCCAGGCTATCCTCGGCGCCTGGCCATCAGGGCAGTGCCGGGCGCAGCGCGAGGAAGGCCGCCAGTCGCGCGATCTCGTCGTGCACGCCCTCGCGCAGCCGCGCGCTCGGCTCCTCGTCCCAGTGGATGCCGGCGACGCGCAGCATGCCCGCGGCGCGATCCGCCCGCGCGTCGACCTTGCCGACGAGCGCGTCGCCGTCGAGGATCGGCAGCGCGAACGCGCCCCACTTGCGCTTCGCGGCGGGGGTGTACTGCTCGAGCGCGTACTCGAAGCCCCACAGCTGCCGCATCCGAGTGCGGTCGGCGATGAGCCGGTCGAGCGGCGAGAGCAGCGCCACGCGACCGGCGAAGCCCTCACCGGTAGCTCCCGGGTCGAGCCGCCACGCACCGCGCACGCCCTCGACGCGCACGGGCTCGCCCGCGTCGCCCACGTGCGTCGGCCGCGCGATGCCGCACGATCGCAGCCAGCGCGAGCGCCACTCGCGCTCCGCCTCCACGACCGGCACGACCGCGACCGACGGCAGCACGCGCTCCGCGAGGTCCCACACGCGCGCGCTGCCGCGCCGCTCGGCGACGACGACCTCGCCCCGGATCTGCAGCAGCTCGAGCATCATCGCGACGTTGCGGTCGGTGTTCCAGCCGCTCGAGCGGAAGGGCACGTCGGCCGCGTCGTCGACCTCCGCCTGGGGGAGCGGCCCCTCCTCGCGCAGCTGCTCGAGCACGCGCGCGCGGAAGCCCGCGTTGGCCTCGAGCCACTCGCGCGCCGACGCGTGGAGCGCATCCGGCGCGCGGCCGAGCGCGGTGAGCCACGGCAGGTCGCTCGTGGCGCGCAGCCCGATCGCCCAGGCCTCCATCGGGTGCCGGTGCGGGCCCAGGTGCTCGACGAGCCGCAGCTCGACCTCGACGGCGCGTCGCACGTCGTCGTAGTCGAGCGAGGGGATGCGCGTGTGGGCGATGTGCTCGGCCGAGGGGCACACGATGTCGGTCGGGTTGAGCGGCAGGAGCGTGAGCCGCTCGACCACGTCGGGCAGGTCGTGGTCGCCCCGCGCCTGGCTGCCGGCGTCGAGCAGCTGCGCGCGCACGGCGATGCGCCGGGCCTCGTCGACCGTGATCGTGCGCAGGGCGCTCGTCGCCATGCCGCGATGCTACGCGGCGCGGCAAGTCGTCGGCGGGCGCGCGCGGCACCCGGGCGATGGCAGGATGGGCACATGTCTGACGCCCGGCGCTCCGCGCTTCCTCGACCGGAGACGATCGTCGTGAGCGCAGGGCGGCCGCCGCACGTGCCGGGCGCGCCGTTCAACGAGCCCGTGACCTTCGCGAGCGCCTTCGTCGCCGGCGGCGAGCTCGAGTACGCGCGCTACGGCAACCCGAGCTGGACGGCGCTCGAGGAGGCGCTCGGGGCCCTCGAGGGCGGCGAGTGCGTCTCCTTCGCGAGCGGCATGGCGGCCGTGAGCGCCGTGATCCACCTCGTGCCCGTCGGGGGAGCGGTCGTCGTCGCGCGCCACTCCTACCAGCACACGCTCGCCCTGCTCGACGACGGCGCGCGCTCGGGCCGCTTCGAGGTGCGGCGCGTCGACATCGCCGACGCCGACGCCGTCGAGGCCGCGCTTCCGGGCGCGGCGATGGTGTGGCTCGAGTCGCCCACCAACCCGGCCCTCGAGCTCGCCGACATCCCTCGGCTCGCCGCGGCCGCGCGGGCGGCCGGCGTGCTGAGCGTCGTCGACAACACCTTCGCCTCGCCGCTGCTGCAGCGGCCGCTCGAGCACGGCGCCGATCTCGTCGTGCACTCGGCGACGAAGCTCATCGCTGGACACAGCGACGTCGTGCTCGGCGCGGTCGTGACCGGTCGGGACGACCTCGCCGAGCGCATCCGCCACCATCGCGGCCTGCACGGCGCGATCCCCGGTCCCATGGAGGCGTTCCTGACGCTGCGCGGGCTGCGCACCCTCTCGGTGCGGCTCGAGCGCGCCGAGGCGAACGCGCGGGAGCTCGCGCGGAGGCTCGCGGATGCACCGGGCGTCGTCGAGGTGCGCGATCCCGGCTTCGGGACGGTGCTCGCGATGGTGCTCGCCGACGCCGCGGCGGCCGACCGGGTCGTGGATCGCGTGCGGCTGTGGGTGTCGGCGACGAGCCTGGGCGGCGTGGAGTCGACGCTCGAGCGGCGCCGGCGCTGGGCGACGGAGGCACCCACGATCCCCGAGGGCCTCATCCGCATGTCGGTCGGGATCGAGCACGTCGACGACCTCGCCGACGACCTGCTGGCCGCGCTCGGCTGAACCGGGGTCGTCAGCGCGTCGAGCCGAGCTCGTCCCACAGGTGCGCGAGGGTGGCTGCGCCCGCTCGCAGCACGGCGATCGAGGCGCTCTCGTCGCTGTCGTGCCAGTTGTCCTCGACGAGGCCAGTGCCGAAGAAGACGACGGGTGCGTCGAGCACGCGGGCGAGGAGCTCCGTCGGGCCTCCGCCGGCGTTCCCCATCCGTCCGACGCGCTCGGCGCCGAAGCCCGCTGCCATCGCGCGGTCGAGCGCGTCCACGAGCGGCGTCTCCGGCGTGCGGTACGGCTGCTGCGCGACCTCCTCCTGGATCTCGAGCCGCACCGCGCACCCGCCGCCGATCGTCGCGTCGACCCAGCGCCGCAGCTGCTCGGCGACGACCTCGACGCGCTGCCCGTCGACGATGCGGAAGCTGAGATCGGCTGACGCCATCGACGGGATCGCGGCGCGCGAGGCCCCGTCGGGGTCTCCTGATGCGAGCGCGATGACCTCGACCGCGGGTCGCTCCCAGAGGCGCTCGAGCGGCGTGTAGCCCTGCTCGCCGCCGATGCTGCGCGTGTGCGAGCGGAGCAGCCAGTCCTCGGCGTCGAAGGGCAGGGCTGCGAGCTCGGCGCGGCGCTCCTGCGAGAGCTCGTGCACGTCGTCGTAGAAGCCGGGGAGCGCGATGCGCCCGTGCTCGTCGTGGAGCTGCGCGAGCATGCGCGCGAGCTCGATCGCCGGGTTGGGGGCCGGGCCGGATGCCGCACCGCTGTGGATGTCGGTGAGCGGGCCGAGCACCTCGATGCGGGCGCCCAGCATGCCGCGGATGCTCGTGCAGAGCGCCGGATGGTCGGCGTGCCACAGGAGCGAGTCGGAGAAGACGATCGCGTCGACGTCGAGCAGCGCGCGGTGCTCGTCGAGCATGGCGGCGAGCCCGGCAGAGCCCGACTCCTCCTCGCCCTCCACGAGCAGCTTGAGGTTCACCGCCGGGGCCTCGCGCCCGGTGGCCGCCAGGTGCGCGCGCACCGCCCACACGTGCGCCATGACCTGACCCTTGGCGTCGGAGCTGCCGCGGCCGTAGATCCGGCCGTCGCGCACGACGGGCGTGAAGGGCGTCGTCTCGTCCCAGTTCTGCTCCTTGACGGCGCGCACGTCGTGGTGGCTGTAGACGAGCACGGTGGGCGCGCCCGGAGCATCGCACCACTCGGCGTACACGGCGGGGCCCTGCTCGCCGTCCCAGAGCTCCGTGCGAGGGAAGCCCGTGTCGCGCAGCGTGCCGGCGAGCCACGCGGCGGAGTGGCGCAAGTGCCGCTCGCGCTCTGGCACGCCGGCGACGGAGGGGATGCGCACCCATTCCGCGAGCTCGGCGATCCAGGCGTCGGCGTTCGTGGCGATCACGTCGTGCACGTTCGGCGAGTCGGACTCCATCGGGCGCTCCCGTCCGACCGGTCGCGAGAGCAGCGAGCTGCTGCGCGACGCGAGTGGGTCTGCCGCGAGCGTATGCAGGGTCGCGACCCGAGGGCAATGGGCGACTTCCCTCGCGGCGCGCGGGGTCGCGCCGCGTCAGCGCCGACGCAGGCGCGAGGGCGCGACGACGGTGGCGCCGGCGTCGGCCCAGCCGTGCTCCGCTCCAGCGGGGGAGCGGCCGTCACGAGCGGCGAACACCGCTTGCGCGGACTGCAGGTCGGGGAAGCGGCCGCGCGCCGTGCCCTCGCCGTCGACCACGAGGAACTCGTCCAGGGTCTTCTCGACGAAGCCGAGGAACATGGTGCCGTCACCGTCGCGTCGCGTCGCGACCCACAGGTCCTCGCCGGGAGAAGCCCACGAGACGTGCGCCGCGGACTCCGCGCTCGGAGCTGCCGAAGTGGTGCGCGCCAGGGTGTCCGTCATCGTCCTGCTCCCTCGAAGATCGTTACTTAGTTCGTCGATCGAAATATAGCACGATCGAACGATAGGATGGGACGGATCGATCACAGGCGCCGGCAGCGGCGGAGCACGAGGAGGCGACGATGGGGACGGAGCAGCACCCGCGCGCGAGCTCGGGCTACTGGTACCCGGAGCACGAGCACCCGACGAGCGTCGACGTGCTGAACCTGCTGCGCCGGTACCGCGCCGCCGAGGCGGCCATGCGAGCCCGGACGCGCTCGTCGATGGCGATGGGCGAGACCGACCTGCTGGCGCTGCGGCTGCTGCTGCAGGCGCAGCGGCGAGGCGAGGTGCTCCGGCAGCGCGACCTGGGCACGGCGCTCGGGATCGCGTCGCCGTCGGTGACGGCGCTCGTCGACCGGCTCGTCCGCAGCGGGCACGTGCGGCGCGAGCCGCACCCGGACGACCGGCGCGCGACGATCGTCGTGCCGACGACCGACACCGACCACGAGGTGCGGGCGACGCTCGGCGCGATGCACCGGCGCATGATCGACGTCGTCGACGGGCTCGACGACGACGAGCGGCGAGCCGTCGCGTCGTTCTTCGACCGCATGATCGCCGCCGTCGAGCACCTCGACGTCCACGAGGCACCCGCGAAGGCGACGATCACCGCCGACTGACCGCGGCTCTCCGCCGCTCTCGGAGCGCCGATAATGCACATTATGTCGGATTGCATCTGCGAGCGCGGGAGGCGGTCGGGGCCGCACCGCTTCCCCGCCACCCGCATCTCGACGCGACCGCGATCGCGCGCTGCGCCTCAGCGCTGCTCGAGGTTGCCGAGGATCCGCTGCACCGACACCTCGATCACCACGCGGTCGGGATTGCTGCGGGGCTGCCGATAGCGCTCGGCGTAGCGTCGCACCGCATCGTCGACGCGGGCGGGATCGTCGGAGACGGTGGCGGGGCCCTCGACGGTGCACCACCAGCGCCCCTCGACCTGCGAGATCGCGACGACGCGGCCCGGGTGCGCTCGGAGATTGCGCGCCTTGTAGCTCGAGCGGGAGGTGATGACGCGCACGAGCTGCTGCTCGGCGTCGTAGGTCGCACCCACGGGCACCTGGTGGATCGTCCCGTCCGGGCGAGGCGACGCGAGCATGCACAGCCGCCGCTCCCGCCAGAAGGCGTCGAAGCTCATCCGATCCATCGGTCCCCTCCCCTGGCGCACCCCGAGCGCTTCATCATGGCCGGCAGCCTGCCGCGATGCCTGCGCCTAGGCGCGCGAGCGCACCGTCACGCGCTGCGCGAGCTCGGTGCCGGTCGCGGCGAGCCGGTCCACCGCGTCGAAGACGAACCGCTGCATGGCCGCCGCGGCGGCGGAGGCACCGACATCCGTGCGCCGCGCGAGGTTGACCGTGCGCGTCAGCTGCGGTCGCACGAGCCGGGTGCTGCGCAGCCCTGGCCGGTCGATGACGACCATCGCCGGCACGACCGCCACGCCGATCCCCCGCTCGACGAACCGCAGCACGGCATCCATCTCGGCCCCCTCGACCGCGATCGTCGGCGTGAGCCCCGCTGCCGCGAAGGCTGCATCGGTCGCGACGCGCAGGTCGTAGTCGCGGTTGAAGGCGACTTGCGGCATGCGCGCGAGCTGCGCGAGGGTGACCTGCCCTGCTCCCGCGAGCTCCTCCCCCGCTCCCGCGGCCGAGACGACGACGAGCTCCTCCGACAGCAGCGGGATGAGCTCGGTCGCCGGGGCCTCGGGTCGTGCGCCGCGCGTGACGACGAGCGCGAGGTCGAGGGCGCCCTCGTCGAGCGCCTCGACGAGCGAGCGCGATCCGCCCTCGGTGATGTGCAGCTCGATGCCGGGGTGGGCGGCGCGGTAGGCGGCGAGCACGTCGGCCACGAGCGAGACGCACAGCGTCGGCGGCGCGCCGAGCCGCACGCTGCCGCGGCGCAGCCCCGCGAGCTCGTCGAGCTGCTCGCGAGCGGCGCGGGCGTCGCCGAGCATGCGGCGCGCGATCGGCAGCAGCACCTCCCCCGCCGGCGTGACGCTCGCCCCCGCGGGGGCGCGGCGGAAGAGCTCGGCACCGAGCTCGTGCTCGAGCGCGGCGATCTGCCGGCTGAGCGAGGGCTGCGCGAGGAAGAGCTCCTCCGCGGCGCGCGTGAAGTTGCCGACCCGCGCGACCGCTTCGAAGGACCGGAGCTGCTCGAGCTTCATGCGAGCATCCTATCGTGTTGACTCGAACTATGCATTGGACGCATGGCACTCCCGCTCCCTAGCGTGGAAGCATGACCGCACCTCGCGCGACCGAGCGCCTCCTGTCCACCTCCGTCCTCGTCATCGGCACCGGCGGCGCGGGCCTGCGCGCCTCGATCGAGCTCGCCCAGCGCGGCGTGCAGGTGCTCGCCGTCGGCAAGCGCCGCAAGCACGACGCCCACACGACGCTCGCGGCGGGCGGCATCAACGCCGCGCTCGGCACCATGGATCCTGAGGACTCCTGGCAGCAGCACGCCGCCGACACCCTCCGCGAGTCGTACTTCCTCGCCGACCCGGCGATCGTCGAGACGGTTGCGAAGGGCGCCGCGCGCGGCATCGAGGAGCTCGAGGCGTGGGGCATGCCGTTCGCGCGCGAGGACGACGGCCGGATCTCGCAGCGCTTCTTCGGCGCCCACACCTACCGCCGCACCGCCTACGCGGGCGACTACACGGGCCTCGAGCTCCAGCGCACGCTCATGCGCCGCGCGGCCGAGCTGCAGGTCGAGATCATCGACACGGTCTACATCACGCGCCTCCTCGTCGCCGACGGCACGATCTTCGGCGCCTACGGCTTCGACGTCGTCGACGGCACGCCCGTGCAGATCCACGCCGACGCCGTGATCCTCGCCGCCGGCGGGCACACGCGCATCTGGCGCCACACCTCCTCGCGGCGCGACGAGAACACGGGCGATGCCTTCCGGCTCGCCGCGCTCGCCGGCGCGCGCATCCGCGACGCCGAGCTCGTGCAGTTCCACCCGTCGGGGCTGCTCGAGCCCGACGACGCCGCCGGCACCCTCGTCTCGGAGGCCGCGCGCGGCGAGGGCGGGATCCTCACGAACGCGCTCGGCGAGCGCTACATGGAGCGCTACGACCCCGAGCGCATGGAGCTCTCGACGCGCGACCGCGTCGCCCTCGCTGGCTACACGGAGATCGCCGAGGGCCGCGGCACCGAGAAGGGCGGGGTGTACCTCGACGTGTCGCACCTGCCGCGCGAGCGCATCCTGCAGCAGCTGCCGCGCGTCTACCGCACCCTCATCGACCTCCAGATGCTCGACATCACGACGACGAAGATGGAGATCGCCCCGACGGCGCACTACTCGATGGGCGGCGTGTGGGTCGCCCCGGACGACCACGGCACGGGCGTCGAGGGGCTCTACGCGATCGGCGAGGCCTCCTCGGGCCTGCACGGCGCGAACCGGCTCGGCGGCAACTCGCTCATCGAGCTGCTCGTGTACGGGCGCATCACGGGCGAGCACGCGGCCGACTACGTCACGACGCGCACCACGGTGCGGCGCGACCCGGCGGCGGTCGAGCTCGCGCGCGCGGAGATGCAGTCGCTCCTGCGCGAGCGCGGCACGGAGTCGGCGCGTCGGCTCCAGCGCGACCTCCGCAACCTCATGACCGAGCACGCGGGCGTCGTGCGCACCGAGCAGGGGCTGCTCGCGGGCCTGACGGCCCTCGAGTCGCTCGAGGAGCGCGCGCAGCACGTCACGGCGCACCCCGACATCGCGGGCTTCGACGACCTCGCGCACGCCTACGACCTGCTCGGCTCGCTGCTCGCCGCGCGCGCGACGCTCGAGTGCGCGCTCGAGCGGCGCGAGACGCGCGGCTGCCACAACCGCGCCGACCACCCCGAGACCGACCCCGCGCTGCAGGGGAACTTCGTGTGGTCGCCCGGCGAAGGCGTGGCCTTCGAGCCGCTGCCTGCCGCACCGGCCAGCTTCCGGGCCCTCGCCGAGGCGCGCACCGACGACGCCGTCGCCGGGAAGCTCGTCGAGTAGGCGTCGCCGGGCACAGGATCGCCTGGCATGGTGATGCCATGCCTGCCGACCTGCGAGCGCGCCTGCTCACGGCGCTCTCCGGCGAGCCCGACGGCGCCCCGCGCTGGATCCGCGAGCTCGCCGAGGGCGACGACGCCGGCCACTTCGCGGAGGACGGCGCGGCGTGGACGGTGCACGGCAGCATGGCCACGCTCGTCGCCGGGATCCGCGCCCTGCTGCTGCAGGCGCTCCACCCGGGCGCGATGGCGGGCGTGCACGACTGGTCGACCTACCGCGACGATCCCCTCGGGCGCCTCGCGGGCACCGTGCGCTGGGTCGTGTGCGTCACGTACGGCTCCACCGAGCAGGCCGCGCGCGAGACGGCGCGCGTCGGCCGGCTCCACGCGCGCGTCGCGGGCGACTTCGTCGACGGCCGAGGTGCCGAGCGCGCGTACCGCGCCGACGACGCGGCGCTCGCCGAGTGGGTGCACCTCGCCTTCACCGATGCCTTCCTCACGTGCCAGCAGACCTGGGGTCGACGGATGCGCGGAGGCCGGATCCCCGGCGGGCCCGACGCGTACGTGGCCGAGTGGGCGCTCGCCGGTCGGCTCATGCGCGTCGCGCAGCCGCCGCTATCCGCGGCCGAGCTGCGCCGCCACCTCGACGGCTACCTCGAGCGCGGCGAGCTGCGCGGCGACGAGCGCGTGCGCGACGTCGTCTCGTTCCTCCGCCGACCGCCCCTGCCCGGCGCCGCGGGGCTCGGCTACCGCCTGCTGTTCGAGGGCGCGGTCGCGACGATCCCCCGCCCCTACCGCCGGCTGCTCGGCGTGCGGCGCTCCCCCCTGCCCGTCGTGACGGGCACGCGGCTCGTGCTCGCGATCGCCGAGCGCGCGCTCGCCTCCGGCGACGGCAAGGGCGCGCAGGAGTGGGCGCGCGAGCGGCTGCGCCGGCTCGAGGCGGAGCGCGCGGCGTGAGCGCGGCCCGCTCGCTCGCCTCGGCGGCCGCCGTCGTCTACGGCGGCACGGCGCTGCTCGGCGTCGGCCTCGCGACGGGCCTCTGGCGCAACCGGCGGCATCGCTGGGTGCACCACGTCGGCTACATCGCCGCCGTCTCGCTCACCGCGGCCGCGGCCCTCGCGGCCGCGCTCGCCGAGCCGGCGCGCGCGCGAGCCGCCGCGCTCGCGCTCGTGCCGCTCGCGGCGCTCCCCCGCGTCCCCACCCGCTCGCGTCGGCATCCGCTCGTCGCGCTCACCGCCGCGCCGTGGCTCATCGCCGCGGCCGCTCGACACCGCTGAGAGGAAGCCATGGAGCTGTTCGACGCCATCCGCAGCCGCCGCACCACCAACGGGGCGTTCCTGCCAGAGCCCGTGCGCGAGGAGCACCAGCGCCTCCTCATCGAGATGGCCGGCCGCGCGCCCTCGCAGCTCAACAGCCAGCCGTGGCGGTTCGTCATCACGGAGGATCGCGCGACGATCGAGCAGGTCGCGGCGATCAGCGGCGAGAGCATGACCGAGGCGATGTCGAACGGCACGTTCTTCGAGCGCTACAAGCGCTACTTCCGCTTCTCGCAGCGCGAGATGGACGAGCGGCGCGACGGCATGCTCTTCGACCGGCTGCCCGCTCCCCTGCGGCCGTTCACGAGCCAGGTCTTCACCCCGCGCGGGCAGCGGCTCATGAACGCGATGCGCGTGCCGCAGACCCTCGGCGAGGAGAACCGCAAGCTCGTCGCCGGCTCCCCGATGCTGCTGGGCGTCATGCTCGACCGCGCCGAGCACCGGCCGGGCGAGCTCTCCTCCTTCTACTCCCTCTTCAGCATGGGCGCCGCGATGGAGAACCTGTGGCTCACGACGGTCGAGCTCGGCCTCGGCATCCAGTTCGTCTCGTTCCCGATGGAGGTGCCCGGGCAGTGGGATCGGCTCGTCGAGCTCTTCCGCGTGCCGGACGAGCTCGAGCTCATGGCGGTCTACCGCATCGGCTACGTGCCCGAGGAGCGGCGACGGCCGCGCATCGACTGGACGAGCTCGGAGCGCAGGCTGCCGTCGCAGATCGTCTTCCGCGACACGTGCGAGACCCCGCAGCTCGGCTGGGACGAGCCGCAGCGCGGGTGAGGCGCCGGCGAGCGGCCGCACGCCCGCTCGTCAGCACGCACGGACGTCGAGCCGCAGGCCCTGCGCACGGAGCCGCGCGACGAGCACCTCGCCCAGCGCGACGGCGGGCGTGAGCACGCCGGCCTCGCTGCTGCACCGCTCCTCGTCGAGCGCGAGCGCGAGCGCCGCCTGCCCGAGCATGACGGCCGTCGCGGCATAGCCGGGATCGCCCTCCCCCGCCACGGTCGCCGCGTAGCGCGCGCCGCGCTCGGTGCGCGTCGTGGTCTCGAGCTCGAACGATCCCGCCGCCCGGCGCTCCGCCGAGGGCCCCTCCCCTGGGGAGGGCAGCACCGCGTCGAGCGCGCGGCGGACGCCCGGGGTCGCCATCGCGGCCGAGAGCGCGCGGGTGCCGCCCGCGATCGCCGCCGCCCGGAGCCGCCCGCCCGCGCCCGTGCCCGTCGGCACGACCTCGCGATAGCGGAACCGGTCGCCGTACGCGCCGCCGAGCAGCGCGTGCGAGCGCCGCACGAGCCGCGCGTTGTACCCGGCCATGATGAAGGGGGCGCTCCACTCCCCCGTCTCGGCGTCGCGGAAGGGGCGCGGAAGATCCGACTGCCCCGCGGCGATGCGCGCGCTCGCCGCGCCGGTGCCGATCGTGAGCGCGGCCGGGTCCTCGAGCACCGCGGCGAGCGCGGGCTCTTCGCGCACGCGCTCGAGCTGCGCCCGCAGCGAGTCGATCGTGCCGCCGCTCACGCCGCCCGAGAGGCGCCGCACGCGCAGGGTCGTGTCGGTGAGCGCGCCGGCGCCGTCGGCGAGCGCGCGCCGGTGCAGCAGGTGCACCGCGAGGTCGGAGGGCACGGAGTCGAAGCCGCACGAGACGACGATGCGCGCGCCCGTCTGCCGCGCCCGAGCGTGGCTGCGCTCGATCGCCTCGCGCACGAAGAGCACCTCGCCCGTGAGGTCGGCGTAGTGCGTGGCCTCGGCCGCGCACGCGTCGACGAGCGGGGTGCCGTAGCGCAGGTACGGGCCGACCGTGCTCGCGATGGCGCGCGACCGGCCGGCGAGCGCGGCGAGGCTCGCCGGGTCGCCGCTGTCGGCGACGACGAGCGGCCAGTCGGCGGCTGCGGCCGGCAGCGAGGCGCGCACGCGCTCGAGGCGGTCGCGGGACCTGCCCGCGAGCGCGATCCGGGCTCCGTCGGGCGCGGCGCGGGCGACGTGGGCGGCGGTGAGCCGGCCGACGAAGCCCGTCGCCCCGAAGAGGATGAGGTCGAGGTCGCGAGCCATCTCGTCATCGTCTCCCACCGCGCTCGCGAGCGCTCCCAGCATGCTGCCGAGCCGCTCCGGTGCCCGGCCCGGATCGCTCAGCCTCGGCACGCGGCGCCGGGCTACGCTCGCGAGCAGGGCGCTCGCCGCCGCGACGGCGCCTCCCGCTCGAGATCGGAGCCGACCATGACCGCCACCCGCACCCCGCTCGTCGCGCTGCTCGCCGCCGCCGCGCTCGCGCTCTCCGGCTGCGCCGGCGGCGCGTCGCAAGCGCCCGGTGCCGGCGAGCCCAGCCAGAGCGCGCCCGGCCAGAGCGCGCCCGACCAGAGCGACGCGCCGCTCGCGACGGGCGGCGACTCGGCCGCGCCCGCCGCGGGCGCCGCCCTGACCGGCATGGTCGGCACGGCCGACGACCCGGAGGCGTACGAGATCGCGCTGCTCGACGAGACGGGGGCTCCCGTCACGACGCTGCCGGCGGGCGAGTACACCCTCACGTTCGCCGACCGCTCGCGCATGCACAACTTCCGCCTGACCGGTCCCGGCGGCGTCGACGTCGCCACCGACGTCGCGGGCAGCGACGAGTCGACCATCGAGGTCACGCTCGAGCCCGGCACCTACACGTTCGTCTGCGACCCGCATCCCGGCTCGATGCAGGGCGAGGTCGAGGTCACCGGCTGAGCTCAGCCGAGCACGACCTCGAGCACGGCCCACCCGCGCGCCGGCAGCGTCACCCGCCCCTCGGCGAGCTCGCCCTTCCCCGCGACGACCGCCGAGGCATCCGCCGCCGGCACCGCGACGGGCTCGTCGTCGAGGTTGAGCGCCGTCACGAGGCCGGCCTCTCCGGTTGCGGTGCGCAGCACGATCGCCCGGTTGGCGACGTGCACCGCGTCGGTGCGCGCGGTCGTGAGCCACGGGTTGCGACGGCGCAGCGCGAGCAGCTCGCGGTGCAGGTCGAGCGTGCGCCGAGCGGTTGCGTCGAGGGCGTCGCGCGCGGGCGGCGCGTCGGGGAGCTCCGGCCGGATGGCGTCGTCGCCGCCGAGCCGCTCCTCCTTGATCGCCTGCCAGCCGTACTCGTCGCCGGCGTAGATCGCGGGCGTGCCGGCGACGGTGCAGAGCACGGCGAGCGCGTGCGGCACGAGATCGGGGCCGACGGCCGAGGCGATGCGCGTCACGTCGTGGTTGCCGAGGAAGGTCGCCGGCACGAACGCGCGCAGCAGCTCGTTGCCGCGCTCGATCGCGTGGGCGAGCTCGAAGAGGTTGCGGTCGGCGATGCCGTGCCAGATGCCCTGCCACAGCTCGTACTGCGTGACGGCGTCGATGCTCGAGGCCCGGACGATCGCTGCGTAGTCGCCGTGGATGACCTCGCCGAGGAACCACGCGTCGGGATGGTGCTCGCGCACGCGCGCGAGGACGCGCGCCCAGAACTCCGGCGCGACGGCGTAGGCCGCGTCGAGCCGCCAGCCGTCGGCGCCGCGGCTGAGCCAGTGGCGCATGACGTCGACGACGAGATCCTCGACCGCCCGGGAGTCGTGATCGAGCTCGACGAGCGCCCCGTGCCCCTCGAAGACCGTCGGCTCGCCGTCGGCGCCGAGCCGGAACAGCGCCGCCTCGGGCGCGCCGGGATCCGCGCGCGCGGCGACGAAGGCGGGGTGCTCGCGGCCGACGTGGTTGAAGACGCCGTCGAGCAGCACCCGAATGCCGCGCTCCCGGGCGCGCGCGACGAGCCGGTCGAAGTCGGCGTCGTCGCCGAGCCTCGGGTCGATGCGGAAGTGGTCGATCGTGTCGTAGCCGTGCGTGCTGCTCGCGAAGATCGGGCCGAGCAGGATGCCGTTGAGGCCGAGCTCGACGACGTGGTCGAGCCACGCCTCCAGGCGCGGGAGCCGGTGCACGACGCCTGGCTCCCGAGGCTCGCGGATGGGCGCGCCCGTGGACCCGAGCGGATAGACGTGCCACCACATCGCGCTGCTGCTCCAGTGGTTCGCGTGCTGCTGCTCCATGGACGCCATCCTGCCGCGCGGCGCTGGGCGGACGCTCCGGCGGGCAGCAGACTGGTCGCGTGACGACGCGACTGCTCCTGCTGAGCGACACCCACGTGCCCGCCCGCGCGAAGGCGCTGCAGGAGCAGGTGTGGCGGCTCGTCGACGAGGCGGACGTCGTCATCCACGCCGGCGACTGGGTGAGCCCCGCGCTGCTCGACGAGCTCGCCGCCCGCTCGCGCCGGCTCGTGGGCGTGGCGGGCAACAACGACGGCCCCGAGCTGTGGGAGCGGCTCGGCGGGCTCGCCCGCGTCGAGGTCGCGGGCGTGCGCATCGCCGTCGTGCACGAGACGGGCGCGGCCGCGGGCAGGGAGCGGCGCGCCGACGAGCGCTTCGGTCCCGGCTGCGAGGCGCCCGCCGACGTGCTCGTGTTCGGCCACTCCCACATCCCCTGGGACACCACGACGCCCTCGGGGCTCCGGCTCCTCAACCCCGGCTCCCCCACCGATCGCCGCCGCCAGCCGGTCGGCACGGTCATGACCGCGCGGGTCTCGCACGGGGCGCTCCACGCGGTGACGCTCGTGCCGACGCCGCGCTGAGCCGCGTCGCGCGCGCGGCGCCGGGGCGCCTCGACGTCCAGCAGACGCGCATCCTCGGGCAGTAGCGTCGTGGGGTACGGCGCAGCGGGTGCGCGCGAGAGTCGGAGGACGCCATGCCGGGAGTGGACCCGCTCGAGCCGGGCAGCCTGCTGGCCGGGCGCTACCGCGTCGGGCCCCTGCTCGGCACCGGCGGGATGTCGTTCGTGCACCGCGCGATCGACGAGACCCTCGGGCGTCCGGTCGCGGTGAAGGTGCTCGTCCACGGCACGACGGATGCTGCCGAGGAGGCTCGCGTGCGCGGGGAGATCGACCTGCTCGCGACCCTCAGCCATCGAGCCCTCGTCACCCTGTTCGACGCCGGGAGCGCCGTGCTCGACGGGCGGCCCCTCATCTACCTCGTGATGGAGCTCGTCGACGGGCCCACGCTCGCCGCGCGGAACGCGCACGGTCCGATCGCGGCGCACGACCTCGCGCGCATGGCGCAGGATCTCGCGGAGGCGCTCGCGGTCGTGCACGCGCGAGGCGTCGTCCATCGCGACGTCAAGCCCGCGAACGTGCTGCTCGCGCCCGCGCCGCTCGGCGCTCGCGAGTTCGACGCGAAGCTCGCCGACTTCGGGATCGCGTCGCTCGTCGACGGCACGCGGCTCACCGCGACCGGCACGGTGCTCGGCACCGCCGCGTACCTCAGCCCCGAGCAGGCCGTCGGCGAGCGCGTCGGATCGTCGTCGGACATCTACTCGCTCGGGCTCGTGCTGCTCGAGGCGATCACCGGCCGCCGCGAGTACCCCGGCCCCCTCATCGAGTCGCTGAGCGCGCGGCAGCTGCGCGACCCCGTCGTGCCCGGGTCGATCGGCTACCGCTGGAAGTCGCTGCTGACGGCGATGACGGCTCGCGACCCGAGCGCTCGCCCGACCGCCGCAGAGGTGCTCGAGCGACTGGCCGAGCCGACGGGCGGGCTCGCGCTCCCGGTGCTCGCCGGGGCGCGCATCCCCGACGCCGTCCCCACCGAGGCGCTCGCGCGCGGGACGAGGCTCAGCGCCGCCACCATGGCGGCTCCCGCGGGTGCGGCGACCGCCGTGCTGCCGGGGGCACGCCCTGCCGCGCCGCGCCGCCGGCGGCGCCTGGCATGGATCGGGGCGGGCGCTGCCGGCCTCGGCGCGCTCGCCGCCGTGCTCGCCATCGCCGTCGCGACCGCGCTCCAGCCCGTGCCGGAGGCGGTGCCGACCGAGCAGCCGCTCGTGGCCGAGAGCCCCGAGCCGTCGCTCGAGCCGGCCCCGACCGAGGTCGCGGCGCCCATCGCTCCGGCGCAGGTGCCCGCACCCGCGGAGGAGGCCGCGACCGACGCGGGGCAGCTCGTCTCCGAGGAGCAGCCGGCCGGCCAGACCACGGGCGGCGGCGGGAGCGGCGCGGGCGGCAACGGCGGCGGCGCCGGCAGCGGGAACGGCAGCGGCTCGGGCAGCGGCAACGGTGGCGGCTCGGGCAACAGCGGCGGTGGCGGCGCGGGCAGCGGCAACGGTGGCGGTGCGGGCAGCGGCAACGGCGGCGGCGCGGGCAGCGGCGGCAACGGCGGCGGGAACGGCAACGGGGGCGGCAACGGCTGACGCCGCGCGGCACCGGCACCCTCGCTTCGCAGCGTCGCGGCCCTAGGATCGGGGGATGGTCTCCATCCCCCTCGTCGCGCTCGAGCTCTTCTACCTCGGCCTGCTCGGCCTCGCCCTCATCGCGATCCTCGGCGTCTCCTACGTCGTGATCCGCAACCTCTTCCGCGGCCAGCGCTGAGCCGCGGCGGGCGCGCGCGTCAGCGCCTCGCCTCCCCCTGCACGGTGCGGGTCATGCCGAGCGGGTCGTCGACCGCCGCCTCGAAGCCGAGCGACTCGTAGACGCCCACGGCCTCCGGGCTCGCGAAGAGCCCGACCACCGCCTCCGCGGGAGCGTGCGCGCGCACCCACGCGAGCAGGCGCTCGACGATCCCGGTCGCGATGCCCTCGCCCGCTTCGTCGGGCCGCACCATGACGTCCTGCACGTACCAGTAGCGCACGCCGTCGCCCACGAGCCGGCCGACGCCGACCGGGCCCTCGTCATCGATCGCGACCACCCCGTGGCGCGAGCCCGCGAGCGCGTCGCCGAGGCTCGACCAGTCGAAGTGGTCGAGCCAGCCGACCGCGGCGGCGAGGGACCGCTGCTCGTCGACGGTGGGGATCCGCTCGTGCCACGTCACCATGGCGGCACCCTACCCGCGGCGCCTGCGCGCCGGCGCGCATCCGCTCAGGGCCCGCCCAGGCCGGGGTGGGAGCGTGGCGGCATGACCGACGACGAGCAGCGCACGACCATCGCCGACATCATGCGATCCACTCGGGTCGCGACGCTCGCCTACATCTCGGTGCAGGGCGATCTCGTCTCGACGCCCATGGGCACGCAGGGTTTCGACGAGCCGAGCACCGTCTGGTTCATCACCGACCGCGGCACCGAGAAGGTCGTCGCGCTCGAGCGCGACCCGCGCGTCAACGTGCACTACGCCGGCAAGGGCGGCTGGGTGTCGCTCGCCGGCACGGCGCGCTTCGTCGACGACCGCGAGCGGCTGCGCGAGCTGTGGGATGCCTCCGACGGCGTGTTCATGGACGGCACCCCGGACGATCCGAAGCACGGCCTGCTCGAGGTGCGCGCGACCTCCGCGGAGTACTGGGACATGCCCGGCAGGGTCGCCACGGCGGTGCAGCTCGTCAAGGGGCTCGTGAGCGACGACCGACCGGATCTCGGCGACAACGGCGTCGTGCTCCTCTGACGCTCGCGTCACCGGCGGGCTCGCCGGAGGAGGATGATGGCAGTGCACGAGGTTCGGGAGGCCGCCATGCACGGAATCGACCCGCTGCAGCAGGGCAGCCTGCTCGCCGAGCGGTATCGCATCGGGGCGCCGCTCGGCACCGGCGGCATGTCCTTCGTGCACCGCGGCACCGACGAGGTGCTCGGGCGCGACGTCGCGATCAAGGCGCTCGTGCAGGCCGGCACCGACGCCTCGGAGGCAGCGCGCGTGCAGTCCGAGGTCGACCTGCTCGCGGCGATGAGCCACCGCTCGCTCGTGACGCTCTTCGACGCTGGCACCGCGGTGCTCGACGGGCACACCCTCACCTACCTCGTGATGGAGCTCGTCGACGGGCCGACCCTCGCCGACCGCGTCGCGCGCGGACCGCTCGAGCCGACCGACACCGCGCGCATGGCCCACGACCTCGCCGAGGCGCTCGTCGTCATCCACGCGCAGGGCGTCGTGCACCGCGACATCAAGCCGGCGAACATCCTGCTCGCCCCGTCGCCGCTGCCGGGGCGCGAGTTCGACGCCAAGCTCGCCGACTTCGGCATCGCCTCGATCGTCGACGCCGCGCGACGCACCGAGACCGGCACGGTGCTCGGCACGGCCGCGTACCTCAGCCCCGAGCAGGCGACGGGCGAGCGCGTCGGCCCCGCGTCGGACGTCTACTCGCTCGGGCTCGTGCTCCTCGAGGCCATCACGGGCCAGCGCGAGTACCCGGGTCCGCTCGTCGAGGCGCTGAGCGCGCGCCAGGCGCGCGACCCGCAGGTGCCCGGCGAGATCGGCTACCACTGGAAGTCGCTCCTGACGGCGATGACCGCGCGCGACCCCGGGGCTCGCCCCACCGCCGCCGAGGTGCTCGAGCGGCTGGCGGCAGCACCCGACAGCGTGCCGCTGCCGCTGAGCGGACGCGACGACGCGACGGCGCCGCTCGCCGCGGCGGCAGCGCTCGCGGCGGCCGGGTCCGTCACGGCGGCATCCGCCGCAGCGGCCGAGCCCGCCGAGACCGCGGCAGCCTCGCTCGCATCCGACGCCACGCAAGTGGTGCCGGCAGCAGCGCCCGGCGGTGAGGAGCCGCACACGGCAGAGCTGCCCGTCGCCCCGCCGGGGCGGCGCCGACGGGGGCGCGCGATCGCGGGCGCGGTCGTCGCCGGCATCGCGGTCCTCGCGATCGCGGTCGCCGTCGCGCTCCAGGGCCTCGGGATGCCGCAGGACGGGCAGCCCGAGGTCGCCGAGACCTCCCAGCCCGCGGTGGAGGTCCCGGAGTCGTCCGCGCCGCCGACGGACCCCGCCCCCACCGGCGAGACCGCCACCGACGTCACCGACGACGACCGCGGCAGCACCGGCAGCGAGCCGACCGCCGAGCCGACGCGCTCCGCGCCCGAGAGCCCCGCGCCGACCCCGCCGGCGGAGGAGGAGCCCGCCCCCGAGGAGCCGGCGCCGACGGAGCCCGCGCCCGTGGAGCCGCTGCCGACGACGCCCGTCGAGCCGCCGGCTCCGGAGGTGCCGGTGCCCACGGGGCCCGCCCCCACGCCGGCCCCTCCCGGCGGCGATGGCGGCTGACACCCCCGAGCAGGTCGTGGGCGACGACATCGCGCCGGAGGACGCCGCGGCGCTCGAGCACGCGCGCGAGCTGCTGCGCGCGACGGCGGCCCGGCTCGCGGCCGCCCCCGCGCGCGACGAGGCGCTCGCGCGCTACGAGGAGCCCGCTCCCGTGCTCGGCCTCATCCAGCGCCGGCCGACGATGCGCGCGCTCGGCCGCGCGTGGCGGCTCGGCGCGCTGCTGCTCCAGGCCGACGGCACCGTGTGGGCGACGGGCACCTCGACGCGCGTGAGCGAGCCCGGCCGCCCGCAGCACCACACCGCATCCGTCGAGCTGCGCCGCGCCTACCGTGCGGCAGCGATCCAGGGCGGCTTCCCGATGGGCGAGACCGTGAACCACGGCATCGCCCCGATCCCCCTCGACGCATCGCTCATCGGCGGCAGCGGCCCGCTCGTCGTGCAGGGCGGCGAGGCGTGGGTGCGCTGGGGACGCGACGCGCCCGTGCCCCTCGGCCGCTACCTCGACGACCTCGCCGACCTGCTGCTGCACCCGCCCCACGGCGCGTGAGGAGCGGTGCGGCTGGCAGGATCGGGACATGCCCGCCGCTGCCGCCGCCCCTGACGCCTACTTCGCCGCGCTCGGCGAGAGCCGCTACGAGCCCACCGAGCTGGCGAGCGGCGCGTGGCAGCCGGGCGAGCTGCACTTCGCGCCCCTCGGGGGCCTGCTCGCGCACGCGATCGAGCGGCACCGCGCCGCGCACGGCACGCCGGGCCTCGTGCTGAGCCGGATCGCCTTCGACATCCTGGGCTTCCTCGCGCTCGAGCCGGTGTCGGTGCGCGTCGAGACCCGCCGTCCCGGCCGCACGATCGAGCTCGTCGAGGCCACGGCATCCATCGGCGGCCGCGATGCGGCCGTCGCTCGCGCCTGGTGCAGCGTCTCGAGCGACACCTCCGACGCAGCGGGCGGCACGGCCGCGCCGATCGCGCCACCCGAGCGCGGCCGGCCGACCCGGTTCCACGAGGCGTGGGGCGGCGGGTTCGTGCGCTCGCTCGACGTCCGCGAGCACGGCGAGGTCGTGCCCGGCCGCGGCACCGTGTGGGTCGCCTCGCCGCACGCCCTCGTCGACGGCGAGCCGACGAGCGCGCTCGCCCGCTGGATCGGGCTCGTCGACGTCGCCAACGGCGTCGCAGTGCGCGAGACCCCGGACGCGTGGCTCTTCCCGAACCTCGACCTCACGATCCACCTGCTGCGACAGCCCGAGGGCGGCTGGCTCGGCCTCGACACGGCCGTCGCGTTCGGACCGACCGGCCAGGGCGTCACGGGGACCGTCCTCCACGACGAGCGCGGTCACGTGGGCCACGCGATGCAGACCCTCACCGTGCGCCGCGCGGCGCCCTGAGCGGGAGCGATCAGCGCGCGTCGGCGTGCTCGGGCGGCCACACGACGGCGAAGCGCTCGAAGACGATCTCGTCGTCCTCCGACCACGTCGCGCCGCGCGCGGCCGTCGTGCGCTGCCAGTAGCGGCGGTGCTCGGCCTTCCACGACGCGACCGAGCCGTCGTCCTCGCCCTCGTCGGCGGCGAAGGCCGCGTCGACGCTGCCGAAGGGCCCGACGCGCAGCTCGGTGCTCCGGATCACGATGCGCGGCACGCCGCGGCCGTCGCACGCGATCCAGTGGGAGCCGATGCGCGGCAGCGGCTCCCCCGCCGCGAGGAACTCGGAGGCGAGCTCGGAGGTCGCGCGCTTCCGCCCGCTCAGCACGATCTGGAGCAGCTCGTCCGCGAGCCGCTCCGAGTCGCCGAAGCGCTCGACGGTGCACTCGGCGCCAGCCGCGACGGCCTCGGGATGCGCCGCCGCGTATGCCTCCCACATCGCGGCGCCCGCGACGCGATCCGGGGCTGCGGCGGGCTCGTCGTCTCTCACGCCACCGATCCTGCCACTCGCAGACCGCGTCAGCCTCCCGTGTCGCAGCGCGCGACGACCCAGTCGAGCAGCGCCTCGCGCTGCGCGCGCGGCGAGACGAGCACGAGATCGACGGGCTCGCCGTCGACCGCGGCGCGCACGCGGAAGATCGTGCCCTGCTTGTCCTCGGCGATGGCGTGCAGATCGCAGCGCCCCGGCTCGAGCGGCACCTCGACGACGACCGGCGCGTCGCCCCCGTCGATCGCCAGGTCGATCGGCAGCAGCTCCAGGCGCGCGCCGCTCGCGTCGACGAAGGTGAGGAGCGGGGTCGCGGTGACCGCCTGGATCGCGCCGAGCCGCTCCCCTCGCCCCTCCCGCGCCGCGACCTCGAGTCGCAGCAGCGCCACGCCGCTGCCGTCGTCCGGGATCGCCGCCGGGAGCCACTCGAGCGCCGCGACCTGCGCCTCGAACCGCTGCAGGTCGCACGCGGGCGCATCCAGCCGCTCGACATGGCCGAACGGATCCTCGGGCGAGCCCTCGAGCATCGTCCCGTCGGCGAGCTCGAGCACCGCGCGGTGCTCGACGGGCGCGCGGTCGCACGTCGGGTCCGGCAGCAGCAGGCGCAGGTTCCGCCGCTGGCCTGGCGGGATCTCGGCCTCGTTCTCCCGCACCATCGGCTCCGCCCACCGCGACGACGCGTAGGTGGCGCGCACGATGGTGATGGCGGCATCCGACTGGTTCGTCACGCGCAGCTCGACGTGACCGGAGGCGACGTCGCCGCGCAGCTGCACGATCTCCAGGCGCACGTCCCGCTCCTGCGCGGGCACCGCCGCGCGCGACGGGGGCGGGGCGCTCGGGACCGGCCCCGGCGCCGCCGCGCACCCCGCCGCGAGCATCGCCCCGGCGACCGCGAGCATCGCTCGAGCGCAGCGTCGCACCAGCACGCCGCCATCGTGCCACGCTGCGCCGACGCGCGGCGGCCGAGTTGCGGGCGCGAGCGCTCCGGCCGGTAATGTCTGACACCGCGCGCGCCGCTGCGCCGCGCGCTCACGACGACGGAGCCGGAACCGGAGAGACCATGGACCTGACGCCGCTGCTGGACGCGCTCGATGTCGTGAGCGGCATCATCTGGGGCCCGTTCCTGCTCATCCCGCTGCTCGTCGGCACGGGTCTCTACCTCACCATCCGGCTCGGCGGCCTCCAGTTCCTCAAGCTCGGCGCCGGGCTGCGGCTCGGCATCTTCAAGCGCAAGGACGACGGCGCCGAGGGCGACATCTCGCAGTTCCAGGCGCTCACGACCGCGCTCGCCGCGACGGTCGGCACCGGCAACATCGTGGGCGTCGCGACCGCGATCGGCATCGGCGGCCCCGGCGCGCTGTTCTGGATGTGGGTCACGGGCCTCGTCGGCATGGCCTCGAAGTACACCGAGGCGTACCTCGCCGTGCGCTTCCGCGGCACGGACGACGCGGGCGAGAAGTCCGGCGGCCCCCAGTTCTACCTGCAGCGCGGCATCAAGGGCCCGCTCGGCAAGGTGCTCGCGCTCGCGTTCGCGGTCTTCGCGGTCGTCGCCTGCTTCGGCATCGGCAACATGACCCAGGGCAACTCGATCGCCTCGAACGTCGAGCACTCGTGGAGCGTGCCCACCTGGGTCACGGGCGCCATCCTCACGGTCATGACGCTCGTCGTGCTCGTCGGCGGCATCAAGTCGATCGGCCGCGTCACCGCGGGCTTCGTGCCGATCATGATCGTCTTCTACGTGCTCGGCGGCCTCTACATCCTGCTCGCGAACCTCGGGGCGCTGCCCGCCGCGCTCGCGCAGATCTTCACGGATGCGTTCACCGGCTCCGCCGCCGTCGGCGGCTTCGCGGGATCCGCCCTCATCATCGCCATCCAGTACGGCGTCGCGCGCGGCCTGTTCTCCAACGAGTCGGGACTCGGCTCGGCCGCGATCGCCGCCGCTGCCGCGAAGACGACGCACCCGGTGCGGCAGGGCCTCGTCTCGATGACGCAGACGTTCATCGACACGATCATCGTCGTCTCGATCACGGGCCTCACGATCGTGGTGACGGGTGTGTGGGACGACATCGACGCGGCGACCGGCGAGCAGATCAGCGCTGCGCTCATGACCGGCGAGGCGTTCACGCACGGGCTGCCCGGCGACTGGGGGCACTGGGTCGTCACGATCGGGCTCGTGATGTTCGCCTACTCGACGATCCTCGGCTGGTCGTACTACGGCGAGCGCAACATCGAGCGGCTCTTCGGGCGCCGCCTCGTGATGCCCTTCCGTGTGCTGTTCGCGCTCGTCGTCTTCGTCGGCTGCACCACCGAGCTCGACCTCGTCTGGAAGTTCTCCGACATCGCGAACGGCCTCATGGCGCTGCCGAACCTCATCGGCCTGCTCATCCTCTCGGGCCTCGTCGCCCGCGAGACGCGCCACTACCTGCGGCACGACCCGAAGCTCGAGGCGTCGAAGGAGGAGATCGAGGCGTTCATGGCCGATCAGCCCGGCTGGGCGCAGTGGAAGGCCGGCGACGAGGTCGGCACCTCCCGCATCGACCTCCGCGGCGCACCGGAGGAGCAGCGCCGCTGACGCCGGCCGCGATGGGCACCTCTGCCCATCGCTTCGGGTGCCGCTGGAGAGCTACGGTGTTCGCGATCGCGGGCCGCGCGAGTCGTGGCCCGGATCGCGGCCGCTGGCGGCGCCCACCTCCCCGTTGACCCGCCAGCGGCACCTCCCGCGGCGGTGCCCCGGCTACTCGGCGAGCGCGGCGTCGATCGCGGTCGCGAGATCGCTGTAGTCGCGCAGCTCGAGCTGCTCGCCGTCGACGAAGAACGTCGGCGTCGACCGCACGCCCGCTGCGACGCCGGCGTCGACGTCGAGCGCGATGCGGTCGGCGGTCGACTCGGCCGCGACCGCCTCGTCGTAGGCGGCGAGGTCGAGCCCGAGCTCCTCGGCGTAGCCGCGGAAGGTCGCGGCGGCGTCAGGGCTGCCTGCCCACGCGTCCTGCGTCTCGAAGAGCCGGTCGTGCATCGCCTCGAACTCCCCCTGCTGGGAGGCCGCCTCGGCGGCAGCGGCGGCGGGCACCGCGTTGGGGTGCGCCGACAGCGGGAAGTAGCGCACCGCGAAGGTCACCTCGCCCTCGTGCTGCGCACGCAGCTCCTCGACGATCGGGTGGAACTGCGCGCACGCCGGGCACTCGTAGTCGAAGAACTCCACGACGACCGGGGCGCCCTCGCCCGCGTCCTGGAGCACGTGCGTGCGCTCGTCGACGAGCTCGGCGTCGGCGGCTCCCGAGCGCGAGCCCTCCCACGGCCGCACCACCAGGAGGGCCACGGCCACGATGAGCACGATCGCCCCCACGACGGCGGCGATGCTGACGGCTGCGCTTCTCGACATGCGCTCCACGCTACCGGCGCGACGGGTCCGGCATGGCGCCCCCGCGTCCGCTCGGCGACCGCAGCGGGTAGCCTCGCCGCGTGGAGCTCGAGTTCACGGCAGTCGCCGTCGAGTGGCGCGGGCCGGCGCCGTTCGTCTTCCTGCCCGTGCCGCCCGACGAGTCCGAGCTCATCCGCGAGAGCGCAGCAGAGCTCACCTACGGCTGGGGCGTGATCCCCGTCGAGGCGACCGTCGGGGGCACGACCTTCACGACCTCGCTCTTCCCGCGCGACGGCGCCTACCTGCTGCCGGTCAAGGTGGCGGTGCAGCGCGCCGAGGGTGTCGCGGTCGGCGACGAGGTGCCGGTGCGGATGCGCCTGGGCCGCTGAGCGCGCGCCCACCGTGCGCTCGTCGCGCCGTCAGGAGCGCCGAGTAGCATCGGCGGCGCCGCTCACGGCAGCCATGCTGGACGGCGGCGACGGCGAGGGAAGGGAGCGGCGGTGGACATCCCGCACGGCATCGGCGCGATCGGCGCCGAGGTCGCTCGACGCGGCGAGCGCACCCTGCACCGCCTCGCCAAGCCGGCGGCGATCTCGCTCGCGCCCGTGCTGCTGCGCCAGGCGAAGCAGCTGCAGCGCGACCTCGTCTGGCTGCCGGAGCCGAAGGGACCTCGGCACGGCACCGTGCCCGCGCACGCGGGCACGACAGGCGCGGTGCCGCTGCGGCTGCTCGCGATCGGCGACTCGACCGCGACGGGTGTCGGTGCCGACGCGCTCGAGCAGGGCCTCGCGGTGCAGACCGCGCTCCGGCTCGCGGCCCAGGAGGGACGGCCCGTCGAGTGGCGCATCCTCGGCCTCGAGGGCTCGACGGCCGCGCAGGTGCTCGAGCGGTTCCTGCCAGAGGTCGACGACGGCCCGTGGGATGCGATCCTGCTGCTCGTGGGCGCCAACGACGCGCTGCAGCTCGTCGGCCGCGGCGCGTTCGAGCGCTCCGTGCGCGGGCTCGTCGAGGGCTTGCGCGCCCAGCTCGCCCCGGGCGGCGTCATCGGCCTCACCGGCACGCCCCAGATCGACACGTTCGTGTGGCTCCCGCAGCCCATCCGCTCGCTCATGGGCGGCCACGCCCGCACGCTCGACGAGGTGCAGCAGCGGATCGCCGCGCACGACCCGCACGTCATCCACCTGCCGACGCCGGCCATCGTCGACCCCGATCAGCACGCGCCCGACGGCTTCCACCCCTCGGCGGCCGGCTACCGCCAGTGGGCGGGCGTCGTCGCGCCGCGCATCGCGCAGGCGCTGCAGCGGCGCCGGCCTCGACCGACAGGAGCCGTGAGCCCATGACCGATCCGCACGCCCCCGTCCGTCGCGGCATCGTGCCGCCCTACCTGCTCGAGCAGCTCGCGGCCGCCGGGATGCCGACGGCCTCGACGGTCGCCGAGCGCACGCTCGGGCTCGACCGCGGGATCCGCGCGGAGCGGCAGGCGACCCCGGTGCCGCGCGCCGGGCTGCGCCCGGAGGCGCCCGCGCGCATCCCGGGCGAGCCCGCCCCGCACCGCGTCGTGAGCGATGCGCAGGGGGCGACGACGCTCCCCGGCACGCAGGTGCGGGCCGAGGGCGAGCCGCCGACGGGCGACACCGCCGCCGATCAGGCCTACGACGGGCTCGGCGCGGCGTGGCGCCTGCTCCTCGAGGCCTTCGGGCGCGACTCGCTCGACGGCGCGGGCCTGCCGCTGCTCGCGACCGTGCACTACGGCGAGGACTACGCGAACGCGTTCTGGGACGGCACGCGCATGGTCTTCGGCGATGGCGACGGCGAGGTCTTCGCGGGGTTCACGAGCGCGATCGACGTCATCGGCCACGAGCTGGGGCACGGCGTCATCTCCTCCACCGCCGACCTCGTCTACCGCGACCAGCCCGGCGCGCTCAACGAGTCGATCGCCGACGTGCTCGGCTCGCTCGTCAAGCAGCACTCGCTCGGCCAGAGCGCCGAGGAGGCCGACTGGCTCATCGGCTCCGGCGTGTTCACGCCGCAGGTGCAGGGCGAGGCGCTGCGGTCCATGGCGGCGCCCGGCACCGCCTACGACGATCCGGCGCTCGGGAAGGACCCGCAGCCGGCGCACATGCGCGACTTCGTCGTCACGCGCGACGACCTCGGCGGCGTGCACATCAACTCCGGCATCCCGAACAAGGCCTTCCACCTCGTCGCGACCGCGATCGGCGGCCACGCGTGGGAGGCGCCGGGCCTCATCTGGATGGACGCGCTCACGGGCGGCCTCCCCGCCACCGCCGACTTCGCGACGTTCGCGGCGGCGACCGAGGCCGCAGCCGCCGCGCGCTACGGCGATGACAGCCGAGAGGCGGCCGCGGTGCGCGAGGCGTGGTCCGCCGTGGGCGTCACCGAGCGGCCGGCGGCGGATGCGCACGCCCAGGAGGCCGTGCGCGTCGCGCGCACGGGCGGCATGCTCGGGCGCACGCGCGCCGCCGTGCTCGAGCTCGAGGTCATCCCGGGCGATGACCGCGAGCGGCTCGACACGCTCGTCGCGTCCGGCACGCTCGAGGACCTCGGCGCTCGCACGCTGCCGGATGCGCCGCTGTGGCGCGTGACCGTCGAGACGCGCTGCGACGTGACGGTCGCGGAGCCGCTGCTGCCCGAGGAGGTGCTCGCCCTGTTCCGTCGCCTGCTCGAGCTCGGCGACGAGCCGCCGGCCACCTGACCCTCGCCGCCCGCTGCGTCCGCACGACGCGCGCACTCCCCAGGAGTGTCGCCTCCTTGCAGGAATGTCGCGCCGCGAGCGCAACGTTCCGACACTTCGCTGCCTTCGAGGCCTCGCACTGTGGAGAACGAGCACGCTCTGCCCGAGTGCGTGCCATGGTCCGGCGCATGGATGAGCGGTTGCCGGGATCGTTGCGAGCGAGCGGCTTCGCCTACCGCGAGGCGCGCGAGCAGGGCATCTCCCCCGGCGTGCTGCGTGGCGAGCGCTTCGCGACGCCGTTCCGGGGCGTGCGCAGCGCCGAGGCGCCGACGGGGCTCCGCGAGCGCGCGCTCGCGTTCGCGCCGCTCCTGCGACCGTGGCAGTGCCTCGGCGGCGTCTCGGCGCTCGCGATGCTCGGCCTCCCGGTGCCACGACGGCTTCGCGTCGCGGATGCGGTCGAGGTCGTCTCGATCACTGGGCGAGGCCATCCCGAGCGTCGCGGCGTGCGCGTGCGCCGCATCGCCGCGGACCGCTTCCGCTGGGTGGATGTCGAGGGCGTGCGCGTCGCGTCGCCACCGCTCGCTTGGGCGCTCATGGGCCATCGCTGCTCGGTGCACGAGCTCGTCGTGCTGGGCGAAGCGATCGTGACGGATGCGGCCAACGACCCCGATCGCCGCATCCCAGGACCGCTCGCGTCGCTCGACGAGCTGCGCGCGATCGCCGCGACGTGGCGCAGAGCCAAGGGCGTCGGCGCGCTGCACGCAGCGCTGCCGCGCATCCGGGCGCACGTCGAGTCGCCTCGAGAGAGCGACATGCGGCTGCTCATCGTCGACGCCGGCATGCCTGAGCCGGAGGTGCAGGTGCCGGTGCACGACCCGGCGGACGGCCGCTTCCTCGGCCGAGCGGATCTCATGCACCGGGCGGCCCGAGTCGTCGAGGAGTACGAGGGCGCCGGGCACCGGGCCGAGCGGCAGTGGGATCGCGACATCGAGAAGTACCGCGACTTCGAGCGGGTCGGCCTCCACGTCGTCCGGGCGACGCATCGCGACTTCGTCCCGAGCCCCGCGCGGTGGCTCGACGGCCTCGCGGCCGTGCTCGCCCGGCGCACGCCCCGCTGACGCCCCGCAGCGTCGTTGCCGCAGTGTCAGCTCGTTGCAGGAGTGTCGGCGCGCGGCTGCGACGCTTCGACACTCCTGCCTGGCGCGGGCGGCGCAGCGAGCGGGCAGGGGCGTCAGCCGGCGGCGGCTCGCATCGCGGCCTCGCGCACCTCGACGATGTAGGGCGCGACGACCTCGCGGCTCACGCGGCAATCGGCGACGAAGACGCCGTCGGAGCCGCTCGCGAGCCACGCCTCGAGCTGCCGCAGGTCGTCGAGCGACTCGATGACCGCGCCGCCGGCCCCCAGCGCCCGCCCGAGCGCGGCGAAGTCCACCTGCTCGATGAGCATGGGCTCCTCGGCGACGCCGCGCACGGCGTACTGGTGCACCTCGGCGCCGTACGCGGCGTCGTTGACGAGCACGACGACGCCGCGCCGCACGGTGCGCACGACGCTGTCGAGGTCGGCGAGCCCCATGAGCGCTCCGCCATCGCCAGAGATGAGCACGATCGTCGAGTCGGGTCGCGCGGCGCCCGCGCCGACGGCGCTCGGCAGCCCGAGGCCGATCGTCTGGAAGGCGGTGCCGACCATGATCAGGCGCGACGGGTCGG
>JAPSIA010000115.1 GCA_031179215.1 Agrococcus sp.
CCGCGCCGCTCCCGGGCCTGCCGGTGCCGCTCCGCGAGCGGCCGATCGAGGTGACGCTCGAGCTCCCGACGGGCGAGCCGCCGGAGCCTGCCGGGGCTCGTCACGCTCGCGTGCGGCAGGAGCGCGAGCTCGAACGCGGCCCGCGCCTCCGGCTCGCGCAGCGGGCCGCCGATCTCGGCGATGACGGCGACGTGGCCGCGGTGGATGCGGGCCTGGCGCCAGGCACGCATGGTCGCGGGCCAGAGCTGCCGCTCCGCCATCGCGCGGTCGACCTCAGCCTCCACCGTCCGGTCGTGGCGGCGCTCGAGTAGCGCGATCTCGCTCGCGACGTCGCGGATGCCGATGCCCGCATCGAGCCCCTCGGCGCGCGCATCGTCGATCGCGACGTGCCCGATGCCCGCGAGCAGCTCGGACCGCATCGCCTGGAGGCCCGCGATGGCCGCGTCGATCTCGACGACGGCGCGCATCGCCGTCTCAACGACGTCGCGAGCGGTGACGACGGCACCGCGGGCGTCGGTGGCCTGCCCACCCCTCGGCGCCATCGCCTCGACCGTCATGCGGGAGCATCGCACGGGCCACTGACATGCGCGCGACCGTCCTGTCGAGCGACGCCGCCGGAACGAAGCGGTCGCGACGCGCAGCGGCCCAGGCCCGGGCGCGGCGGCTGCGCCCGCGTCAGCCCCGCTGCGCCGCGATCCGTCCGAGCACGCCGTTGATGAACGCGCCGGAGCGGTCGGTCGAGAGCTCGTTGGCGAGGTGCACCGCCTCCGAGACGACGACGCTCGCCGGAGCGGTCTCGTGCTCGAGCTCCCACGCGCCCACGCGCAGGATCGCGAGGTCGGTGCGCGGCATCCGCTCGATGGTCCAGTGCTCGCTCGAGGAGGCGATGAGCTCGTCGAGCGCCGGCGTCTCGTCGCCGACACCCGCGACGAGCTCGCGCGCGAACTCGAACCAGCCGTGCTTCGCCCAGCCGAGCCGCGCCGCGGTGTCGCGCAGCACCGCCTCGGGCGACTCGCCGCGCGCCTCCGCGGAGTAGAGCACCTCGACGGCGTGCTTCCGGGCCTTGCGGCGCGAGGGGTAGGTCTCGGCCTGCATGTCGCTGCGCGGCACGTCAGTCGGTGACGCGGCCGAGGTAGTCGCCCGTGCGCGTGTCGACCTTGATGCGCGTGCCCTGCTCGACGAAGAGCGGCACCTGCACCTCGGCGCCCGTCTCGACCGTCGCGGCCTTCGTGCCCGCGCTCGAGCGGTCGCCCTGCAGGCCCGGCTCGGTGTAGGTGATCTCGAGCACGACCGATGCGGGCAGCTCGACCTGGAGCGCCTCGCCCTCGTGCATCGAGATGGTCGCGGTGCCGTTCTCGAGCAGGTACTTCGCGGCGTTGCCGACGACGTCGGCGGGGATCGGCAGCTGCTCGTACGTGTCGTTGTCCATGAACACGAAGTCGGTGCCGTCGTTGTACAGGAACTGGTAGTCGCGGCGATCGACGGTGGCGAACTCGACCTTGGTGCCGGCGTTGAAGGTCTTGTCGACCGTCTTCTGGCTGCGCGCGTTGCGCAGCTTCGTGCGCACGAACGCGCCGCCCTTGCCGGGCTTGACGTGCTGGAACTCGATGACGCTCCAGAGCTGTCCGTCGAGGTTGAGCACCGAGCCGTTCTTGATGTCGTTCGTGGTTGCCATGAGGCGGGTTCCGTTCCGTGGGGTTCGCGGCGGCCCTCGAAGAGCCGACGAACGAGTCTAGCGGGCCGCGATCGCGGCCGCGGCGAGGGCGTAGCCGCGCAGCCCGAAGCCCGCGATGACGCCGCTCGCGACGCCCGACACGACGGAGCTGTGGCGGAACGCCTCGCGCGCGTGCGGGTTGGAGATGTGCACCTCGACGAGCGGCGCGACGCCCTGCAGCTGGGCGCACGCATCCCGCAGCGCGTACGAGTAGTGCGTGAAGGCCGCGGGGTTGATGATGACGGGCGTCGCGGCGTCGACGGCCTCGTGGATCCAGCTGACGAGCTCTGCCTCGTCGTCGGTCTGCCGCACGTCGGCGGTGATCGGCTGCTCGGCGGTGCCGACGGCTTCGACGAGCGGCGCGATGTCGGCGATCGTCGCGGTGCCGTACACCTCGGGCTCGCGCGTGCCGAGGCGGCCGAGGTTGGGGCCGTTGAGGACGAGGATGCGCATGCGGCCAGTCTGGCATCGCCGGACCGGCCGCACGCGCATGGAGCCCGGCCGCGCGGTGCGCTGGTGTGCGCTCCTCCCCGTCAGTCGGCGAGCGACTGGTAGGCCATGAACAGCAGTCCCTCGTCGGGGCCCTCGAGGATGCGCGGCTTGGCGACGTCGTCGAGCACGACGAAGCGCAGCATCGAGCCGCGCGTCTTCTTGTCCTTGCGCATCGCGCTCAGCAGGGTCTGCCAGCGCCCGACGGGGTAGGTCATCGGCAGCTCGAGCGAGCCGAGGATCTCGCGGTGGCGGTCGACGACGCGCTCCGGCAGCCTGCCCGCGAGCCGCGAGAGCTCCGCGGCGAAGACCATGCCGATCGAGACCGCGGCGCCGTGCCGCCAGCGGTAGCGCTCGGTGTGCTCGATCGCATGCCCGAGGGTGTGGCCGTAGTTGAGGAACTCGCGCTCCCCCGCCTCGCGGAAGTCGTTCGCGACGACGCGGGCCTTCACGGCGATCGAGCGCGCGACCGCCTCCTCGAACTCCGGCGTCGTCGGGTCGGTCGTGGCCTCGAGCGATCCCTCGAGCAGCTCGAGGATGCGCGGGTCGGCGATGAAGCCGGCCTTGACGACCTCGGCGAAGCCCGTGAGCAGCTCGTTGCGGGGCAGCGAGTCGACGAGCTCGAGGTCGGCGACGACGACGCTCGGGTGGTGGAACGCGCCCACGAGGTTCTTGCCCTGCTCGGTGTTGATGCCCGTCTTGCCGCCGACGGCGGCGTCGACGATGCCGAGCACGCTCGTGGGCACCTGCAGCACCCGGATGCCGCGCAGCCACGTCGCGGCGGCGAAGCCCGCGAGGTCGGTGACCGCGCCGCCGCCGAGGCCCAGCACCGCGTCCGTCCGGGAGAACTCCGCCTGGCCCATGATCTGCCACAGGAACTGCGCGACCTCGATGCGCTTCGCGGCCTCGGCGTCGGGCACCTCGGCGAGCAGCACCTCGATGCCGAGCTCTGCCTTGAGGTGGTCGGCGATGCGGGTCATGGCCGGCTGGTGCACGACGAGCAGGCGCTGCGCGTCGCCGAGCGACTCGCGCACGCGCTCGACGAGGATGCCCCTGCCGACGTGGACGTCGTACGGCGCCTCGGTCTCGACGCGGATCGTGGTCATGCGCTGGCTCCTTCGGTCGTGGTGGTCGGTGGCGCGACCGGGGGTCGCGGGCGTTCAGCGCCCATGCTCGGAGAGCCACGCCTCGAGCTGCTCGACGAGCCGCGCCATGGGCGTGCGAGAGGTGTCGACCGTCGTGTCGGCGAGCGCGCGGTAGATGGGCTCGCGCTCGGCCGCGATGCGCCGCCACGCGTCGAAGCCCGCGGCGATGAGCGGCCGGCCGCCGCCGGCGAGGCGGCGCTCCGCGGCCTCGGCGTCGACCGTCACGAGCACGACGGTCGCCTGCTCGCGCAGCAGCGCGCGCGTGGCCTCGTCGAGCACCGCGCCCCCGCCGAGCGCGACGACCGCGCCGGGCGTGAGCGCCCGCTGCACCGCCTCGGCCTCCCAGCGCCGGAACGTCGCCTCGCCGTGCTCGGCGAAGATGTCGGGGATCGGCCCGTGCTCGAGCACGACGAGCCGGTCGGTGTCGACGAAGGTGCGCCCGATGCGCGCGGCGAGCTTGCGGCCGATCGACGTCTTGCCGGCGGCCATGGGACCGATGAGCGCGACGGGCGGCGTCGCGCTCGCCTCATCGCCCGGCCGCGGACCGTCGGCGGTCACGGCTGCTCGGGATCCGATCCGCCGGCGCGCGCGTCGGCGACCGTGCGCAGCCGCTCGGGGATGGCGGCGAGGTACGCGTCGAGGTTGCGGCGGGTCTCTGCGGCCGAGTCGCCGCCGAACTTCTCGAGCATCGCGTCGGCGAGCACGAGCGCGACCATCGCCTCGGCGACGACGCCCGCGGCGGGCACCGCGCACACGTCGCTGCGCTGGTGGTGCGCCTGGGCGGGCTCACCCGTCGCGACGTCGACGGTGCGCAGCGCTCGTGGCACGGTCGCGATGGGCTTCATGCCCGCGCGCACGCGCAGCACGTCGCCCGTGGTCATGCCGCCCTCGATGCCGCCAGCTCGCCCCGTGGCCCGATGCACACCGTCGTCCTCGACGAGGAGCTCGTCGTGGGCGACGCTCCCCCGGCGCCGCGTCGTCTCGAAGCCGTCGCCGACCTCGACGCCCTTGATCGCCTGGATGCCCATGAGCGCCTGCGCGAGGCGGCCGTCGAGCCGACGGTCCCAGTGCACGTAGGAGCCAAGGCCCGGCGGCAGCCCGTACGCGAGCACCTCCACGATGCCGCCGAGCGTGTCGCCCGAGCGGCGCGCGTCCTCGACCTCGGCGAGCATCGCCTCGCTCGTGGCCGGGTCGTTGCAGCGCAGCTCGTCGGCGTCGAGCCGGTCGACGTCGTCGGGCACCGGCAGCGGCGCGCCATCCGGCACCCGCACCGGACCGATCGAGAGCGTGTGGCTCACGAGCCGCACGCCCAGCTCGCCGAGGAAGGCTCGCGCGACCGCACCGAGCGCGACGCGCGCGGCGGTCTCGCGGGCGCTCGCCCGCTCGAGCACGGGGCGCGCCTCGTCGAAGCCGTGCTTCTGCATGCCGACGAGGTCGGCGTGGCCGGGGCGCGGACGGGTGAGCTTCGCGGCGCGCGCACCGGTGAGCTCGCCCTCGAGCGGCGCGGGCGACATGACCTCGGTCCACTTGGGCCACTCGGTGTTGCCGACGCGGAGCGCGACGGGGCCGCCCTGCGTGCGCCCGTGCCGCACGCCGCCCGAGATCGAGAGCGCGTCCTGCTCGAACTTCATGCGAGCGCCGCGGCCCGCCCCGAGCTTGCGGCGCTGCAGATCGGCCTGGATCTGCTCCGCGGTGATCGGCACCCCCGCCGGGAGCCCCTCGAGGATCGCGATCAGTTCGGGGCCGTGGGATTCCCCGGCGGTGAGCCAGCGCAGCATGCTCACGATTCTTCCAGACGGGCAGGGCCCGCCTGACCAGCGGCGCCGTCGACGAGCGCGGCGCGCATCGCGCGAGCGACGCGCGGCTCGTCCGGCAGCGGCGCGTCGGCGTCGCCGAGCGCGAAGATGCGCGCCTGCAGCACGGCTTGGCCCAGCAGCATCTCGCGGCCGTCGATGAGGCGCTCCGCGCCGAGCGCGGCGAGGTAGCGAGAGCCCGACGCGCGCGCGTAGTCGGCGTCGAGCAGCCGAGCGGGCGGATGCGCGAACGTCGGCACGACGTCCGCCGCAGCGGGGAGGGTCGAGACCGCCGCGTCGACCGCGGGCAGCGGCACGTCGAGCGGCTGCAGCGCGACCTCGACGCCGAGCCGCTCGCCGAGGGCGACGAGCCGGGCGCCCTTCGCGACGTCGCGCACCGCGACCGCCACGGCGCGCGCGCCGAGCTCGGCGAGCGCGAGCAGGGCGGAGTGCGCCGTCGATCCCGCGCCGACGATCGCGCCCGACGCGACGCCGGCATCCGAGGCGAGGCCAGCGTTGCCGAACGCCTGCACGATGCCGCCGACGTCGGTGTTCCAGCCGCGCACGCGAGGGCCCAGCAGCAGCGTGTTCACCGCGCCCGTGCGCTCGGCGCGCGCATCGACCCACGCCGAGAGCGCGCGGGCCTCC
>JAPSIA010000031.1 GCA_031179215.1 Agrococcus sp.
TCGCCGCGGTCGGCGACGGCACCCACGCGGTCGTCGCGCCGGAGCTCGGGTGACCGATCTTCTGCTCGAGCATCTCGGCCATGCGATCCGGCATGGCCCACATGCCCTTGCCGATCTGGCCGCGGCCCGCGAGCCCCACCTCGAGGCCGATGTCGACGTTCTGGTCCTCGTAGGCCGAGATCCACGGCTGATCGCGCATGGCGGCCTTGCGCACGAAGGGACCCGCCTCGAAGGAGGTGTGGATCTCATCGCCCGAGCGGTCGAGGAAGCCGGTGTTGATGAAGACGATGCGCTCTGCGGCGGCGGCGATCGCGGACTTGAGGTTGACGGTCGTGCGGCGCTCCTCGTCCATGAGCCCGAGCTTGATGGTGTTCGGGGCGAGGCCGAGCAGCGCCTCGACGCGGCCGAAGAGCTCGACGGCGAGCGCCACCTCCTCCGGTCCGTGCATCTTGGGCTTGACGATGTAGATCGAGCCCTCGCGTCCGTTGCGGCGCGGGTTCGCGGGATCGAGGCCCGGGAGCGCCGTCAGCGCCGTGATGGCGGCATCCATGATGCCCTCGCCGATCTCGGCGCCCTCGGCGTCGAGGATCGCGTCGGTCGTCATGAGGTGGCCGACGTTGCGCACGAACAGCAGCGAGCGGCCGGGCAGCACGACCTCCTGGCCGGAGGGCGAGGTGCAGCGCCGGTCGTCGGCGAGCTGCCGCACGACCGTGCGACCGTGCTTCGAGAACGACTCCTGCAGGTCACCGCGGTTCAGGCCGAGCCAGTTGCGGTACGCGGCGACCTTGTCCGCCGCGTCGACCGCGGCGACGGAGTCCTCGAAGTCGACGATCGCGGTGGTCGCCGCCTCGAGCACGACATCCGAGACGCCGGCCGGATCCGCGGCGCCGACGGTCGAGTCGCGATCGATGCGCACCTCGAGGTGCAGTCCGTGGTGCACGAGCACGATCGCGCTCGGGTCTGCTGCGTCCCCGACGACGCCGACGAGCTGCTCCGGATCCCGCAGCCCCGTCGTCTCGCCGCCCTGGAGCGCTGCCTCGAGCGCGCCGTCGGCGATGCGGTACGCGGTGGTGTCGGCGTGGCTGCCCGACGCGAGCGGCACGATCTCGTCGAGCAACGAGCGCACCGCCGCGACGACCTGCGCTCCGCGCGCCGCGTCGTACCCGGGCCCTTCGGGCGCGCCGGGAAGCGCGTCGGTGCCGTACAGCGCGTCGTACAGCGAGCCCCAACGCGCGTTGGCCGCGTTGAGCGCGTAGCGCGCGTTCGAGACCGGCACGACGAGCTGCGGGCCGGCCACGAGCGCGACCTCGGCGTCGACGCCCGTGGTCGAGACCTCGACGTGCTCGGGCTCCGGCAGCAGGTAGCCGATCGCCTCGAGGTGCGCGCGGTACGCCGCGGCGTCGATCGGCAGGCCGTGCTCCCGGTGCCACTGGTCGATCTCCGCCTGCAGCCGATCGCGCTCGGCGAGCAGAGCGCGGTTGCGAGGGCCGAGGTCGGCGACGATCGCGGCGAGGCCCTCCCAGAAGCGGGTTGCGTCGACGCCGCTGCCGGGCAGCGCCTCCTGCTCGACGAAGGCGTGCAGCTCCGCGTCGACCTGGAGTCCTGCTGCATCCACTCGTGTCGTCATCATGTTCCTCCTCTGGAGCCGCTCAGGCGGCGAAGATCGTGCCGGGGTTCAGGATCCCCGCGGGGTCGAGCGCGCGCTTGACGCGGTGGGAGACCTCGAGCAGGTCCTCGCCGATCTGGTCGACGAGCCAGGGGCGCTTGAGGCGGCCGACGCCGTGCTCGCCCGTGATGGTGCCGCCGAGGCCGATCGCGAGATCCATGATCTCCCCGTAGGCCAGCTCTGCGCGCGCCACCATGTCGGGATCGTCGAGGTCGACGACGACGAGCGGATGCGTGTTGCCGTCGCCCGCGTGCGCGATGAAGGCGATGACGACGTCGCGCTCGGCGGCGATGCGCTCGACGCCCGCGATGAGGCGCGGGAGGTCGGGGATCGCGACGCCGACGTCCTCGAGCATGAGCGATCCCTTGCGCTCGACGGCCGGGATCGCGATCCGGCGGGCGTGCGCGAACCGCTCGCCCGTCGCGGCATCCGCCGTCTCGAACGCCTCCACGGCGCCGTGCCGCTCGAAGGCCTCGAGCATCGCCGCGACCTCCTCCCCGGCAGGGCTGCGGTCGTCGGAGCGCCCGACGACGAGCGCCGCTGCGTCGCGGCGGAGGCCCATGGCGAGCTCGTCCTCGACGGCGTTGATGCTCACGCCGTCCATGTACTCGAGCATCGAGGGGCGCACGCGCGCGGCGATGTCGGCGACGGCGGCGCCGGCGGCCTCCGAGCTGTCGAACCATCCGACGACCGTGCGCGGCTCGGGAGCCGTCGGCAGCAGCCGGAGCGTGATCTCGGTGATGATGCCGAGCGTGCCCTCGCTGCCCACGAAGAGCTTGAGCATCGAGAGGCCCGCGACATCCTTGAGCCGCGGCCCGCCGACGCGCAGCGCGCGGCCGTCGGCGAGCACGACCTCGACGCCGAGCACGTAGTCGGTCGTGACGCCGTACTTCACGCAGCACAGGCCTCCGGCGTTCGTCGCGACGTTGCCGCCGATGCTGCAGAACGCGTAGGACGCGGGGTCGGGCGGGTACCAGAGGCCGACGGCCGCGGCGGCGGCCTTGACCTCGGCGTTCATGAGGCCGGGCTGCACGACGGCGGTGCGGGTCGGCGCGTCGATGCTGAGCGCCCGCATGCGCTCGGTCGAGAGGACGACGCAGCCCTCGATCGCCGATGCGCCGCCGGAGAGTCCGGAGCCGGCTCCGCGCGGCACGACGGGCACGGAGTGCGCGGACGCCCAGCGCATGACGGCCTGCACGTCCTCGGTGCGCTCGGCGAGCACGACCGCGAGCGGCACGGCGGCGGCGCGGTCGTTCGCGCGGTCTCGGCGGTACGGCTCCATCGCGGCGGGCTCCGTGAGCACCTCGACACCCGGGAGCGCCTCGATGAGCTCGGCCAGCCGGGACGTCTCGGCGCCGGTGATGGGAGGGGTGAGCATGGTTGACCCTAACGTTCTCTCGGCCAGTTTGGCAATCGGTTGACAAGCGTCGCGCGACTTCGCGGAGTCCGCGGAGCGGGCGCTCAGCGCAGCGAGACGGAGACGACCTCGAAGAGCTCGAGCCGCGGCAGCGCGATCACGAGGTCCTCACCGTCGGCGCGGAGCTCGAGCTGCTCGCCCGCGACGAGCGCCGTCGCGGTTCCCGGGGCGGTCGCGCGCCCTCGCAGGCGGAGGCGAGCGCCCTCGATGGGCACGTGCGGCCCGTACGAGCGCCGGCGCAGCCCTGAGTGGTTCACGAGGTGGACGACGAGCGCGTCGCCGCTGCGGCCCAGCACGAGCTCGACGGCCTCGTGGGCCTCGAGCTCGACGTCGAGGTCGATGAGCGAGCAGACGATCTCGACGAGCAGGTCGCGAGCGTCGGTCTTGCCGAACTCGCGGTAGGTGCGGCCGATGGTCCACGGGACCGCGGCGCTCCATCCCGAGCCGACGCGTCGCCGCGCCCAGACCGGGTCGTCGCCGACCGCGTGCCCGAAGGCCAGCTCTGGCGGCCCGAACGGCGCCTGCGGCAGGATGCCGCCGATGCGCTCGGCGTCATCGCTCCACCGCAGTCGCTCGAGCGATCCCGTGACGGGGACCATCGGGCCGGCGTAGGCGAAGGAGGCGGCATCGGGCTGTGCGGCCGTCGAGGCGTAGGACGAGCGCAGGTCGGTCGCGTCGATCGGCGCTCCCGCGCGGGCGACGGCCGGGCTCGAGCGCAGCTCGATGCCATCGTCGCTGATCCCCGAGCCGCCCGTGACGAGCACCGCGCCCCCGCGCTCGACGTACTCGTCGAGCGCGGGGCCGGCGCCCCGCAGGCGCCCGACGTCGGGCAGCACGACGAGCGAGAAGCGGTCGAGCGCTCCGGACCGAGCGACCGCGTCGAGGCGGTCGATCGGCACGACGTCGACGGGCACGTGCCGCTCGGTCAGCGCCTGGTAGACGCCGCGGAACTCCTCGACGAGCGCCCAGTACCCCCCGGGAGGGGCGGAGCCGAAGTCCGGGCGGACGAGCGCGACCGGCGCCGCGCTGCGCAGGCCCGCGTACAGCTCGTGCTGGCTCGCCCGGAATCGCGTCACGTCGCGCCCGAGCGAGACCGCCTCCCGCATGGGCAGACGATCCGGCGCCCCGAAGTAGTAGGCGGAGGGATTCCCTCCACGAGCGATCGTCTGCAGCATGTGGTGCGCGAAGTGCTCGGGCTGCTCCGGCGCCATGCGGTAGGTCGACTCGACGAAGGCGACGCAGTTCACCATCACGACGGCATCGGGATCCGTCGCCGTCACGGCGCTCACGGCCTCGCCGGTCGAGTAGGGCCACAGCTCCTTGCCCGGCATCGCGCGGAAGGCGTTGTTGCCCTCGAGGTACTCGATCGGCGCGCCCCGACGCAGGACGACCGCGATGTCGCGGCCCTTCGCGGCGACGTGGTCGCTGATGCGCGCGGTGAGATCGGCGAGCACCGACGCGGTGTACTGGCGCCAGCGCCCGAACGTCGGCGACCGCATGCCCTCGGGGTGCGGCGCTCCGTCGGAGAACGCCGCGAAGCCCTCGAGGCACGCCTCACAGTGGCAGGGCCCGTGCATGACCTCGCTGTAGTCGCGCTCGTTGAAGTTGAACCAGTTGAAGAAGACGCCGTCGACGTCGTAGCGCTCCAGCACCTCGTCGAGCACGTCGAAGGTGCGCTCCTGGTAGTACGCGGCCGAGGGGCACGCGCTCGCGAGGCCGTTGTACAGCTGGGGCGAGCCGTCGTGCGCTCGGTACAGCCACTCCGGATGCGCACTCGCGATCTCGCCCGAGACCTTCGACATGTCGAATCGGGCGATGACCTTGACGCCGCGCGCGTGGGCGGCCGCCACTGCGTCGCCGAGGAGGTCGCCGGAGGGCCGATCCGCCAGCATGGGGCTGCGCGTCTGGAACGGCAGGTCGGTCGGGTAGAACGAGAGGATCCCGCCGGCGTTGAGCAGCCACGTGTCCGCGCCGTAGTCGAGCGCCGCCGCCACGGCGGCATCCGCGTCCATGAGCGCGTCGACGGGCTGCAGGTTGGTCTGCAGCACTTGGAAGGGGCGCCGCCAGCGACTGCCCTCCGGCAGGCGGCGCGTCGTGTCGTGCTGCGCGGTGTCGGTCGCGGGGCTGGGCATGGTGATCCGTCCTGGTCGGTCTGCGGGAAGCGGCGTCAGCCGGCGATGATCGGGCCGGCGTGCGTGTCGAGGTAGCCCGCGGAGGCGAGGCGCTTGCGCTCCGCGCGGCGTTTGCGCTGCTCGACGGGGTCGGCGACGGGCGCCGCGAGCAGCAGGCGCCGGGTGTAGCCGTGCTCCGGCTCGAGCGTCACGCGAGCGGCTGGGCCGACCTCGACGATGTCGCCCTTGTAGATGACCGCCACGCGGTGGCTCAAGTGCCGCACGACCGCGAGGTCGTGGGAGATGAACAGCAGCGCGACGCCCGTGCGCTCCTGGATGTCCATGAGCAGCTGCAGCACGAGCGCCTGCGTCGTCAGGTCGAGGGCGGAGACCGGCTCGTCGCAGACGATGAGCCGGGGCTCGGGCGCGAGCGCGCGCGCGATGGCCACGCGCTGGCGCTGCCCGCCGCTGAACTCGCGCGGGAGCCGCTCCGCGGCGTCCTTCGGCAGGCCCACGTGGTCGAGGAGCGTCGAGACCCGCGCCCGCGCCTCCTTCGCGCTGATGCCCCGCACCACGAGCGGCTCGCTCAGGATGTCGCCGATCGTGAGCGCCGGGTTGAGCGACGTGTACGGATCCTGGAAGACGACCTGGATGCTCTTCGCGAGCTCTCGCCGCTCCCGGGGGCCGGCGTGGGTGATGTCCTCGCCGTCGAAGCGGATCGTGCCGCCGCTGGGCTTGACGAGCCCGAGCACGGCGCGACCGATCGTGGTCTTGCCAGACCCGGACTCGCCCACGAGGCCGAGCACCTCGCCGGGCGCGACGTCGAGCGACACCCCGTGCAGCACCTCGTTGGGCTTGGCGCGGAACCCGCGCCCCGGGAACTCGACGCGGAGGTCCGTGATCTCGAGCAGGGGTTCGGTGGTCACTTCGACTCCTTCGTCGCGGCGCCGCTCGCGGCGAAGCGGCCGTCGTCACGCACGGTCGTCTCGTCGAGGATCGAGCGGAGCAGGCTCTGGGTGTAGGGGTGGCGCGGCTCGTGGAAGACCTGCAGCACGTCACCCTCCTCCACGATGCGACCGTGCTGCATGACCGCGATGCGGTCGCACATGTCGGCGACGACGCCGAAGTTGTGCGTCACGAGCAGGATGGCCATCCCCATCTCCTCCTGCAGGTCTCGCAGGAGGTCGAGGATCTCGGCCTGGATCGTGACGTCGAGCGCCGTCGTGGGCTCGTCGGCGATGAGCACCCGCGGCCGGCTCGCGATCGCCGCCGCGATGAGCACGCGCTGCGCCATGCCGCCCGAGATCTGGTGCGGGTAGGAGGCGTAGGTGCGGGCGGGGTCGGGGATGCCGACCTTGCCCAGCAGCTCCATCGCGCGCTCCTTCGCCTCGCGACGCGAGAGCGAGGTCGTCGCGCGAATGCCCTCGACGAGCTGGGCGCCGACGGTGTAGGCGGGGTCGAGGTTCGCCATCGGCTCCTGCGGCACGTACGCGATGTCGCGGCCCCGGATCCCGCGCATCTCGCTCTCGCGCAGCGGCAGGATCTCGCGGCCGTCGAGGCGCACGGACCCGCCGGTGACGGTGGCCGTCGCCGGCAGGAGCTTGAGGATCGAGAAGGCCGTCTGCGACTTGCCCGAGCCCGACTCGCCCACGAGGCCGAGGGTCTCGCCAGCGCGGAGCTCGAGGGAGACGCCGTGGAGCACCTGCTTCGGCTCTCCGCCGTCCGGCGAGGGGTAGGAGAGCTCGAGGTCGCGCACCTGGAGCAGCGCGTCGGTGTCCGACTCGAGCGCCGCCGCCTCGGCCGCCGGGATGGGGCCGGTGAGGCCCGCGGCGAGCCGAGCCTGACGGCTCGTGACGCGCGCGCCCGCCGTCGCCTTGACGGCCTTGGGCCTCGGACCCTCGAGCGCGTCGCGCAGCGAGTTGCCGAGCAGCACGAAGCTCGAGGTCATGAGGCCGAGCACGAGGGCGGGCCAGAGGAACTGCGTGCCGTCGACGTAGAGGTTGAGGAACCCCGAGGCGATCATGGCGCCGAAGCTCGGCACCTCGGTCGATCCGACGCCGAGGAACGCGAGGCCCGACTGCGTGCCGATCGCGCCGCCCATGATGAACGCCGTCGCGACGATCACGGGGCCGCGGATGGCGGGCATCACGTGCCGCAGCAGGATGCGCGCCGTCGGCAGGCCGGACGCGCGCGCGGCGTCGACGTAGAGCTCGTTGCGCACGCCGACGGTGACGTTCCGCACGATGCGGTAGACGCCCGGCGACAGCAGCACGCCGAAGATCAGCATCGTGACGCGGTAGTCGCCGCCGGTGAGCGGCATGAGCACGATGAGCAGCAGCAGGCCGGGGAACGTCATGATCAGGTTGAAGAGCCACTCGATCGCTGCGCGGATCCGTCCCCCGAAGTAGCCGCCGACCAGGCCGAACGAGAGGCCGATCGTCGTCGCGACGCCCGCGCCGATGAGCGCCGTGATGACGCTCGTGTTGATCGAGTGCATGAGCCTCGAGAAGATGTCGCGGCCGCTCTGGTCACCGCCGAGCAGCAGCCCGGGCGTGCCCACCTCTGCGTTGATCGCCTGGAGGTTCGCGACGTTCGGGCCCTGCTGCGTGATGACGGGCGCGAGGATGCCGAGGATGACGAGGAGGAGCAGGAACGACGCGGTGATGATCGCCTGCGGGTCGGTGATGAGCCGTCGGAAGGGGGAGCGTCGCGCACGCGGCTCCGCGGGCTCCGAGACGACCATGCTCTCGCTGCTCAATAGACTCTCGCCTTCGGGTTCAGCCAACCGTTCACGAGGTCGGTCAGCAGGTTGACACCCACGACGAGCATCACGCCGAACACGGTGATGCCCATGATCACGGGGATGTCGCCCTGGATGGATGAGTTGAACGCGAACGACCCGAACCCTGGGAGGGCGAAGACGTTCTCGATGATGAGCGCGCCGCCGAACATGGCGATGAACTCGAGCGACAGCACGACGAGCGCCGGCGCCGCGGCGTTCCGGAGCGCGTGCTTGAAGACGACCGACCGGCCGCCGATGCCCCGCGAGCGCAGCGTGCGCACGTAGTCCTTCTGCAGCTCGCCGATCATCGTGCCGCGCACCTGCGCAGCCATGTTGGCGACGCCGTTGATGACGAGCACGATCACCGGGATGGTGATGGTCGCCGCCCACCGGACGGGATCCTCGGAGAAGGGCGTGAAGCCCGTCGCCGGCAGCAGCTTGAGGTTGATGGCGAGCACCAGCACGAGCGCGATCGCGATCAGCAGGTTGGGGAAGAGGTGGCCCAGCAGCGAGATCCCCTGCGAGAGCTTGTCGAGGAAGCCCGCGCGCGACGCTGCGAGCACGCCGAGCGCGACGCTGACGATCGCGCTGAGCGCGAGCGCGACGAGCACGATCGAGAGGGTGACGCCGAGTCGGCTCACGACGGCTCGAGCGACGGGCTCGCTCGTGAAGTAGGAGACGCCGAAGTCACCCCGCAGGACGCCCCACAGCCAGTCGAAGTACTGCACGACGAGCGGGCGATCGAGCCCCAGCTGGCGCTGGAGCGCCGCCACGGCATCCGGCGAGGAGGCCGGGCCGAGGATGTTCGCCACGACGCCGTCGAACGAGAAGCTCAACAGCCAGTAGGTGATGAACGTGACGAGCAGCGCCAGGATGAGCGCCGTCCCCACCCTGCGAGCGATGTAGGGGAGCATCGCCTACCCCCGCTCGCGCTCGGCGCGCATCGACGGTCTCGCGCGGAGACCTCGATGGCATCGGGATGCGTGGTTGCGCATGACATGACTCCTTCGTCACGAATCGGATGGCTCCGGAGGGCGACCAGCGGTGTCGCGTCGCGGCCTCGGGATCAGTGAAGCAGATCGATCGCGGTTTGACAACCGATTGCCGAAGATGGTCAGGCAGAGTGCCCGCCACTCGTCGGGGTGCCGTTGAGCTCCTCCGCGAGCTTGAGCAGCGCGGAGTGGTCGAGGCCGCCGTCGCCACGGGCGACGAGGGCACGGACGAGCTGGGTGACGGCCGCCGTGAGCGGGAGCGCCAGCCCCTTCGAGCTCGCGGCTCGCTCGACGATGCCGAGGTCCTTCGCATGCAGCTGCAGGCGGAAGCCGGGGTCGAAGCGATGCGCGAGCATCGCGTCGCGCTTGCGCTCGAGCACCGTGCTGCCCGCGAGCCCCCCGCCGATCACCTCGAGCGCGGCGGGCAGATCGGCCCCTTGGGCGCGCAGCAGCACGATCGCTTCGGCGACGAGCTGGATGTTGCCGGCCACGATGAGCTGGTTCGCCGCCTTCACGACCTGGCCGGCGCCCACCGGCCCGACGTGCACGATGGTGCGGCCCATCGCCTCGAACAGCGGCCGGGCCTCGGCGACGTCGGCGTCGGCGCCGCCCACCATGATCGAGAGCGCGGCATCGATCGCGCCCGCCTCGCCGCCGCTGACGGGCGCGTCGACGTAGCGGCCGCCCACCGCAGCGACCCTGGCCGCGATCGCCCTCGTCGCGCCGGCGTCGATCGTGCTCATGTCGATGACGAGGGCGCTCCCGCGGAGCGCGGGCAGGATCGCGTCGACGACAGCTTCGACGTCGGGCGTGTCGGGCAGCATCGTGATGACCACGTCTGCCCCCGCCGCCGCATCCGCAGCGCTGCGGACCGTCGCGACGCCCTCGCGGTCGGCTCGCTCCGCGGCGGCGTCCGAGCGGACCACTCCCGTGACGCTGTGGCCCGCGCGGGCGAGGTTTCGAGCCATGGGCAAGCCCATGATGCCGAGGCCGATGAATGCGATGGTGGTCATGGCGGAATCCTCTCCGGGGTGCTGCCCTCCAGGGATCTCAACGGTCGAGCAGCGTTGGCAACCGATTGTCGGCTACAGTAGCGGCATCCAGCGCGGGTCGCGACCGAGACCGGTCGCCCGCGCCGGCCGTCCCGTCGCGATGACGCCGCGGGAGGCGCGCGACGAGAGGCCGCTCATGAGACCACCGATGACCCGGGATGCGCTCGCCGCCGCGGGCCTTCCCGCAGCACCCGCTCCCGTGCGGATCGTCCATCTGGGACTGGGCGCGTTCCACCGCGCGCACCAGGCCTGGTACACCGCGAGGGCCGGCGACGCGGCGGAGTGGGGCATCGCCGCCTTCACCGGGCGGAGCCCCGACGCCGCGGTCGCGCTCGAGCCGCAGGATGGGACGTTCACGCTCGTGGTGCGCGACGCCGACGGCGATCGCATCGAGGCGGTGACGAGCATCGTGGAGGTGCTCGACGGCGCTGCGCTCGATCGGCTGCGAGCGCTCCTCGCGCGACCGGAGGTGGCCATCGTGACCACGACCGTCACCGAGCGCGGCTACCGGCTGCGCTGGAACGGATCGCTCGATCTCGACGACGTGGCGCTCGAGGCCGATCTCGCAGCGATCGCGCGAGGCGGGACGAACGCGCCGACCACGCTCATCGGCCGCTTGCTCGTCGGGCTCGCCGCACGCAGGGACGCGGATGCGGGCCCGCTCGCCGTCGTGCCCTGCGACAACGTGCCGGGCAACGGCCCCTTCCTCGAGCGAGGTGTGCTCGAGGCCGCGGCACGCGTCGACGCTCGGCTGCGCGACTGGATCGCGCGCTCGGTCTCGTTCGTGTCGACCTCCGTCGACCGCATCACGCCGCGCCTCGACCCGGCCGAGGCGCAGCGGGCGCTCGCCGCGGCGCCCTGGGAGGATCGAGCGCCGGTCATCACGGAGGCGCACAGCGACTGGGTGCTGTCGGGCACCTTCCCCGGCGGCAGGCCTCGCTGGGAGGACGCGGGCGCGCGCTTCGTCGACGACATCGAGCCGTGGGAGCGTCGCAAGCTGTGGATGCTCAACGGGGCGCACACGCTGCTCGCGCTCGCCGGCTCGCACCGCGGCCACCGCACCGTCGCCGACGCCATGGACGACGACGCGCTCGTTGCGATGGTCGATGCGCTCTGGCTCGAGGCGTCGAGGCACCTCGAGGCGGAGCTCGACGCGGAGGGCTACGCAGAGCGGTTGCGAGCGCGCTTCCGCAATCCCCGCGTCGAGCACCTGCTCGCGCAGATCGCCCAGGACTCCACGGCGAAGCTCCGCCTGCGGATCGTGCCGATCGCCGAGGCCGAGCTCGCCGCGGGACGAGTCGCCACCGGTTGCGCGAGCGCCATCGCCCACTGGCTCGAGCGTGAGCGCACGGTCGACGACGTGACGGCGATCGCCTCGCTCTCGGAGGAGCTCGCGGCATCGGCCGCGTTCGTCGACGCGGTCCGAGCGCAGCACACCGCCCCTTCCGCCGACGCCGGCGAGCCCTCGAGCCCTCGCTCGGCAGCGCGCTAGGCAATCGGTTGACAAACGGGGCGCCGATGCGCCACGATGCTCGAGGACCAGCCATGACGTCGATGACGACGCCCCCCGAAGGAGCCACCCGGATGCCCCAGCAGCACGAACGGACGATCGGCACGGTGCTCTCCACGGTCCTTTGGAGCGACGACGAGGTGGGCCGGCTGCGCGACGCGATCGGTGCCGAGGAGTTCGTGCACGTGCACCCCCGAGAGACCGCAGCCGTCGCCGACGTGCTCGAGCGCGCCGAGGTCGCCATCCTCCCGATCGACCTCGACGACCGCTTCCTCGCCGCTCCGAGGCTGCGCTGGGTGCACTGCGACCACTCGGGACTCACCAAGTCGGCACGGCCCGAGGTCTTCGAGCGCGGACTCATCGTGACCGGTTCGGCAGGGCGCTCCGCCCCCGCGCTCGCGCAGCACGCGTTCTACTTCGCCCTCGGGCTCACCTTCGACGCCCGCGGCCTGCTGCGCATGCAGGATGCGCACACCTGGAGGGGGCTCCCGGACTACCACGAGCGCGAGGCGCTGTGGGGACGCGCGCTCGGCATCATCGGCATGGGTCACACCGGCAAGGCGATGGCGGACCTCGGCAAGGCATTCGGGATGCGCGTGATCGGCTACCGCCGGCAGGCCGGGGAGGCGCCCCCGAACGTCGACCGCGTGCTGTCCTCCGACGCGGGCGACAGCCTCGACGAGCTGCTCGCGGAGGCCGACGTCGTCATGCTCGCCGTGCAGCTGAGCGATGCGACGCACCACATGATCGGCGAGCGCGAGCTGCGCGTCATGCGTCCCGGTGCGTTCCTCATCAACATGGCGCGAGGCCCGGTCGTCGACCAGGACGCGCTCATCCGGGCGCTCCAGACCGGCGAGATCGCGGGAGCCGGTCTCGACGTGACGGTGCCGGAGCCCCTGCCCTCCGACTCGCCGCTCTGGGACCTCCCGAACGTGCTCATCACCCCGCACATGACCCCCAAGCTCGCCGATCGCACGCAGCGCTCGATCGACGTCATCGCAGAGAACGCTCGGCGCTACCGCCGCGGCGAACCGCTGCTCAACGCGCTCACCCCTCGCGACCTCTACACGCGGGGCTAGCCCGCACGCTGCCGCCGGCAGCTGCTGTCAAAGGAGACACCATGCCGTACCCAACCCGCTCGCGCGCGACCTTCGCGGTCGCCGCAGCCGCCTCGATCGCCCTCGCGCTCACCGCGTGCGGTGGCGCCGACGCTCCCGGTGCATCCGATGCCCCGGGGGCCGAGGCGGCGACGCTCGCCGTCGGCGTCCAAGCACCGCCGAACTCGTTCGACCCCGCGCAGCTCCACGACGGGCAGCAGCGGTACGTGTGGGGTGCCGTGTACGACACGCTCGTGCTCAGCGACACGACCGGCGAGGTGCAGCCCAACGCCGCAGAGAGCTGGGAGTACTCGGACGACGCGAAGACGCTCACGCTCACGCTGCGCGAGGACATGACCTTCTCGAACGGCGAGCCTGTCACGGCGCAGGACGTCGCCACGATGCTCGAGCGCACGCGCACGACCGCCGGACCGCAGCAGAGCAACCTCGCGGCGCTCGAGTCGGTCGAGGCCACCGATGACCGCACGGTCGTGCTCACCCTGAGCGAGCCCGACCCCAACCTGCTCGTCGCGCTGTCCTACGGTGCCGGCGTCGTCGCCGAGCCCGAGGCCTTCGCGTCCGAGGCCGGTGCCCTCGATCCCGTCGGCTCCGGCCCCTATGTGCTCGACCGCGAGCGCACGGTCGACGGATCGACCTACGTGCTGCAGCGCCGTGACGACTACTGGAACGTCGAGGCCTTCCCCTTCGAGACGATCACCGTGCGCGCCATCCAGGACCGCACCGCGCTCTTCAACGCGCTCATGTCGGGCGAGCTCGACGCCGGCACGGTCGACGCCTCCCAGCGCGCCCAGGCGGAGTCGTCGGGCTTCGAGATCACGCCGGTCGAGGGCAGCTCCATCGGTGCGATCATCATCGCCGACCGCGCTGGCGAGGTCTCGGAGCCGCTCGCTGACGTCCGGGTGCGCCGGGCCATCAACCACGCGCTGGATCGCCAGGGCATGATCGACGGCATCCTGGGCGGCGCCGGCGAGCCCGCGTCGCAGCTGTTCAACCGCAGCTCGCCTGCCTTCATCGAGGAGCTCGACGACCGCTACGAGTACGACCCCGAGGAGGCTCGCCGCCTGCTGGCGGAGGCCGGGTACGAGGAGGGCTTCACGCTCGCGATGCCCGCCAACCTGGTCGTGACGAGCTTCCAGCCGACGATCGCGCAGTCGCTCGCCGACGTGGGCATCACCGTCGAGTGGGAGCCCGTGCCGGCGCAGCAGTCGGGGCAGACGACGCGCTGGGGCATGTACTTCAACTTCGGCAGCCCCGCCGCGCCCTCGAGGACCGCGGCGCTCTACCTGCAGCCGACCGGCTCGCACAACCCCTTCCGCTACCAGGACGACACGGTCGATGCGCTGCTCGCTGAGGTGCAGCAGGAGACCGACCCGGAGCGGGCGAACGAGATCTATCGCGAGATCAACGAGTACGTGGTCGAGCAGGCCTGGTATGCCCCGATGTTCCTCCAGGAGCAGACCTGGGCGACGAGCGATGGCGTCGCCTACGTCGGCGACTCCAGCTCGATGCCCGACATCCGGGTGTTCGGCACCCGCTGAGGCCGACGCCATCGGCGCCCGCACCGCTCCGAGCGGCGCGGGCGCCGATGGGTAGACTCGCGCCGAGCTTGATCGCAGCATCGCGACACCCAGTCAGAGACCGAGAGGCAGCCGTGACGGAGAGCAAGCCCGAGCTCGCAGCGCATCGAGCGAGGCGTGGCGGGGCGGCCACCATCTACGACGTGGCGCGCCTCAGCGGCGTGAGCCCCTCGACGGTCTCCCGGGCGCTCAACAAGCCCGGGCGCATCAGCGCCAAGACCGAGAGCCGCATCCGCGAGGTGGCGGCAGCCATGGGCTACCAGCTCAACCCCATGGCGCGCGCCCTGCCGACCGGCAGGACGCACACCCTCGCGCTCATGCTCTCCGACATCACGAACCCCGTCTTCTTCGACGTCATCCGCGGTGCGGAGCGCGTCGCAGCGAGCCTCGGCTACACGCTCGTGCTCGCGGAGAGCCAGGAGTCCGCCGACCGCGAGGCCGAGACCGCGCAACGGCTGCTCAACTCCGTCGACGGGCTCATCCTCGTCTCCTCGCGCCTCGAGACCGACATGATCCGCACGCTCGAGCAGCGGCGGCCGGTCATGCTCGTCAACCGCAAGGTGCCCGGCGTGCCGAGCGCCGTGCCCGACGTGCGCCCCGGGATCGTCGCGGCGCTCGACGAGCTCGTGCGCCTCGGGCACCGCTCGCTCGCGTTCGTGCCCGGGCCGACGAGCTCGTGGATGAGCGGCCTGCGCGAGCGGACGGTCGCTCGTGAAGCGGCCGCTCGAGACATCGCCGTCCGGGTGGTCGGCACGCGCGAGCCGACCGTCACCGGCGGCGAGGCGTCGTTCGACGCCGTGCAGCGCTCGGGGGTCACCGCAGTCCTCGCCTTCAACGACCTCATGGCCATCGGCCTGCTGCGCGCGTGCCGGAGCGCGAACGTGCGGGTGCCCCAGGATCTGAGCCTCATCGGCTTCGACGACATCTTCGGCTCCGACTTCACCTCCCCGGCGATCACGACGATCCGTTCGCCGCTCGGCGACGCGGGCGAGGAGGCAGCGCGTCGCCTCGTCGCGCTCATCGACGACGGCCCGGGCGCCCGCGGCGCGCCGCTGCGCACCCAGCTCGTCTGGCGCGACTCGGTCGGGCCCGTCCGCGCGTAGGTCCCGGGCCAGATCCCCCATCATCCATGTCCGAGAGGCAATCGATTGCAGTCTGAAGCCCGCGACGTCGCCAAGCCAGGAGAGACCGTCGTCCTGCTCAACTCGCTCGCGACCACCGCAGCGATGTGGGACGGCGTCGTCTCGTCACTGCCCGACGACCTGCACGCCGTCACGCTCGACCAGCGCGACCAGCGGTCGGGCGCCGACGCCGCCCCCTTCTCCCTCGATGACCTCGTCGACGATGCGGTGCGTGCCCTCGATGCCCATGGCGTCGAGCGCGCCCACGTCGCCGGTGTATCGCTCGGGGGCATGGTCGCGCTGCACGCGGCCGCGCAGCGACCGGACCGGTTCGCGAGCGTCACCGCGATGTGCTGCGCCGCGCGCTTCCCGCGCGAGGTGTGGATCGAGCGCGCCCGCGCGGTGCGGACCGGGGGTCTGGCGCCGCTCGTGCCCTCGATCCTCGACCGGTGGTTCACGCCGACCTTCCAGGCCGAGCGCCCGGAGGCGGTCGCGGGCTTCCGCGCGATGCTCGAGGCATCGCCCGACGAGGGCTACGCGTTCGCGAGCGACCTCCTCGCCGAGGCCGACGTGACGGCGGAGCTGCCGGGGCTCGCGGTGCCGACGCTCGTGGTGTCGGGAGCGCTCGATCCCGCGAATCCCGTCGAGCACCAGGCGCGCATCGCTACCGCGGTGCCCGGCGCGGAGCACGTCATCGTGCCCGACGCCGCGCACCTGCTGCCGGCTTCGCACCCGGACGCCGTCGCACGACTGCTCGCGAGGCACGTGCGCTCCGCGCAGCGCGCCAGCGCGCGCTGACGCGGCCGCTCGCGCACGGGCGCCGCTCCTCGCGGACGAGGCAGCGATTGTCGTGGCAACATTTGGCAATCGGTTGTCATCTGGTCGGATCGGTGCTTGACTCATCGCACTGCGCCACGCACGACCGGCAGCATCGACGCAGCGCCGAGCGATCGCACCCCGCAGCAAGACCCTTCAACGGAGAAGAGGAACGATGTCCAGCACCATCCACGCTCACAGCGATCGTGGCCGCCGAGGCGTCGCCGCTGTCGCCGCCGCGACGCTCGCGCTCGCGCTCGCCGCCTGCAGCGGCTCGTCGGCAGCGCCGGCCCCGACCGACGGCGCGGCGAGCGCGCCGTCCGACGCGACCATCAGCATCGCCATCACGTCCGCGCCGCGCTCGCTCGATCCCGCGCAGCTCGACGGCGGCAACCAGGCCTACGTGTGGGCCTCCATCTACGACACCCTGCTGTACCTCGACAACGCCGGCGAGATCCAGCCGAACGCGGCGGAGTCGTGGGAGTACAGCGAGGACGGCCGGACGCTGACCCTCTCGCTGCGCGAGGGCATGACGTTCAGCTCGGGCGACCCCGTCGACGCCGAGGCGGTCGCGGCGACGCTCGAGCGCAACCGCACGACGCCCGGTCAGCAGCAGTCCAAGCTCACGACCGTCGAGGCGGTCGAAGCCGTCGACGCGCACACCGTCGAGATCCGGATGACGGAGCCCGACCCCGCGCTGCTGAGCAACCTCGCCATGGATCTGGGCGTCATCGCCGACCCGGCGACGATCGACAGTGACCGCACCGCGACCGACCCCATCGGATCGGGCCCGTACCTGCTCGATACCGAGCGCAGCGTCAGCGGCTCGAGCTACGTGCTCGAGCGGCGCGAGGACTATTGGAACGTCGACGCGTACCCCTTCCAGACCGTCACGATGCGCGTGCTGCAGGACCAGACGGCCGCGGTCAACGCCTTGCGCTCCGGCGAGGTGGACGTCTCGACGGTCCCGGCGAACCAGCTCGAGTCCCTCGGCTCCCCCGACGCGTTCAACACCTTCCAGACCGATGTGCAGTCGGTCGTCTACCTCAACCTCGCCGACCGGGACGGCACGTCGCTCGAGCCGCTCGGGGACGTCCGCGTGCGGCAGGCCATCAACCACGCCTTCGACCGCGAGGAGATGGTGACCCAGCTGCTCTCGGGCGTCGGCATGGCGACCGAGCAGATGTTCAACCCGCGAGGCGAGGCCTACCTGCCGGAGCTCGAGGGCACCTACGACTACGACCCCGAGCGCGCGCGCGAGCTCCTCGCCGAGGCCGGGTACCCGGACGGCTTCGACGTGAGCATGCCGAGCACGGTCTTCACGACCGCGTTCGAGCCGACCATCAGCCAGTTCCTCGGCGACATCGGCATCGACGTCACGTGGGCCCCCACGCCCGCGCAGAACGCCACCGCTTCGGTGATCGCGCGCGAGTTCCCGATGTACATGTTCATCGTGAGCAGCGAGCCGATCGCACCGCGAGAGATCCAGCGCCAGCTGCACAGCAACTCGCAGAACCCGTTCGAGTGGACCTCGCCCGAGCTGGAGGAGCTCGAGCACGCCGTGAGCACCACGCTCGACCCCGACGAGCAGGACGCCGCCATGGCCGAGGTCGGCCGCTACACGACCGAGCAGGCGCTCTTCGCCCCGCTCATGTACACCGGATCCACGCTCGTCACCTCGACCGACGTCCGGTACCTGGGCGACGGCTCGAACGTGCTCCCGACCATCCGCGTCTTCGAGGTCGCGGACTGATCACCCTCGAGTGGCGGGGCGCGACACTCCCGCCCCGCCACTCGGTCGCGAACGGCTAGAGATGACATCGACTTCCGAAGGAGACGAGGCACGCATGCTCGCACACGGGGACTGGCTCACGATCCACGGCGACGATCGCCTCCTCTCGGCGCCGCCCGTCGCCTGGGCGACCGGTGTGCTCCGGGAGGCCGCGACTGCCAGGCCCGACCGCGTCGACGCGCACCGGACGCCGATCGAGGTCGCGGTCGTCGACGTGGACGATCCCGCGGCTCCCGAGCGCACGCCGACCGGAGCAGAGTCCCACGCCTTCCGCACCGAGGCGGGGGCCGACGAGGCGCGGCGCGTCGTGATCGCCGCCGCGGACGACCGCGGACGCGCGTACGCGCTCACCGAGGTGGCCGAGCGGCTGCGCGCTCGAGGAGCCGCCGGACTGCCGATCGGCGAGCTCGTCGTCGATCGTCCCGCGGTACCGGTGCGGGGCATCCAGCGCAACTTCTCGAGCGTGCACGAGGACACCCCGTGGTTCCACGACCGTCGCTTCTGGGGCGAGTACCTCGACCACCTGGCCCTGCAGCGCTTCAATCGCTTCCAGCTCGCTCTCGGCATGCAGTACAACTACGGCACCGGCTGGGAGAGCCGCACCGCGACCGACAACTACCTGTGCTTCGCGTACCCCTTCCTGCTCGAGGTCCCGGGCCACCAGGTGCGAGCGCAGGGGGTCGACGCTGTCGAACGAGCGAGGAACCTCGACTCGCTCGCGTTCATCGCGCGTGAGGTCAAGCGGCGCGGCATGCACTTCCAGCTCGGGCTCTGGAACCACGCCTACGACTTCGGCTTCGACTCCCCGCACGAGTTCCCCATCCTCGGTGTCAGCGAGGAGAACCACGCCTCGTACTCGGCCGACGCGCTCCGCCTGCTGCTCGAGACCGTCCCGGAGATCGACGGCATCACGTTCCGCGTCCATCACGAGGGCGGGATCCACGAGGAGGGCCACGAGCGCTTCTGGGACGCGATGTTCACCGCCGCGTCAGAGGTGGGCCGTCCGCTCGAGATCGACATGCACGCGAAGGGCGTCGACGCGGCGCTCGTCGAAGCCGTGCGGAAGCCCAACCTCCGGCCGGTGATCTCCGGCAAGTACTGGGCAGAGCACATGGGGCTGCCCTACCACCAGACGTCTATCCGCCAGATGGAGCGCGAGCCGCTGCTCTGGCCAGGTGCAGACCGCTCGATGACGGGCGTCACGAACGGCGACCGTCGGTTCACGCGCTACGGCTACGGCGACTTCCTCGCCGAGGACCGCCCGGTCGACTTCATGTTCAGGATGTGGCCCGGCACGCAGAAGCTGCTGCTCTGGGGGGATCCGGCGATCGCAGCCGGCTTCGGGCGCTGCGCGACCATCGGAGGCTCCCGCGGCCTCGAGCTCTGCGAGCCGCTCACCTTCAAGGGCCGGAGGGGCACCGGCGTCCCGGGCGGTCGTGAGGTCTACGAGCGCGGTGACCTGCGCCTCGGCGTCGACGACTGGAAGAAGTTCTCCTACACCTACCTCCTCTGGGGACGGCTGCTGTACGCGCCCGACGCCGAGCCGGAGGTCTGGCGGCGGCACCTGCGCGCGGAGCACGGTCCCGCCGCGGGTCCGCTCGAGGACGCGCTCGCACCGCTCAGTCGCATCCTGCCGCTCATGACGGTCGTGCACGGCGTGAGTGGCGCGAACAACTTCTACTGGCCGGAGATGTACGTCGATCTCGCCGTCTCGTACTGGAAGCAGTCGTCGCACTACGCCTTCGACATCCCGGAGCCGCGAACGTGGGAAGGGGTCAGCTCGTTCGACCCGACGCTCTTCTACGCCGTCGGCGAGTACGCGGATGCCGTCCTCGCCGACGCGGTGACCGCGAAGCACACGCCGCTCGAGGTGGCGGGCTGGATCGACCGCATGGTCGAGGACGGCGAGCGCGCGCTCGAGGAGGCGGCGCTCGCCGCCGACGGCGGAGCGACGACGACGCGAGCCCTCGTCGATGCTCGCGTGCTCGTGCAGCTCGGGCGCTTCTTCAGCGGCAAGCTGCGCGCCGCGACCTCGTACGCGATCGCGCGCCGCGTGGCCGACGCCGGGGTGATGGCGCGAGCGGTGGACGAGCTGCGCGAGGCGCACGCCGCCTACGCCCGGATCCCCGGGATCGTCGAGGGCATCTACCGGACCGATCTCGCGTTCGGCGTGGGCGTCGCGGAACGGGGCTCCTGGCGCGACCGCACCATGGCGATGCGGGAAGACCTCTTCCTGCTGACGAAGGAGCTCGAGCAGCTCCGGGCCCGGACGGGCGACGAGCGCAGCCCTCGCCGTCATCGATCCAGCCGGCCCCGAGTCGAGCTCCAGCTCCGGGTGCCGGAGCGATTCGAGCGCGGCGAAGCCATGGAGGTGCGGCTCGAGGGCGACGATCCGCGCGTCACCGGTGCGACGCTCCGCTTCCGCCGACTCAATCAGGCGGAGGATGTGCAGGCGCTCCCGATGCACGCGGTGGACGGCGGCTTCGCCGCCTCGGTTCCGGGCGACTACACGGACTCGACGTTCCCGCTGCTCGTCTTCGCGGAGGCAGTCCTGGCCGGGGAGCCGCCTGTCTTCGTGCCGGGCTTCGCCGACGATCTCGCGAACCAGCCCTATCACGTGGTGCACAGCACCGACTGGCGCGAGCACGGCTCGAGCCGCGTCTCCTAGGCGCGGCAGCGGCGTCGACCGCGACGCCGGACAGCGGTCACTCCGGCGTCGCCTTGGGGATGAAGGCGGCCATGAGCGCGGCGATCGCCGCGGCGACGAAGCCGAAGGCGAACGCGCTCGTGAACGAGGCCGCCGTCGGCAGGCCGCTCGCCGCCGCGCCCTGGGCGAGCACGGCGGCGACGACCGCGGCGGCGACGCTCGTGCCGAAGCCGCGCATCAACGTGTTCAGGCCGTTCGCGGCCGCCGTCTCGCTGCGCGGAACGGCGCTCATGATGAGTGACGGCATGGCGGCGTAGCCGAGTCCGATGCCGATGCCGAGGCAGGCGTTGAGCACCAGGATCGTGAGCACGGAGAGCGGCGCGAAGGTCGCGACCAGGTAGACGAGGGCGAGCACGGCGGCGCCTGCGACGAGCAGCGCCTTCGGCCCCGCGACGCGCGAGATGCGACCGGCGACCGGCGACATCACCAGCATCGCGAGGCCGGCTGGGACCAGCACGAGGCTCGCAGCGAGCAGCGAGAGGCCGAAGCCGCCGCGCTCGGCGGGCAGCTGCAGCAGCTGGGGGAAGGCGATGCTCGAGGTGAAGAGGGCGAAGCCCATCGCGATCGACGCGATGTTGGTCATGAGCACCCGAGCGCGAGCGCTCACCCGCAGATCGACGAGGGGCGCGGCGACGCGCAGCTCGAACCAGCCCCACACGAGCAGCACGACGACGCCGCCCCCGAGGCACAGCAGCGTCCACGGCGAGAACCAGCCCCACGCCTCGCCCTTCGACAGGGCGAGCAGCACACCGGTGAGCCCGATCGAGAGACCGATGGCTCCCACGACGTCGAAGCGGCCGCCCGCGCGCTGCCGACTCTCGGGTACGACCAGCGTCACCGCCACGAGCAGCAGCGCTCCGAGTGCCGCGGCGGCCCAGAACAGGAAGTGCCAGTCGTAGGTCTGCGCGATGAAGGCCGCGAGCGGCAACCCGATCGCACCGCCGACCCCGAGGGTCGCGCTCACCAGGGCGACGCTGCCCGCGAGCCGGCG
>JAPSIA010000116.1 GCA_031179215.1 Agrococcus sp.
CCGAGACGTGGGTCGGCGGCGAGCGCCGCTTCCAGGCGGCGGCATGAGCGAGCGGTACGCCGACACCGCGGGGCGCGCGGTGCTCGAGACGATCCGCGCCTACGGCGTCACGGCCGTCTTCGGCATCCCCGGCACGCACAACCTCGAGCTCTACCGCCCGCTCGCAGACCTCGGGATGCGGGCGGTCACGACCCGCCACGAGCAGGGCGCCGGCTACGGCGCCGACGGCTGGGCGCAGCAGACGGGCCTGCCGGGCGTCGTGATCACCACGTCGGGGCCGGGCCTCCAGAACGCCATGAGCGCCGTCGGCACGGCCTTCTGCGAGTCGCGGCCCATGATCGTGCTCTCGCCCGGCGTCGCGCTCGGCGCGGAGTTCGCCGACGTCGGCACGCTCCACGAGACGAAGGATGCGTCGGCGATGGCGGGCGCCGTCGCCGCGTGGTCGCGGCGCGCCACGAGCGCCGCCGAGGCCGTCGACGCCGTGCACGACGCCTTCGCGCTCTTCCGCACCGGCAGGCCGCGGCCCGTGCACATCGAGATCCCGCTCGACGTGCTCGAGGCGCCCGCGGGCGTCGCGGCGGCCGCGAGAGCCGCGCGACCCGCGCCCGCGCCCGAGCGCGGCGACGCCGCCGCCCTCGACGAGGCCGCAGCGCTGCTCGAGCGCGCGAGCTCGCCCGTGATCGTCGCCGGAGGCGGCGCGACGCGCGCGAGCCGACAGCTCACCGCGCTCGCGGAGCGCCTCGGCGCGCCCGTGCTCACGACCCTCAACGGCAAGGGCACCGTCGACGAGCACCACCCGCTCTCGCTCGGCGCGAACCTCCGCCTCGCCGCCGCGCGCGAGGTCGCCGAGGCCGCCGACGTGCTCGTCGTGGTCGGCTCGAAGCTCGGCGAGGCCGAGCTGTGGGCGCCGCGGCTCGAGGCGCGCGGCGAGGTCGTGCGCATCGACATCGCCGCGGCGCAGCTGCACAAGAACCTCGATGCGAGCGTCGGCATCGTCGGCGACGCCGCGGCGGTGCTCGACGGGCTCCTCGAGCTGCTACCCGGATCCGCGCGCGAGCCGCGCCACCTCGCCTCCGCGCGCGAGGCGATCGCCGCCGAGACGCGTGCCGCCCTGCCCGACACCGTGGCGCTCGCGGAGACCATCGCGAGCGGGCTGCCCGACGACGCGATCGTCGCCGGCGACTCGTCGCAGATCGTCTACATGGCGCTCGCGAACCTGCTGCGGCAGTCGCGCCCGCACTCGCTGCTCTACACGCCCACCTACGCGACGCTCGGCTACGGGCTGCCCGCCGCGATCGGCGCGCGGGTGGCGCAGGCCTCGCGGCCCGTCGTGACGGTCATCGGCGACGGCGCGCTCATGTTCTGCGTCAACGAGCTCGCGACGGCGATCGAGCAGCGGCTCGACCTCACGGTCGTGTGCGTCGACAACGGCGGCTACGCCGAGATCAAGCAGAACGAGCTCGACCGCGGCATCGCGCCCGTCGGCGTCGACCTCGTGCAGCCCGACTGGGCGGCGCTCGCGGATGCGTTCGGTGCCACGGGCACGCGCGTCGCGTCGACCGACGCCATCCCCGAGGCCATCGCAGCCGCCGTCGCCGCCGGCGGCGTGCAGCTCGTGCACATCCCACAGCGCGCCGCCTGACCGGCGCCGCCCCACGCAAGGAGAGACCGTTCATGACCGACCCCATCGGACCCGTCGACGCATCCGTCAACCCCCGCTACGCCGGCATCGCGACCTTCGCGCGCCTGCCGCGCATCGAGGACGTGCCGCGCGCCGACATCGCGGTCGTCGGCATCCCCTTCGACACGGGCGTGAGCTACCGGCCCGGCACGCGCTTCGGACCGTCGCACGTGCGCGAGTCGTCGCGGCTCCTGCGCCCGTACAACCCCGCGCAGGACGCCTCGCCGTTCGCCGCCGCGCAGGTCGTCGACGCGGGCGACATCCCCGTGAACCCGTTCGACATCGCCGAGGCCGTCGCCGAGGTCGAGCAGGCCGCGACCGCGCTCGCCGGGCGCGCCGACCGCATCGTCGCCATCGGCGGCGACCACACGCTCGCCCTGCCGCTGCTGCGGGCCGTCGCGAAGCAGCACGGCCCCGTGGCGGTGCTGCACTTCGATGCGCACCTCGACACGTGGGACACCTACTTCGGCGCGCCGATCACGCACGGCACGCCCTTCCGCCGCGCGAGCGAGGAGGGGCTCATCGACCTCACCGCCTCGTGCCACGTCGGCACGCGCGGCCCGCTCTACTCGAAGCAGGACCTCGAGGACGACGCGCGGCTCGGCTTCTCGATCGTCACGAGCGAGTACGTCGAGGAGCACGGCGTCGCCGCCGCGATCGAGCGGATCCTCGACCGCATCGGCGACAAGCCCCTCTACGTCTCGATCGACATCGACGTGCTCGACCCCGCGCACGCGCCCGGCACCGGCACCCCGGAGGCCGGCGGGCTCACGAGCCGCGAGCTGCTGCGCATCCTGCGCGCGCTCGCGGGCTCGCGCATCGTCGGCGCCGACGTCGTCGAGGTCTCGCCGGCCTACGACCACGCGCAGATGACGGGCATCGCCGCGAGCCACGTCGTCTACGAGCTCGTGACCCTGCTCGCGCGGCAGGTGGAGGCCACGCGCCAGGAGCGATGAATCGGGGCGGGACCCCACGGTCAGTTCACAGGCTGCACTATGGTCATCGCTAGGCGGCGCGTCCGCGGGCCGCCCTCGACCTGCAACGACGCATGCCGCGAAAGGGGAGAACTCGATGGGTTCCCTGGTGCTCATGATCATCGGCCTGGCGATGTTCGCCGCCGGCTACCTCTTCTACTCCAAGTACCTCGCCAAGCGGGTGTACAGGCTCGACGCCTCCTTCAGGACACCCGCTCACGAGCTGGGCGACGGGGTCGACTACGTCCCGACGAACAAGTTCATCCTCTGGGGCCACCACTTCACGTCGGTCGCCGGCGCCGCGCCGATCGTGGGCCCTGCGATCGCCGTCATCTGGGGCTGGCTGCCCGCGTTCCTCTGGGTGACGATCGGCACGGTGTTCTTCGCCGGGATGCATGACTTCGGCGCGCTGTGGGCGTCGCTGCGCAACAAGGGCAAGTCGATCGGCGCGCTCTCGGGCCGGTACATCGGCAAGCGCGGCGCGAACCTGTTCCTCGTCGTCATCTTCCTGCTGCTGCTCATGGTCATCGCGGCCTTCGCCGTCGTGATCAAGAACCTGCTCATCAGCACGCCGACGGCGGTGATCCCCACGTGGGGAGCGATCATCGTGGCGCTGCTCGTGGGCGTCGCCGTCTACCGGATGCGGTGGCCGCTCATCCCGGTCACGATCGTGGGCGTCGTGGCGCTGTACGCGCTCATCGTGGTCGGCGACAGCGTGCCGGTCGTGCTGCCCGAGTCGTTCCTCGGCATGAGCCCCTCGACCGTGTGGATCCTCGCGCTGTTCATCTACGGCGCGATCGCCTCGCTGCTGCCGGTGTGGGTGCTGCTGCAGCCGCGCGACTACATCAACGGCGTGCAGCTCTTCGTCGGCCTCATCCTGCTGTTCGGGGCGGTGCTGATCGCGGCGCTCTTCGGCGCAGACAAGCCCGACATCGTCGCGCCGATGCTCAACACCGACCTGCCGGAGGGCACGCCCAGCCTCGTGCCGCTGCTGTTCGTCACGATCGCGTGCGGCGCCATCTCGGGCTTCCACGGCATGGTCTCCTCCGGGACGACGTCGAAGCAGATCGACAAGGAGACCGACGCGCGCTTCGTCGGCTACTTCGGCGCCGTCGGCGAGGGCATGCTCTCGCTCGGCACCATCCTCGCGGTGATCGGCGGCATCCAGTCGGTCGCCGAGTGGGAGGAGATCTACAGCTCCTTCGGTGCCGGAGGCGTCAACGCCTTCGTGCAGGGCGGCGGGCAGCTCATGGAGAGCGGCCTGGGCCTGCCCGCGTCGCTGAGCGCCACGGTGCTCGCCACGATGGCGGTGCTGTTCGCGGCGACGACGATGGACACCGGCATGCGCCTGCTGCGCTTCGTCGTGCAGGAGATCGGCGACGCGTTCAAGGTGCGCATCTCCAAGATCCCGGCGACGATCGTCGTCGTGGTCGTCGGCCTCGGCCTGACCTTCTCGCAGGGGCTCGGCGGCGAGGGCGGCCTGCGGATCTGGCCGCTGTTCGGCACGACGAACCAGATCATGGCGTCGCTGACGCTCTCGATCGTCGCGGTCATGCTCATCCGCAAGCGGCGCAACCCGCTGCCGGCGATCATCCCGCTCGTGCTCGTGTTCGTGCTCTCGTTCTGGGCGGCGCTCGAGCAGCTCGTGAGCTTCACCGCGCCCGGCGACGCCGACTGGCTGCTGTTCGCCATCGACGTCGTGATCATCGTCTCGAGCGTCTGGGTGGCCATCGAGGCCGTGCTCGCCATGCGCCGGGCGGCCAAGGCGCCGCCGGAGCAGGAGCACGAGGACGCCTCGCTCACCGGCGAGCGCGAGCACGTCTGACGACGTGACCTCGAGCGCGGCCCAGCGCCGGGAGCGACGCTCCCGGCGCTGGGCCGCGCTCCGCGACGGCCTCCAGGAGTACTACGCGGGCCCCTATCGCCAGATGCTGCTGCGCGAGCAGCGGAGCGAGGACGACCTGTTCATGATCGTCGTGCTCGGGGAGGCGCTCGGCGTGCCCGACCCCGCCGCCTACTACTCGGCGGAGCTGCTGCCCGCCGTCTGGGAGGACTTCCACGCGTGGCATCGCCGCATCGGCATCCCCGCGTCTCCGCTCGACCACATCGCATGCTGCTAGCGCTCGCCCGCTCGCGCCGCGTGCTCTTCGTCGGCGGCAAGGGCGGCGTCGGCAAGACCTCCGTCGCGGCCGCCCTCGCCGTCGCCCGCGCCCGGGACGGCGGTCGAGTGCTGCTCGTCTCGACCGACCCCGCGCACAGCCTCGGTCACGTCTGGGATCGCGCGCTCGCGGACGAGCCGACGCGCGTGCTCTCGAGCGGCGCCGGCTGCGTCGACGGCGTCGAGATCGACCCGCTCGCGACGATCGAGCGCCACTTCGCCGCCGTGGGGGAGACCATGCGCCGGCTGCTGCCCGAGCGCCTCCACCGCCAGGCGCAGCAGCATCTCGATCGAGCGCGATCGGCTCCCGGCAGCCACGAGTCGGCGGTCCTGGAGCGCATCGCCGAGCTCATCGAGCACGGGCTCGACGCGTACGACCTCGTCATCTTCGACACGGCGCCCTCCGGGCACACGCTGCGGCTCCTCGCGCTCCCCGAGCAGCTCACCGGTTGGGCGGAGACACTGATCGCGAGCCGCGATCGGTCGGAGCGATTCGCCGCGGCCGCCCGCGGCCTCGTCGGCACGAAGGACCAGGCGCCGAGCGCCGACGCAGCGCTGCGGCGCACGCTCATCGCGCGACGCGACCGCTTCGCGCTCATGCGCAGCATCGTGACGGATGCGGCCGCGACGTCGTTCATCGTCGTGAGCGTCGCGGAGCGGCTGCCCGTCGCCGAGTCGATCGAGGTCGTGCGGCAGCTGTCCGAGCTCGACGTCGACCCCGCCGCCATCGTCGTCAACCGCCGTTCCCCCGCCGACGCCGGCGCGCTGCTCGCCGCGCGGCGCGCGCAGGAGGAGCAGCACCTCACGAGCCTGCGCAGCGCGGTCGGCAGCATCCCGATCGTCCAGGTGCCGCTCCTCCCGGGAGATCTCGCGGGCGGCGAGGCGCTGAG
>JAPSIA010000117.1 GCA_031179215.1 Agrococcus sp.
TCGCCGAGGATGCCCGTGATGGGCGTCTCGCGCAGCAGCGACTCGGAGGCGGCGACGCCGAACTCGCCGGACGACGAGCGGATCTCGGGGAGCATCGATCGCGGCACGCCGAAGTCGGCGAGGATCTCGTCGTCCCAGCTGAGGGTCTCGAGGTCCATGAACAGGGTGCGGGAGGCGTTCGTGACGTCGGTCGCGTGGACGCCGCCGTTGACGCCGCCCGTGAGGTTCCACAGCACCCACGAGTCGGTCGTGCCGAACAGCAGCTCGCCGGCCTCCGCCGCCTCGCGAGCGCCCTCGACGTTCTCGAGGATCCAGACGATCTTGGTGCCGGAGAAGTAGGTCGCGAGCGGCAGGCCGACCTTCTGCTTGTAGCGGTCGGTGTCGCCGTCGGCGAGCCGGTCGACGATCTTCTGCGTGCGCGTGTCCTGCCAGACGATGGCGTTGTAGACGGGCTCGCCCGTCGTCCTGTTCCACACGACGGCGGTCTCGCGCTGGTTCGTGATGCCGATGGCCTTCACGTTGTGGCGCGTCACGTTGGCCTTCGAGAGCGCCTGGCCGATGACCTCGCGCGTGTTGTTCCAGATCTCCTTGGGGTCGTGCTCGACCCAGCCCGCGTGCGGGAAGATCTGCTCGTGCTCGAGCTGGCCCGTCGAGACGATGCTGCCGGCGTGGTCGAAGAGGATGGCACGCGTCGAGGTCGTGCCCTGGTCGATGGCGATGACGTAGTCGTTCACCGGAACTCCTTCGTTGAGTGGTGGATGCGGTGGATGCTTCGGGAGCGCGGACGGCGCGAGGAGGGGGCCCGTGGACCCCCTCCTCGCGTGCTCACGCGGCGGCGAGCGAGGCGATGAGCACGGGCGCGGTCAGGCCCGCGATCACACCGCCGATGATCGGTCCGGCGACGGGGACCCACGCGTAGCTCCAGTCGCTCGAGCCCTTGCCCTTGATGGGCAGCACCGCGTGCGCGATGCGCGGGCCGAGGTCGCGAGCGGGGTTGATCGCGTAGCCCGTCGGACCGCCGAGCGAGGCGCCGATGCCGACGACGAGCAGCGCGACCGGCAGCGCGCCGAGCGCCGCGAGGCCCGTGGGCGTGCCCTCGTCGACGCCGTTCTGCGCGCCGAAGCCGATGACGACGAACACGAGCACGAAGGTGCCGATGATCTCCGTGGCGAGGTTCCACCCGGAGTTGCGGATGCCGGGGCCGGTCGAGAAGGTGCCGAGCTTCGCGCCCGGGTCCTCCTCGACGTCGAAGTGCTGCTTGTAGGCGAGCCAGCACAGCACGGCACCGAGGAAGGCGCCGATGAACTGGCCGCCGAGGTAGGCGAACAGCGCGGCCCAGTTGTAGTCCACGCCCGTCACGAGGTCGCGCGCCATGAGGCCGAAGGTCACGGCGGGGTTGAGGTGCGCGCCCGAGTAGGCCGCGACGATGACACCGGCGAAGACCGCGAGGCCCCAGCCGAAGTTGATCATGAGGAAGCCGCCGCCGAAGCCCTTGTTGCCCTTGAGCACGGCGTTGGCGACCACGCCGCAGCCGAGCAGCACGAGCATCGCGGTGCCCACCAGCTCCGAGAGGAATACCAGCCCGAGGTTCAGATCCACAGATCCCTGCTTTCTCGTTCCCGGGCATCATCGCCCGGACCGCCCGCTCGGGCAGTACCGACACAGTAGCCCCGGGCGGCGCGGTGCCGAGGATCATTCGGGTCGTTGCGTCGAGATTCCCATCGGCGGGGCGTACGGTGAGGGCACGTCCGACCACCAGCGACGGACCACCCACGTCGGAACCACCCGAGGGAGAGGCTCATCGTGAAGAAGCTCATCAACGACCCGGCGAAGACCGTCGACGAAGGCGTCGCGGGGTTCGCGGCCGCGCACAGCGACCTCGTGCGGGTCATCGTCGACCCGCCCTTCGTCATCGCGCGCGCGGACGCCCCCGTGCCCGGCAAGGTCGGCCTCGTCTCGGGCGGCGGATCCGGGCACGAGCCGCTGCACGCCGGGTTCGTCGGCTACGGCATGCTCGACGCCGCCGTGCCGGGCGCGATGTTCACCTCGCCGACGCCCGACCCCATCCTCGAGGCGACGAAGCAGGTCGACGCCGGCGCGGGCGTGCTGCACATCGTCAAGAACTACACCGGCGACGTGCTCAACTTCGAGACCGCGGCCGACCTCGCGCTCGCCGAGGGCATCGAGGTGCAGTCGGTCATCGTCGACGACGACGTCGCCGTCAAGGACTCCCTCTACACAGCGGGTCGCCGCGGCGTCGCCGGCACGCTGCTCGTCGAGAAGATCGCGGGCGCGGCGGCCGAGCGCGGCGACTCGCTCGATCGCGTCGCCGAGATCGCGCGCCGGGTCAACAGCCAGGTGCGCTCGATGGGCCTCGCGCTCGCGCCGTGCACCGTGCCGCACGCGGGGGAGCCGAGCTTCGAGCTCGCGGAGGACGAGGTCGAGATCGGCATCGGCATCCACGGCGAGCCCGGCAGGGAGCGGATCGCGCTCGAGCCGGCCGATCGCCTCGTCGACCGGCTCATCGAGCCGATCCTCGAGGACATGCCGCTCGCGAAGGACGACCGCGTGGTGCTGCTCGTCAACGGGATGGGCGGCACGCCCCAGTCCGAGCTCTACATCGTCTTCCGCCGTGCCGCCGAAGTGCTCGCCGAGCGCGGCATCACCCTCGCGCGCTCGCTCGTGGGCTCCTTCGTCACGAGCCTCGAGATGCAGGGCGCGTCGATCACGCTGCTCAAGGTCGACGACGAGCTGCTCGACCTCTACGACGCGCCCGTGCAGACCGCGGCGCTGCGGTGGGGTCGATGAGCGGCCTCGACGGCGCCTGGACGCGGCGCTGGATCGAGGCGATCGCGGCAGAGGTCGCGGCGCGCAAGTCGGAGCTCACCTCGCTCGACCGCGCGATCGGCGACGGCGACCACGGCGAGAACCTCGATCGCGGGTTCCAGGCGGTGCTCGGCAAGCTCGACGCGCTCGAGGCCGACGCCGCGCCCGGCGCCGTGCTGAAGCTCGTCGCGACGACGCTCATCTCGACCGTCGGCGGGGCCGCTGGCCCGCTCTACGGCACGGCCTTCCTCAAGGGCGCGATGGCTGCCGGCGATCGCGCCGAGCTCGACGCGCGCGCGCTCGTCGAGGTGCTGACGGCCGCGCGCGACGGCATCGTCGCTCGCGGGAAGGCCGAGCCGGGCGACAAGACGATGGTCGATGCCTGGAGCCCCGCCGTCGACGCGGCGGCGGCCGCCGGCGACGACGTGCGCGGCGTGCTCGAGGCCGCCGCGAGCGCTGCGGAGGAGGGCGCCGCGGCCACCGAGCCGCTCGTGGCGCACAAGGGCCGCGCGTCGTACCTCGGCGAGCGCGCCGCGGGCCACCGCGACCCGGGCGCCGAGTCGACCGCGCTCATCCTGCGAGCCGCGGCGGCGACGTCGTGACCGTCGGCCTCGTCATCGTCTCGCACTCGGCGCGCATCGCCGAGGGCGTCGTCGAGCTCGCCGCCCAGATGGCGCCGACTGTGCGGATCGCGCCGGCGGGCGGCACCGACGACGGCGGCATCGGCACGAGCTTCGACGCGGTGCAGGCGGCGCTCGCCGCCGCCGAGACCGGCGACGGCGTCGTCGTGCTGTGCGATCTCGGCTCCGCCGTGCTGACCGCGGAGACCGCGCTCGACTTCGCCGAGGATCCCGAGCGCATCCGCATCGCCGACGCGCCGATCGTCGAGGGCGCCGTCGCCGCGGCGGTGACCGCGGAGTCGGGAGCGAGCCTCGCGGAGGTGCTCGCGGCCGCGGAGGATCGAGGCGCGCCCGTCGCCGAGGACGCCGCCCTGCCGTCGGTCGCTGCGCCTGCCGCCGCCGAGGACGCCGCGGTCGTGCTCGAGGTCGTCCTGCGCAACGAGCACGGGCTGCACGCGCGACCCGCCGCCGAGCTCGTGCGCACCGCGGGCGGCTACGACGCGCGCGTGACGGTGAACGGCGTCGACGCGAAGAGCCTGCTGCGCGTGCTCGCGCTCGGCCTCGACCGCGGGAGCACCGCGCGCTTCGAGGCGACGGGGGAGCAGGCCGCGGAGGCGATCGCCGCGATCGAGGCGCTCGCCGACGCGGACTTCGGGGAGTAGCGCGGCCGCTCGCGGCGAGGGCCGCGCCGCAGCCTGGCGCGCCGGGCGGGCCCGGGCGCGCGAGGAACCTCAGTCGACGACGTGCACCGCGAACTCGTCGCGAGCCGCGCGCGCGGCGACGAAGGAGCACCGCGGGCGGATCCGCTTGCCCTGCGCGATCGTCGCTCGCAGCGCCTCGTCGACGAGCGCCGAGCCGACGCCGCGACCGCCGAACGAGGGGTCGACCTCGGTGTGCACGAAGGATCGCGCCGCCTCGCCGTCGCGGTAGTCGGCGAAGCCGGCGAGCGCGCCGTCGACGCGCGCCTCGAAGCGACGAGCCTGCGGGTTGTCGGTGATCTCGATGGAGTCGCTCATGCGGCGAGGCTACGCCCGCGACCTTGGTGACGGCGGAGTGCGGCATGCTGGAGCCATGCAGCTCGACCCGCGACGCATCCTGATCTTCCGCACGGTCGCGCGCGAGGGCTCCGTCTCCGGCGGGGCTCGAGCGCTCGGCTGGACCCAGCCGGCCGTGAGCCAGCACATCCGCCTGCTCGAGGACGAGGTGGGTCAGGCGCTGCTGCTGCGCTCATCGACGGGCGTGACGCTCACCGAGGCCGGCGAGCGGCTGCTGCGCCACGCCGACGGGATCGCCGGGCTGCTCGGCTCCGCGGAGGCGGAGCTCGCCTCGCTCGCCGAGGGCGCCGGGAGCGTCACGATCGCCGCGTTCCCCTCGGCGCTCGCCGACTTCGTGCCGCGCTCGATCGCCGCCGCGCGGCTCGCGGTGCCCGAGCTCACCGCGCGCGTCATCGAGCTCGAGCCGCCGGAGGCGATCGAGGCCGTCCTCGCGGGCGACGCCGACGTCGCGGTCGCGTTCGAGTACGACGAGCTGCACGACGACGTGCAGCTCGCGCGCCGCGAGCTGGGCCCGGACCCCTCGCAAGTCGTGCTGCCCGCGCACCACGCCCTCGCGAGCGGCGCCGCCGTCGACCTCGCCGCGCTCGCGGGCGACGACTGGGTCGGCGGCTGCCAGCGCTGCCGCTCGCACCTCGAGGCGCTCGCGACCGATGCGGGCTTCGCGCCGAAGATCCAGTTCGAGACCGACGACTTCGTCGCGGCGCAGTCGTTCGTCGCCGCGACGGGCTCGGTGACGCTGCTGCCGGCGATGGCCCTGCGCGTGCTCACGCGCGACGACGTCGTCGTCGCGCCGCTCGCCGACGGCTCGGGGCGCACGGTGTCGCTGCGCTACCGGCACGGCGCGGAGCGCGTGCCCGCGGTCAGCACCGTGCTCGAGGCGATGGAGTCACGCTGGCGCGAGAGCGTCGCCTGAGCCGCGATCGTCCGTCGGCGCGAGCGCGTCGGCGGGCTCGCCCATGGCGATGCGCGCGAGCGCGCTCGCGTGCGCCTCGCACGAGTCCAGGAGCGGCACGGTCGCGTCGGCCTCGTCCACGAGCAGCATGATCTCGGTGCAGGCGAGCACGATCGCCTCGGCGCCGTCGGCCACGAGCGCGGCGAAGGCGTCCCGGAAGCGCGCCCGCGACGCATCCGTCACGATGCCCTGCGTGAGCTCGTCGAAGATGATGCGGTCGAGCTC
>JAPSIA010000032.1 GCA_031179215.1 Agrococcus sp.
ATCGCGACCGCCGTCATGTAGAGCGTCTCCCACGTGCCCTCGAGGAGCACCTGGATGAGCTTGGGCCAGAAGTCGGGCGCGTTGACGTCGATCATGCGTGGACCTCCCAAGCAGTGACGCCCTGCTCCGTGAGCCGGTCGATCACCTTGAGCGAGACGGATGCGTCGCCCGGCACGGCGAGGCGGGTCCGGCCGGCCTGGCGGCCGCCGATCGTCTCGAGCGCGGCGCCGAGGATCGAGACGTCGAGCCCGAAGTCGCGGCTCAGCTGCGCGATGACGGGCCGGTCGGCGCTCAGGCCCGTGTAGGTGACGTCGATGATGCGGTGGTCGGGGATGTAGTGGGCCTCCCCGACGGGGAAGAGCTCGGCGGCCACGCGCGAGCCGGGCGTGCGGATGAGCTCGTCGAGCGCGCCCTGCTCGACGACGCGGCCGGACTCCATGAGGGCGGCGGCGTCGCAGATGCGCTTGACGACGTCCATCTCGTGCGTGATGAGGAGGACCGTGAGGCCCAGCTCGCGGCTGAGCCGCTGGATGAGCTCGAGGATCGAGCGCGTCGTCTCGGGATCGAGGGCGCTCGTGGCCTCGTCGCTCAGCAGCACGTCGGGGCCGGAGGCGAGGGCGCGGGCGATGCCGACGCGCTGCCGCTGGCCGCCGGAGAGCTGCCCGGGGCGGTCGTCGGCACGGTGGGCGAGGCCGACGAGGTCGAGCATCTCGAGCGCCTTCGGGCGGCGATCCTTCTTCGGCGTGCCGACGGCCTCGAGCGCGAGCTCGACGTTCTGCACGACGGTGCGGTTGCCGACGAGGTTAAAGTGCTGGAAGACCATGCCGATCTGATGGCGCGCCTGCAGCAGCGCCTTGCCGTCGAGCGCCGTCACCTCGACGCCGTCGACGACGACGCGGCCCGAGTCGGGCCGCTCGAGCGCGTTGACGGTGCGCAGCAGCGTCGACTTGCCGGCGCCCGACTGCCCGACGACGCCGAAGATCTCCCCGCGCTTCACCTCGATGGAGACGTCGTCGAGCGCGACGACGGCGTCGGGGCCGTCGCCGAAGCGGCGGCTGACGTGCTCGATGGAGATCATGAGGGGCTCCCGGTCCGGATGCGGTGGGTCACCCTCCATCATCTCACGGTGTCTGATAGCGCGGTGGGATGTGACGGAGTGTGACGGGCTCGATCGCGTGTCGGGCGGATGTCACCCGAGACCGACCGCTCGGCGTGTTGACGCACGCTCATTTGCTCGAGCATGTAGATTTAATCGGCCGCGCAATGCAGTGGAGCTTGTGCGCGATTTCAGGAGCACAATGCCGAAGATCACTTTTCAGCCGACTTTGCGTGACGTTAAGGCAGTGCTCACGGAGCATTACTTCGTCATCCCTCGGTTTCAGCGTCCCTACTCCTGGAACGCAGAGAACATTGACGAGTTCTGGCGCGACGTAATCGACGAGAATGACCTCGGCTACTTCATCGGACCCATGGTCGCTTATCCCGAGGCGTCGCGTCTTGCGATGGTGGACGGACAGCAGCGCCTCACAACGATCATGCTCGCCATAAGCGCCGTGCGAGATGCCTTACACGAGATCGGCGCGCATCGCCTCGTCGCCGGGATCGAGAAGTACATTGAGAGGCCAGACGATGATGACATCAGCCACTACGTGCTCGAATCAACCACCGCGCAAGCCTTCTTGCAGCACCAGTTTCTGAAGCGTGAGCCGCGACCGAGATCAGAGGCGTCGAGTGACGAGGAGCGCGCGCTGCGTCACGCAGCCCAGGACCTACGCGCTCGCATCGGAGATGAGCTCGAGTCGCTTGACGTGACACACCCAGACGGAGCCGATTCGTCGCAAGCAGCCCGTCGACTGAAGGAGATCCGAGACCGTCTGCTGGCTCTGCAGCTCGTATGGATCACCATAGACAACGAGGATGATGCATACAGCGTCTTCGAAACGCTCAACTCGCGAGGCAAGGACCTGGAGGTAATCGATCTCCTTAAAAATCAGTTGCTAAGGGTAGTGCGCGCGGAGAACGGAGACCTGGATCTCGCCAGGGCCGGATGGATGAACATGCGCGAGACGCTAGAGGCTGCAAGCGCGAACCCAAACAAGTTCGTCTTGCACTGGTGGTTGTCCGCGCACGACTACACGGCAGAACGAAAATTGTTCAAAGCCATCCGGTCATGGTTGAAAGACACTGAGCCCCAGACCGCGCTAGCGGATCTGCAGGCTGATGCCGCGCTGTACAAAAAGATCGCCGCACCAGACACGGTGCAGTGGCCTAGAGAGCAGATCCCTATCCGGAACAGCCTCCGTGCGCTGAACATCTTCGGGGTGCGCCAACCGCGCCCACTACTGTTGTCCTTGCTCCGAGCCTACGCCAACGGCAAGGTCAGTCTGAAGGTCGTCAAGTCTGCGCTAGGCGCTGTCGAGTCGTACCACTTCGCGACGACCGCTGTAGCGGGCGTTAGTTCTACCGGCGGAATCAGTCAGCTCTACGCATCACACGCACGCAAGATCGCTTGCGCGAAGTCGAACGCGGCCGTTAGTCAACAAGTTCGCGCTCTGGTGAAGAAGCTTCAGAGCAGCATGACGAGCCGGGAGACCTTCTTGAACGAGTTCGGGTTGGCTCTTTACTACTCGTCAGCTCATGCCGATAGGAAAAAACTTGTGCAGTACACGCTCTCGCGCCTCGCGCGGGCGATGAAGCCGAACATGCCCCTGGATGACGAGCGATGTAACATCGAGCACCTCGAGCCGCAGAGCGCGGGCAGCGCTTGGGCGGAGCATGTCGGGAACCTCCTCTGGATCGATGAGGGTCTGAATGGCAAGCTTGGCCACCTGCCGTTCAGTCAGAAACTACCCATCCTGAAAGAGTACGCGTCGCAATACGACTTGACCCACATCGAGGACGTGTCGACGTGGGACGAGGACGCGGCGCGAGCCAGGGCCGCTTATCTGGCCGCGTGGGCTTACGACAAGGTGTGGCGGGTTGCATTCTGAGCCCCGATGCTGCTCGGACTCGGATCGAGGCGCGGTCAGAAGGGTTTTTCGGTGCGCACCTCGCGCTATGTAGCGACCCGCGTCGCGCACCGGTGGCGCCGCTGCGGGCGTTGCGGATTGTAGCAACAGTTGGACCTCGAGCTACGGTGGCGTCGGCGCTTTGGCATTGAGCGATTGAACTTATATGGAGGGGTTCAGGTGGGATCCGTATCCGTAGACCAGATTGGTTACGACGGCAGATTGTGGAGTGATTTCGACCAGCGTTTGCCCGAGCGGCAGAAGGACGAACTGCTTCTCTCAGTGCTGCGTGGCGCGACCGCCGAGACGTACGGTGGCGAGCGAGTCGTCAGGTTCCGAGATCAGTTAATCCTTCGCAGGCAGGTCACACATCTGGGAAGTCCGTGGCCGGCTCACAAGAAGCGCATCCAAATTCCGAAGCGGTGGCTCGAGGTCCATCGAGCTGCACGTGCCGATGGGCTCACGCCTCGCTTCGTCGGTATTTATCACTACCATGACGTGACGATTTTCGTCGATTTCGATCCGGACACCTATGTGCGCGGCAAGGCGAACAACTCCGCTGCGCACGTCGCTACCAACGATCTTTACCAGGCACAGACGCTCGGCGCCTTCTCTCGTGTCGACCGCAAAGGCAATCGCGTCACGAGCGTCCGCGCTTCTGACTTCGCGGCCTACCTACTGGGAGAGGCGCGCGAGTACGACCCGCGCGTCGAAGCCTTCGCTGAGTTCAACGCTGACTTCCTCTCCGGTGACCGTATCGAGGCGCTTCGCGCAGTTCAGGAGATGCACGGCGCCCGGTGGCCGGATCGCTTCCAAGCCGAGTGGCCCGGCTTCTTCCTCGAGTACCGATTCGATCAGTTCGTGCGTCGACGAGAACTCGACCATCTGGTGATGTTCCAAAAGGCCAAGCACGCGGGCGCCTTCGACTTCGATCTCGTCTTCAAGCAGCACGATCAGATCACGCACTACGGCGATCTCAAAGCGTCGAGCGCCCGCCGCCCGGGCTCTCCCGGCAATGACGCCGGCACGATCAGGCGATGCGTGGAGGAGTTCGGACGATTCTGGTACGTGCTCTATGAGCATGAGACATGGCACGGTAAGGATGAGGAGCATGCGCCGACGATCGCGTGGAACGAGTGGAGGCGTTCAGTCGGTCACCAAGGCCGCAAGCCGTACAACGCGCTGTCGTACGCCTCCCGCTTCAAGGCGGCAGTCACGTTCGTAGGGATGTCCATCCTCGAGGTGAACCGAGCGAACTTCCACATCGTGCTGGCCGACTTCAACCAGGGTCAGCAGCCTGGGGGCCAGGCTCGAGCACCCAAGGTGATGATCTCGAAGCGCTACATCGACAACTTCTTGGTCTACTCGGAAGGGTCCGCTCACCTGGAGTGATTGGAGCCACTAGGAGTGGACGGCGAACGCGGTGGTGCTCGGGCGGATCACGCTGCTACCCCCGGGCAGGCTAAGCGGCCCGTCCCAGCCGCTCTGGCTCGGCGAGAGCCTCATCGGGATTGCGAGGCGCGGACAAGATCGCCTGAGCCGTCGCGGGTGACGTCTCAGCGATCAGGTCAGCGTCCTGCTCGACATGCGTACGCAGCATGAAGCTGGCTGCGCCGACGTTGACGCCATTTCCGAGCTGCTTGTACGTCAGCGCGTCGCGCTGACCATCGAAGCCGAACCAGTCAGGAAGGCCCTGCAGGCGAGCCGCCTCGCGCGGCGATATGCGCCGGCCGCGCGCGCCCAGGATCGACGTCTGCGTGATCGCGACGAGCGCGGGCAGGTAGGTCGGGCGCTTCGCCCGCAGGCCCGAGGGGCGCAGGTGCATCACCGTGTCTCGAAGCGCTTCCGTCGACTGCGCCTGCCACTCCAGCTTGCGTCGCGAGGCCGGCAGGTCCTGGAGGTTGCGATGAGCCCGGAGCCACGGGTCGATGACGTCGCGATGCTCGGTGTAGAAGGTGGCGTTCTTTCGGAGGAAGTCGGCCTTCCACGTCGGGACGTCCTCGCCGATCTCGAGCGAGTCGAGGTGCACGAACTCGTCGGCCCAGATCGGGAAGCCAGGCAGCTTCGAGACGCCCTTGTTCCTCAGTCGGGCAACGAAGTCCGCCCAGACATCGATGACGTACGAGTCGGCCTCCGACAGCCGGTACTCGTCGATGCGCACCACTTCGTGATCGGGCTGCACCAACGGGCGCTGCTCGGGACCGATCGGCGTCTTGAAGATGTCCCACTCATCCGGGTTCCACTTGCCGACGGCAGCACGGGGAACGAGCGGCTCGTTGGGAGAGAGCGCACGGGCGCGCTCCGGGTCGCCGACGTACGTCGCCATGATGAAGACGCGGTCCCGGATCTGCGGGCGCCCTCCCAGCTCCGGAGGCAGGAAGTGCGGGGAGAAAACTGTCGGCCTCGTGGAAACCTTGTACCCAGCCTCCTGCATCAGGCGGACGATCGTCGCCCACGTCTCGCGATGACGAGGACCTGCGAGGTTGCGCACGTTCTCGAGCATCACGACGGGCGGCTTGCGCTCCTGCAGGATGCGCAGGATGTTGAAGAACAAGGTTCCGCGCGCCTCGTTGATGCCGCGCTGGAACCCCGACTTCGAGAACGGTTGGCAGGGGAAGCCTGCGCTGAGCACCTCGTGCTCGGGCACCGCCATCGTCTCTTCGGTGAGCGGGATGATGTCGCCCTCCGGCGCCTCGTTCCAGTTCTGCGCGTAGATCGCGGCTGCCGGAGCGTCGATCTCCGATGCCATCGCGAGCGTGCCGCCGTTGACTGCTCCTAGGGTTGCGTGAAAGCCGCCGATGCCGGCGAAGAGGTCGACGAACCTGAAGGAGGACATGGATCGAATGTACCTTCGGCCGGTGACGAGAGCTAGCCAGCTCGCCGAGGACGTGTGAAGCTGTGAGTGAGCTGAGCGACGAGGTCGAGGCGGTGCTGCGCGCGAAGCGGGGGCAACCGGAAGGCTGGGCGTCGAGCGCCGGAGCCGCATCCATCATGCGAGCCAACGTGCGGAAGAACACGAAGCCGGAACTGAAGGTGAGGCAGCTGCTGCACGCGGCCGGCCTCCGCTATCGCGTGGACCTGGCTCCTTCGACGACGGACAAGCGTCGACGAGCCGACATCGTCTTCACGCGGCTGAAGGTCGCGGTCTTCATCGACGGGTGCTTCTGGCACGGGTGCCCTGAGCACTTCGTGCCCCCGAAGGCGAACGCGGACTACTGGGGCCCGAAGATCGCTCGCAATCGAGAGCGGGACGCCGAGACGACGGCGATGCTGAACCGCGAGGGGTGGACCGTGCTCCGCTACTGGGAGCACGAAGACGCCGTGCGAGTCGCGAGCGAGATCGTTCGCCTGGTCCGGAAGGACCGGCTCTGACGCGCGCCGCCGAGCGTGGCTGTGGCCGCCCTCGGATGGCCTTCGCGACGGCGCCCTGTCGTCCTACACCAGCACCGGCGCCCCGATCATCCCGTACAGGTCCTTCGGATCCTCGGGCTCGGTGATGAGGTCGATCGGCTCTGAGTAGCGCGTCGCGGCGGTGGCCTTCTGCACGTAGCGGAGCGCCGTGAAGTCCTCGATCGCGAAACCGACCGAGTCGAAGACCGTCACCTCCTCGGCAGACGTTCGGCCCGCATCCGCGCCCGTGATGACGCGCCAGAGCTCGGTGACGGGGAAGTCGGCGGGCAGCAGCTGGATCTCGCCCTCGATGCGCGTCTGCGGCGTGTGCTCGACGAAGACGCGGTTGCGGCGCACGATCTCGATGTCGAGCTCGGTCTTGCCGGGACAGTCGCCGCCGATCGCATTGAGATGTGCGCCGGCTGGCACCTCAGAGGCGCGCAGCACCGTCGCGTTCTGCTTGTCGGCCGTGCACGTCGTGATGACGTCGGCGTCGCGCACCGCGTCGGCCGCGGATGCCTCGATCGAGACCTCGAAGCCGAGGTCGCGCAGGTGCCGGCTCGCGGTCTCGGCGGTCGCGCGGTCGACGTCGAACAGGCGCAGGCGCGTGACGCCCGGCAGCTGCGAGCGCACGGCGAGCGCCTGGAAGACGGCTTGCGAGCCGGCACCGATCATGCCCATCCGCGTGCTCTCCGGCCGCGCGAGGTGTCGCGCCGCGAGCCCGGAGACGGCTGCGGTGCGCAGCGCCGTGAGGATGGTCATCTCCGACAGGAACGCCGGGTAGCCGGTCATCACATCCGCGAGCACGCCGAACGCCGTCACCGTCTGGAAGCCGCGGGACGGGTTCGAGGGGTGCCCGTTGACGTACTTGAAGCCGTACGCGGTGCCGTCGCTCGTGGGCATGAGCTCGATGACGCCGAGCGGCGAGTGGCTCGCGATGCGCGGCTCGCGCTCGAACTGCTCCCAGCGGCGGAAGTCCGCCTCGAGCTCGTCGACGAGATCGGCGATGATGCGCTCGGGACCCGTCTCGCGGATCCACGCGCGCATGTTGGCGACACTGACGAAGCGCATCCTGCTCCTTCTCCCCTCAGCTGCGAGGCTCGACGACCGCGAGCTCGTGCGGCAACGTGTGCAGCAGCTCGGCGCCGTCCTCGCGGATGACGACGAGATCCTCGATCATGATCGCGCCGACGTCTGGCGTGTACGTCGGCACCTCGACGGCGAAGACCATGCCGACCTCGACGCGCACGTTGCAGCCGGGCCCGATAAAGGGCGGCTCCTCGTGGAACGTGTCGATGCCGATCGAGTGGCCGACGTGGCCGCGGTTGAACGTCGGGTAGCCGTGGCTGTGCACGTGGCCGATGGCGCCCAAGAACGCGTCGCCGATGCGGGCGCCCGGCACGAGCGAGTCGCGCGCGATGCGCTGCGCCTCGGCGAGCACGTCGTAGAGCCGCTGCGCCTCGGCGCTCGGCTGCCCGAACGCGAACGTGCGGCCCCCGTCGCTGCGGTAGCCCTGCACCGTCGTGCCGCAGTCGAACTTCACGAGATCCCCGCGCTGCAGGCCGCCGGCGGTCGCGCCGTAGCCCGCGGAGGTCGTGCCGCCGATCGTCGGCAGCACCCAGTTGTCGGTGTAGCCGGCGAAGCGGGGCTCGCCCATCGCGGCCTGCGCGACCGAGATCTGGTAGGCAGCGCGGATGTCGGCCGCGGTCATGCCCGCGCGAGCCAGCTCCATCGCGCCGACCATGCCGCGCTCAGAGAGCTCGACCGCGGTGCGCAGCCGCTCGATCTCCCACTCTTGCTTGATGAGCCGCACCTCGTAGGCGTCGTCGGTGAAGTCGACCCACTCGACGTCGGGCGCCGCGCGCTGCAGGCGCTGCCACGTGTCGAGCGTCATGTGCGGCAGGTCGGTCGCGACCGGGCCGCGGTCCATGCCGAGGTCCCGCAGCGCCTCCGTAGTGATCCGGTCGAGCTCGGCCGCGTCCCACTGCTCGGGGCGCTGCGCGGTCGGCGCCGAGGGCTGCGCCATCTGCTCGGCCGTCGAGAGGTCGACCCACAGCCGGTACGTGCGCAGGTCGACGCCGGGGGCGGCGGCGCGGGCAGTCTTCTCTTCGAAGTCGCCGAGCATGAGCGTGACGGGCTTCGCCTCGTCCGCCGGCACGAACGCGAGCACGGTGCCGTGCAGTCGCCACCACTCCGAGACGAAGTAGCTGCGGAAGCCCGTCGTGTAGAAGAGGTTCGACGGGGTGAACGCGACGTAGCCCGCAAGCCCGCGGGCTCGGAGGCGCTCGCGGATCCGCGCGATGGCGTGGTCGGTGGATGCGTCGGTCACGACGGTCATGCGAGCTCCTTCCGCGTCGTCTCACGCGCGAGCAGCGACGCGACGACGGCGATGACGGCGGTGATGGCGACGTAGACGCTCACCGAGAAGGTGGTCTCGAACGTCTGCGTCAGCAGCGTGGCGAGGAACGGCGCGAGCGCGCCGCCCGCGATGCCGGCGACCTGGTAGCCGAAGCTCGAACCGGTCGAGCGCACCTTGGTGGGGAACATCTCGGTGATGAACGCCGCCATCGGGCCGTACATGATGCCCTGCGCGGCGATGCCCGTCGCGATCGCGACGACGGCGAGCGCCGGGCTCGCGGTGTCGATGAGCGGCCAGGCGATGAACGCCCACACGCCTACGGCGATCGCACCTGCCGTGTAGACGGGGCGGCGGCCAACGCGGTCGGAGATGTGCGCGCTGAGCGGGATGACGAAGAACTGCGCGAGGCAGCCGACGATGACGCCCGTGAGGCCGACGCTCGCGGGCATGTCGAGGTTGCCGGTGATGTACGAGAGGGCGAAGACGGCGAAGACGTAGTAGGAGACGTCGCTCGCGATGCGCAGGCCGATCGTGAGCAGCACCTGCCGCCAGTGGCCGCGCAGCATCGTGCGCAGCGGCGTCTTCTCGCGCTCACCGGCGTCGAACAGGGGCGACTCGGCGACCGTCGCGCGGATCCAGAAGCTCAGCAGCACGAGGACGGCGCTCGCGAGGAACGGCACGTGCCAGCCCCAGGCGATGAACGCTTCCTCCGAGAGCGTCGACTCCATGACGAACAGGGCGCCGACCGCGAGCAGGTTGCCGGCGGGCACGCCCAGCTGCATCCACGAGGCGATGAGGCCGCGGCCGCTCGCGCGGCCGGCGCCGTCGGCGTGCTCCGCCGAGAGGGTCGCGGCCCCGCCCCATTCGCCGCCGAGACCGAGCCCCTGCACGATGCGCAGCAGCACGAGCAGCGCCGGCGCCCAAAAGCCGATCGTGTCGAAGCCGGGCACGCAGCCGATGAGGAAGGTGCCGATGCCCATGACGAGCAGCGTCGCGATGAGCACGTTCTTGCGGCCGATGACGTCGCCGAGCGCGCCGAAGACGATGCCGCCGAGCGGTCGGACGACGAAGGCGACGCCGTAGGTCATGAACGACAGCAGCAGGCCGATGCCCGGCTCGGACTCGGGGAAGAAGACCTGCGGGAAGACGAGCGCGGCGGCGGAGCCGAAGAGGAAGAAGTCGTACCACTCGATGCTCGTGCCGGCGAACGTGGAGAGCACGACCCGGCGCAGCGAGGAGCGCTCCGGGCGTTCGGTCGTGGTGCTCACGGGAGGCCTTTCGTCGATGGAAGGTGCTCGCACGCTACCGAGCACTTCGCCGCGCGGTCCAATATCGAGTCGGGGCAGTTCGATTCCGGGTGGGAATCGATCGACGGATGCGAGGAGGTGTCAGCGCTCGAGCGGCGCGTCGGGCAGGTGCTCGAGCACCCTGCGCGCGGCGAGCGGCACCATGCCGGGGTTGCTCGCCACCGCGAGCGGCACCGGGGCCGGCCGGTCGAGCGGCACGTAGGCGACGCCGGGGATGCCGACGCGCTCGGCGGAGGCGGGCACGATGCTGACGCCGATGCCGAGCGCGACCTGTCCGAGGATCGTCGTCACGTGCCCGGCGCTCCGGATCGGCGCGAACTCGATGCCCGCGTCGCCGAACAGCTGCGCGACGCGATCCCAGTAGCCCGTGCCGGCCGCCCGCGGGAAGAGCATCACGGGCAGCTCGGCGAGCTGCTCGATCGACACAGCGGGCAGTCTGGAGAGGCGGCTCGTATCCGGCACTGCGGCGACGAACTCCTCCACCCACACCGTCTCGACACGCAGGCCCTCGGCGATCGGAGGGCGCAAGAAGCCGAGCTGCATCTCACCGACGCGCAGCGCATCCACGAGCTCGGGCGTCTCGAGCTCGTCGACCTGCAGCGTCACCTCCGGGAGCGCCTCGCGCACGGGCGCCAGCAGTCCAGGCAGCGCTTCGTAGAACGCCGAGCCGACCGCACCGATCCGCACCACCCCGCGCTCACCGGCGCGCAGCTGCTCGGCGGCGCGCTGCATCGCTCGCCAGCCGCCGAGCATCGTGTGCGCGTGAGCGAGCAGCTCGTGCCCGGCCGCGGTGAGCGCCACTCCGCCGGCGCCGCGAGTGAAGACCTCGATGCCAAGCTCGGCCTCGATCTTCTGCACGCGCTTTGTCAGCGCCGGCTGCGCGATGCCGAGCCGCAGCGCCGCGCGGTGGAAGTGCAGCTCCTCGGAGAGCACCGCGAGGCATTCGAGGTCGCGCACATCGAGCATCCGCCCAGTCTGCTGGATCAGCATTTCGGCGGGGGAAGGGCGCTCGCCCGGCTTGCGCTAATCGTGCTGAGGCTGCTTGTCGGGTTCGGCAACTCCGACCGCCCTGGAGGCCTTGAGTGCTGCCTCACGTTCTACTCGGCGGGGCCGTGTCGACGCCGCGCGCGTGCGTCCTTGAACCGCAGGAGGCGCACTCGCTGCGCCGAGGGGTACGCTGGCGCGGCCGAGCCGAGGAGCCTCCTCGCGAAGATCCGCGATCGTGCTTCATTATCCGTGGCGTAGAGCGACTTGAGCGCTTCAGCCGCGAGTGCCTCCGCCGCAGCGAATCGATGTTCCTTAGCAAGTGAGAGCAGTCGTCGCAGATGTGGAACCGTTGTCAAGTCGCCTTGCATCAGAGAGAGGCCTGCGCCGAGCGTCACGAACTCTAGATCCTCGGACCGCAGCACGCAGCCGCTTCCGTCGAAGGTGGTGTGCCTCAGCTCGACGAGCGCCATGCCGCTAGTCAAGCCCGATGCGGATCTGGCGGTAGCCCCGTAGGCATTGACATCTTCCCAATGCAACTCAATCCCAGGCGGCGTTTCGGGATGCTTCGCAACGTCGACGCAATGGACTGAGGGCTCGGCCGCCCCCATCAGCACGACTGCAATACTCAATGGGTCGTCTATGCGCGCCGCTCGCACCGTCCACGTTCCCGCGCCGACTTCTGACTGCACCCGGCCGGGGCCAAAACGAGCTTCGAGCCAGGTGCTCGCGAGGTCCGACGGGCCGAGCCCCCAAGCAGCGGCGTCGCTCTCCGGCAACGCCACTGACACTTCCGCCTCTTCTAAGCCAACTCCGACAGCCCAGTTCAATGCCAGTACTGATTCCAGCATCGCCCACCCGCGATCAATAAAGTCGTCGAAGGGAACGATCTCGCTATGCGACTTCAGGTCTATCGCGACTGACATGCGTTCTTCGAGAACTTCGAACGCACTTCCGTGATGAGCAGCGTGCCGCAGATAGCTTGGAAGGTCCCTAGTTGTCTCAGGCAGGATCGTTCGCAGTTTGTTCACGTGGTCCGTGCTGTTGTCCCGAAGGAATCGCATAAACGAAGAGGGGTCAGTTCTTTCCTGGCTCAGTAGTCGCGCCCATACCAGCAACGGCTGCGTCGCTTCATATAGGTCGCCTATCGTCTTGACCCATCGTCGCATCAACGCCGCTGGGGGAGCGCCCGATTCGACCAGCAGATCGAATTGCGCGAGTATCTCAAAGATGTCACGTCGTGCTGCGCCGAGCGAGCGCACGGCGTTGTCCATGCTGGAGATCACTCGCACGCGCTCTGCGCGTGACGCAAGACGAAGAGTCTCTTGCAACTTAGTTCTCGCAACATCCGGAAGCATGTAGGCAGTCAGCACCGCGTGAAGCAGGCTGAACTCCAGCGCAGAACCTTCCGGAACCGGACGGCCGACGAACTCTGACGCTTCCTGCTGCGCGCGGCGCATCATGTCGGTCAGCGCCATGGACGGGTAGCGCGCCCGCATCACGGAGAACAGGCGGCTCGCCATCGGCTCCTTACGATTCGATGGGGCCAAAGCCGCAACAACGGACTCCAGTTCGGCGAGTTCGACGATCTTGCGCGGAGCCTCGTCAATGACGCTCTGCGCTTCCGACGAGAGCCGCTGTGCCTGAGCGATATCGGCGGTCGTCATCGCAGTCGAGTAAAGCGGCCAAAGCGCCAAGAGGCTTCGGTACGCGTGAAGTCGCGCCTGTCGGCCCGCGCTCGGGCGAAAGCGGGGCGCCTCGGCGAGGGCTCGTTCACGAGCCTCGATCGCCTTGATCACCGTTGCCATGTTCGTGACTGCCGATTCAGCGAGCGGCCGTTGCAGCAAGCCAGTTAAGGCGGCCAAAAACTGCTTCAGAGTCTCTTGCAAGGCTTCGCTGTCGCGTGCTGGAAGCGGGGCCGAGGGCGATGACGCTGCGAGCAGAGCGTTGACTCGAGCGACGATTTGGCGGCGTCTCACAACCGGCCCGTTGACTTCACCCGTCGGAGGCCGCAGGTCGCAGGTGCGACAAGGCAGTGAAAGGACCCGATCGCCGCCGCACCGCTCGCAAGCCATAACGCTGAAGGTTAGTCGTTCGTCCATGGTCAAGCTCCTCCGTCCGATACAGAATCGCAGGTGCCAGTGACAGTGCTCCGGCGCTGCATTCAAGGCTCGATGCCCGCTGCGCTCTGCCGTCGTAAATTGCTACGCGCGCCGCGCAGTGCGCCCTTCTCGTGAGACGCCGTCTAGTCGTGATCGGCTGAAGCCTGCTATTTCGCCGCCATGCGACGCCTAAACTGGGAGCCAACTAGGGCGCGCTGTCATTGCGCAGTGATGCGAGCGAGGATGGCGTCTGCGTCGGCGAGCTGGCGAGCGAGCGCGCCGCGGCGCGCGCGCATCTCGGTGCGGAACCACTCAGCGCGCTCTGTCGGCAGCGCGGAGAGCGGCTGAGCGGGGAAGGCTTCGATCGCGTCGACGAGCTCGGCGAGCTCGTCGAGCGAAAAGCCGTAAGGCTTCATGCGCATGATCAGCACTACGCGCTGCTCGTCATCGGCGGTGTAGAGCCGGAAGCCGCCCTCGCTGCGGCCCGATGCTCGCACGAGGCCGACCTCGTCCCAGTGGCGCAGGGTGCGCAGGGAGAGCCCCGTGCGCTCGGCGAGCTCGCCGATGTGCATGGTCGTCCCGCGCGCGCTGTCGTCCGTCATCCTGGTTCCCCTGCAACTCTACCGTTACGTTAGGGTAGAGTTCTGAGGTCGAGTTCTTCGACACTCGTCGACCATCATGGCCGCTTCGGCCGGTCGGCGCCGCGCGACGCCGCGCTCCCTTCGCTCTCGCTCGCCGCGGCCACCTCGCGCGAGCCCTCACCCGAGGAGCCCCATGCCCACCACCGTCGTCACCCGCGACCGCTACCGCGACGACCCATCCGTCATGACCGTGCTGCGCACCCCGCGACTGCTCACGCGCGAGGCGCTCGCCGGCCTCGTCGTCGCGCTCGCGCTCATCCCCGAAGCGATCTCGTTCTCGATCATCGCCGGCGTCGACCCGCAGGTCGGGCTCTTCTCGTCGTTCGTGATGGCCGTGACGATCGCGGTCGTGGGCGGCCGACCAGCGATGATCTCGGCCGCGACGGGCGCCGTCGCGCTCGTCATCGCGCCGATCATGCGCGACCACGGCTTTGACTACTTCATCGCCACCGTGCTGCTCGCCGGCGTGCTGCAGATCGTGCTCGCGGTGCTGGGCGTGGCCAAGCTCATGCGCTTCATCCCGCGCAGCGTCATGGTCGGCTTCGTCAACGCGCTCGCGATCCTCATCTTCCTGGCGCAGCTCCCGCACCTCGTGGGCGTGCCGTGGCTCGTCTACCCGCTCGTCGCCGTCGGCATCCTCATCATGGTGCTGATGCCGCGCGTGACGAAGGTGGTGCCGGCGCCGCTCGTGGCGATCGTGCTGCTGAGCGCCGCGGTGCTCGCCTTCGGCTGGAGCGTGCCGAACGTCGCCGATCAGGGCGAGCTGCCGCGCTCGCTGCCCGAGCTGTTCCTCCCCGCCGTGCCGCTGAGCCTCGAGACGCTCGGCATCATCGGGCCGACGGCGCTCGCGATGGCGCTCGTGGGCCTCATGGAGTCGCTCATGACGGCGAAGCTCGTCGACGACGTCACCGACACCCGCTCCGACAAGACGCGCGAGTCGTGGGGCCAGGGCGTCGCCAACGTGCTCTCCGGCCTCTTCGGCGGCATGGGCGGCTGCGCCATGATCGGCCAGACGATGATCAACGTGAAGGCCTCGGGTGCACGGTCGCGGGTCTCGACCTTCCTCGCAGGCCTGTTCCTGCTCATCCTCGTCGTCGTGCTCGGCGACATCGTGGGGCTCATCCCGATGGCGGCGCTCGTGGCCGTCATGGTCATGGTGTCGGTCGGCACCTTCGACTGGCATTCGATCCAGCCAGGCACGCTCAAGCGCCTCCCGGTCTCGGAGACGCTCGTGATGGTCATCACCGTCGCGGTCGTCGTCGCGACGCACAACCTCGCGATCGGGGTCATCGTGGGCGTCGTCGCCGCGATGGTGCTCTTCGCGCGCCGCGTCGCGCACTTCCAGTCGGTCACGCGCGAGGTGCGGGAGTCCGACGGCGGCGTCGCCGTGCACTACACGGTCGAGGGCGAGCTCTTCTTCGCCTCCTCGAACGACCTCACGACGCAGTTCGCGTACACCGACGACCCCGACCACGTCGTGATCGACCTCTCGCGCTCGCACATCTGGGATGCCTCCACCGTCGCCGCGCTCGACGCGATCGAGACGAAGTACGAGCGGCTCGGCAAGCGCGTCGAGCTGCACGGGCTCAACGCCGCCTCGGCCTCGATGCGCGATCGCATGTCGCGGCAGCTGGGCGGCGAGGGCTGAGATCCGCAGGGCCGTCGCGGCGGATGACCGCCGGCGGCGCGCGCCTGTACCGTCGGGGCATGGATGAGACGATCACGCCCGTCGAGCTCTCGCGCGAGCTGGGCATGGACCGCAAGGGCAAGCAGATCCGCGGCTTCCTGCGCAACCCGACCGATGGCGGCGGACCCTTCGAGGGGCACGAGATCGGCACCGAGTGGCACCTGACGCCCGAGCAGGCGGATCGGATCCGGCGGCACTTCCGCAAGCCGACGACGGACGCGTGACGCTCGGCGCCGAGCAGCGCCGCGCCGCGCGCGCCTAGCCGCTCGCGCTGCGCGCCGCGGCGGCCGGATCCGCTCGGCTCGCCAGGCGGCGGGTGCCGCTAGCCTCGACTCGGGCTCGACAGGCGAGCGTCGCACAGCGGCCGACCGCGTCGACCGGTGCGGCCTCCGCTCGAGGGGGAACCGTGATGGATGTGCTGCTGACGATCGTCGGGGCGGTCACGATCGTGCTCGGCCTGCGCGACATCTTCCACACGCTCATGCACCCCGCCGGTCGCGGCGGCATGTGCCGACGCGTGCTCGCCCTCGTGTGGTGGGTCTCCCGTGCGACGGGGCATCGCACGGGCTCGGCGGTCGGTCCCGTCGGCATGCTGCTGGTGATCGGCCTGTGGGTGACGCTGCAGGTCGTCGGCTGGGCGCTCGTCTACCTGCCGCACATCCCCGAGGGCTTCCTCTACGCGCCGGGCATCGACCCCGCGCACTACGACGACGTGCTCGAGGCGCTCTCGTTCTCGCTCGTCTCGCTCACGACGCTCGGCTTCGGCGAGGTCGTGCCGGTGGCACCGTGGCTGCGCGTCATCGTGCCCCTCGAGGCGCTCACCGGCTTCGCCCTGCTCACCGCGGCGCTCGCGTGGTTCGCGCAGGTCTACCCGCCGCTCGCGCGTCGGCGCGCGCTCGCCCTGCGCATCGAGGGGCTCGCGGAGGCCGGGTATGCGGATGCGCTCGCCGACGTCGACGCCGTCTCGCTCGCGCGGGTGCTCGACGGGCTCGCGGCCGACGTGGACGCCGCGCGCGTCGACTTCGCGCAGCACCCCGAGGGCTTCTACTTCCAGGAGCGCAGGCTCGAGCTCTCGCTCGCGCGCCAGCTGCCGTACGTGCTGCGGCTGCGGGATGCCGCGAGCGCACGACCCGAGGCGGCGGTGCGGCTGAGCGTCGCGCAGCTGACGGGGGCGCTCGAGCAGCTCGCGGCGGGCCTCCGCGAGGAGTTCGTGCGCTCGGAGGAGGGTGCCGCCAACGTCTTCGCCGCGTACGCCGTCGACCACCGGCACGAGCCGCGCGGGTGATGGCGGCTCCGACGCGCGGCGGCGCCCCGCTCCGCCTCGGCGTCGCCCGTGCCGGCGCTAGCGCACCCGGTGCTTCTGCTCCTGGATGAAGCGGTAGTACTCGGCGCCCTCGAGCAGTGCCGCAGCGGCCTCGTCGACGACGATCGTCGCGTGGCGGTGGTGCTGCAGGATCGAGGCCGGCACGTGCGCCGAGACCGGCCCCTCGACCATCGCCGCGACCGCGGCGGCCTTGCGCTCGCCGATCGCGACGAGCACGACGCGCCTGGCGTCCATGATGGTGCCGAGGCCCTGCGTGAGGCAGTGCACGGGCACCTCCTCGAGCGATGCGAAGAATCGAGCGTTGTCGCGGCGCGTGTGCGGCGCGAGCGTCTTGATGCGCGTGCGCGAGGCGAAGGAGGACGCCGGCTCGTTGAAGCCGATGTGGCCGTTGCCGCCGATGCCGAGCAGCTGCACGTCGATGCCGCCCGCGTCGCGGATCGCCCGCTCGTAGCGCTCGCACTCCGCCTCGAGGTCGGGCGCGTTGCCGTCGGGCACGTGCACGCGCGCGGGGTCGAGGCCGAGCCGGCGCGTGACCTCGGCGTCGACGACCCGGTGGTACGACTGCTCGTGCTCCTCAGGCAGCCCGACGTACTCGTCGAGCGCGAAGGCCGACGTACGGCTCCAGTCGAGGCGGCGCTCGGCGAGCGCGGCGTAGGTGGAGAGCGGGCTCGAGCCGGTCGCGACGCCGAGCACGGGCTCTGGCCGGCCGGCGAGGGCGGCGACGACGGCGTCCGCGGCCCGCTCGCCCACCTCGGCCTCGCCCGGTGCGATCACGATCTCCATGGGGCGAGCGTATGCGAGGCGGATGGCAGACTCGGGGCATGTCGCGCGCAGCCCCGAAGTACTTGGAGCTCGCGGCCCGCATGCGCGCGCAGATCGAGCAGCAGCCGGTCGGCACGCCGGTGCCGAGCGAGCGGGATCTCGCGCTCGAGAGCGGCGTCTCGCGCATGACGGCGCGCCGGGCGATCGAGGTGCTCGTGGCCGAGGGCCGCATCACGCGGGAGGTCGGGCGCGGCTCGTTCGTCTCGCGGCCGACGCTGAGCCTGCCGCTCACGCTCAGCAGCTTCAGCGACGACGTGCGGCAGCGCGGCATGACGCCCTCGGCGCGCGTCATTGAGGCGCGGATCGTGCCTGCGGCCGAGCTCGCGGCGGTGTTCGGCGTCACCGCGGAGGAGCCGCTCGTGCGGCTCGTGCGCGTGCGCCTCGCCGACGAGCGGCCGATGGCGCTCGAGCGCGCCTCGGTGCTCGCCTCCGCCGCGCCGGCGCTGCTCGAAGCGGCCGACTTCGCGACCGCCTCGCTCTACGAGGTGCTCGAGCACCGCTACGGGGTGCGCTTCGACGCGGGCACGCAGGTCATCCACGCGGGCCTCATCGGCGAGGCCGAGGGGCGCTTGCTCGACGCCGCGCCCGGCTCCGCCGCGTTCGAGTTCGTGCGCACGTCGACCGCCGCGGGCGTCGTCCTCGAGCACACCGTCTCCCTCTACCCGGCGGGCCGCTTCGAGCTCTCCGCCGCCATCAGACCGACCCGAGCTCGGGGATCCGGGGCGCGAGCCGCTCGATGAGCGCGGCGTTCGCGCCGTCGTTGCCCGCGACGTTGGCGCTGCGCCACAGCGCGACGTCCGGGTCGGCCTCGACGAGGCGCTCGAGCAGCGCCGACCAGAGCGCGTTGGTCGCGAGGCTCGACAGCGGCACGGTCACCGGCTGCGCGGCGGGCACCGAGACGTCGCCGGGCGGCACGAGGGTGTCGAGCACGACGTCGGCGAGCTCGAACAGCCGCGCGCTGGCGCGCGGCTCGCTCGCTCGGCTCGCCTCGACCGACGTGACGGCGATGAGCGCCGCCCCCGCATCGCGCGCCGCGCGGGCGAGCTCCACGGGGTAGTGGTTGATGCCCGAGTTCGAGAAGACGATGACGCAATCGCGGGGCTCGAGCCCCGCGGCTGCCGCCACGCTCGAGCCGAGCCCCGGTTCGCGCTCGACGCGGGTCGACCCCGCGGCGCTCGCGAGCGGCAGCAGCGAGGGGTGCCACAGCGGCCGCACCTGCGCGAGCCCGCCCGCTCGGTAGAACGACTCCATCACCGCCGCGAGCGAGTGCCCCGCGCCGGCCGTGCGCACGAGCCCGTCCTCGCGCAGGGTGGTGAGCACCGCATCCGCCGCCCGCGCGAGCGACGCGTCGTTCGCCTCGACGACGCGGTCGACGAAGGCCCCGAGCGCCGTCACAGCCAGCCCCGCCGCTCGAACGCCTCGCGCAGCCGCTGCTCGGTCTGCCGCACGTCGACGAAGCTCTCGATCGGCACGGCGAGCGCGTCGACGCCCTCGAGCTCGTCGAGGTAGGTGGGCTGGCCGATCACGACGTCGGCGCGCGCGCCGCGCGCGGAGCCGACGTCGGTGTGATCCAGCTGCGCCTCGACGCCGAGGCGCTCGAGCGCCTGCTCGGCCGTGCGGCGGAGGATGAGGCTCGAGCCCATGCCGGCGCCGCAGACGGCGAGCACCCGCATCGGCGTCGGCCGCGCGGACGCCGCGCTCGCCGATGCTCCGGCCGCGGGCACGGGCGTGGACGCCTGCCCCGCCGTCGGCGCCGCCGTCGCGGGGCTCTCCTGCCGCTGGCCCGCCTCCGCGGCGTCGGCGCTGCCGGAGCGGCCCGCGAGCACCGGCTCGGGCGCATCCGCCCCCGCTCGGTCGGCGTCGATCGGTGGCGCGGGCCTGCGGCCCAGCATGACGAGCACGAGCACCGTCACCACGAGCACGACGCCCGCGACGAGCCACGCCGACCAAGCCCCGAGCGGCGCGAGCAGGCTCGAGACGCCCATGAGCAGCCAGCCGACGGCGAACCAGTCGGGGTCGGCGAGCGTCGCGAGCTCGGGCGCGGTGTCGCCGTAGAGGCCCCACGAGATCCACTGCCCGAAGGCGAGCAGGACGCCGTTGAGCACGCCGCCGAACACGGCGCCGCGCCAGCCCGCGACGGCGTTGCCGAACACGCCGCCCGCACCGCCGCCGAAGAAGAGCATGATCATCGGCGGCACGAGCACGAACCAGCCGGTCGCGGCGAACACGCCCATGAGGATGAGGAAGGCGACGGTCGAGGTGAGGAAGCCGAGCATGACGGCCGTCGGCGCCTTCGTGAACGTCACCGGGATGTCGAGGGCCGGATGCGTGCCCGGCAGGGCGCGCTCGCTGAGGCCCCGGAAGGCGGGCACGATCTCGGCCAGGAACATGCGCACGCCGAACAGCAGGATCGCGATGCCCGCCGCGAAGCGCAGCGCCTGCAGCAGCCCCCACACCCACGGCATGACGGTCGCGCCGGCCATCTGCTCCTCGACGACGCCGCCGTCGGCGAAGGTGATCGCGATGAGCATGATGACGCCGATGATGAACGCCGTCGACACGTTGACGTCCTTGAAGAACGAGAGCGCCTTGGGCAGCTTGAGCGCCTCGCTGTCGTGCCGCTCCGGGTCGCCGAGCCGCAGCCACTTCGCCCCGTAGCCGGTCGCGACCGCGAGCGTCGAGGTCGTGTGCGCGAGCCCCACCTCGCCGCCGTCGCGCATGACGCGGCGCATGAGCGGCGCCGTCCACAGCGGCTGCAGCACCCAGTAGCAGCCGATGAGCACCGAGCCGACGCCCGCGAGCAGCCAGCGGTCGACGTCGCCGAAGGCCTCGACGAGCGTCGCGGCGATCACGACGCTCATCCAGTACATGAGGTGCCCCGTCAGGTACACGTAGCGCGCCGCCTTGAAGATGCGCACGAGCGCGAGGTGCACGAGGAAGCCACCGGCGATGATGAGCGGCACGACGGAGCCCGCGCCGGCGTTGAAGTCGGTCAGCGTCGAGGCGGCCGCGGGCGGCTCGAGCCCCATCGCGCTCGAGACGATCGCCTGGAAGGCGACGAGCCCGCCGACGAAGATCTCGACGCCGATGTTGAGGATGACGACGCCGATCGTGGCGCGCAGGGTGCCGGCGACGACCTGCTCGATGGGCTTGCGCTGCAGGGCGAGGCCCACGAGCGCGATGAGCCCGATGAGCAGCGCGACCTGGCTGAGGAAGTTGTCGGTGATGAGGGTGACGATGTCTTCGAAGGCGCCCACGGCTGCTCCCGTCGGTGGGATGACGATGTGCGGGAAATGGTATAGCCCACTCGGCGCGGGGTCGAGTGGTCGCGGTGACATCCGCTCGGGGCTGGTGGCGGCGGAGCGCGCCATCGCGGCCCGCTACCCTGACCGCGCGCGCCGAGGGGGCGCGCCCGACGGGAGGACCGCATCCGATGCAGGCATGGGACGACATCGCCCACCACTTCTCCACCACCGCGGTCGCGCACCTCGCGAC
>JAPSIA010000118.1 GCA_031179215.1 Agrococcus sp.
CGGGGCTCGCCGTCGGCTTCTGGGGCTCGCTCGACGAGCTGCGCCAGAACTGGCAGGAGGACAGCCGCTGGGAGCCGCAGATGGAGCAGGAGGCGCGCGACCGCACGTACCGCAACTGGAAGAAGGCGGTGCAGAAGACGCTCGACTGGGTCGACGAGGACGTCGACTGAGCGCTGGAGCCGAGGGCGGAGACCCGTTCGGGTCTCCGCCGCACCCAGCAGCGAAGAGGGGCGGCCGCGGCCGCCCCTCTTCGCTGCTCCGCCGCTAGACCGCCCGCTGCACCGGATCGCTCAGCCAGATGACCGCCGCGGCGATCGCGACGATCAGCATCGTCGTGCGGCCGGTCGAGATGGCGAGCACGATCGACGCCCACCAGTCGTCCTCCGCCGAGAGCCTGCCCCGCGCGACCGGCTGCTTCGCCGAGATCGCGACCGCGATCGCGATGAGGTCGAGGCCGACGAGCATCGTCACGATGCCGTAGCGCCGACGCTGCTGCTCCCCCGTCCTCGAGGCGCGGCCGGAGCCGTGGGGCTCCGCCACGTTCGCGACCGGCAGCAGCGCGCGCATCCAGCCGTCGAGCCACCACGCGAGCAGCACGAGGCCCAGGACGAGCGTGAGCACGACGCTGCGGCCGACGAGCTCGTCGATCACGCTCGCGGCCTCCTGCCACGGCTCGCCGACGAGGCGCTCGCGCAGCAGCGGCATCGCGCGGCCGTAGAACGCTGCGCCCGCGGTCGCGTACCCGAGCGTGACGACGAGGATCGTGAGCGGATGCCGCATGCGCACGAGCATCCAGGCGATCAGCAGCGCGGCGATCGAGACGAACTCGACCGCGTCGAGCGCCCCGTACGTCGTGGCGCCCAGCAGCGACGTGGAGAGCATGAGGATCGTGACGACGCTCCCCGTCGCGAACAGCAGGACGCAGTAGAGCGCCGCGGCCCGGTAGCCGCGCGACGCGGGTGCGACGAGCACGGCGAGCACCAGCAGCAGCACGCCGATCGAGCGCAGGATGATCGACGGCTGGAGCTCCGGCGGTCGGTGCAGCAGCAGCGTGAGGCCGAAGGTCGCGAGCACGCCGCCGAGCGCGAACGAGACGAGCAGCAGCGAGCGCGACGCCCGGTCGGCCCAGCGGAGCGGCCAGGTGTGCCACACCTCCTCGCGCGACCACGTCGCCTGCCGCTGCGCCCGCGGCAGCTCGGGCGCGCGGGCCTCCGGGCCGACGGCGCCCGACTCCGCCGCGGCCTCCCGGCGAGCCGTCAGCTCGCTGCTCGGCGCCATGCCTCGAGGGTGGCGGTCGCGGCGCCGGAGTCGACCGCGTCGCTCGCGATGGCGAGCTCCTCGGCGAGGCGCTCCTTGAGCGGTCGGTCCTTCTGGCGCGGGTCGCCGTCGAGCCGCCAGGCGACGAGCGCCGCGGCGGCGTTGAGCAGCACGATGTCGCGCACGGGGCCCTGCTCGCCGGCGAGCGTGCGGCAGAGCACCTCGGCGTTGCGCTCGGGCGACCCGCCCCGCAGGTCGTCGATGCTCGCCCGCGGGATGCCGAGCTCGCGCGGGTCGAGGTCGTGCTCGACGACGTCGCCGCGCGCCACCTCCCACAGCTCCGAGTGGCCCGTGGTGGTGAGCTCGTCGAGGCCGTCCTCACCGCGGACCACGAGCGCCGTGGCACCGCGAGTCGCGAAGACGCCGACGAACTGCTCGATGATGTGCTTGTCGGCGACGCCGACGAGGGAGACCTCCGGGCGCGCGGGGTTGACGAGCGGCCCGAGGTAGTTGAAGACGGTCGGCACGCCGAGCTGGGCGCGCACGGGGGCCGCGTGGCGGAAGCCCGGGTGGAAGCGGGTCGCCCACGCGAAGGAGATGCCCGCCTCGTCGAGGATCCGCCGCACGGCCGCGGGATCGTCGTCGGCCGGCACGAGCCCGAGGGCGTCGAGCACGTCGGAGGCGCCCGACGAGGACGACACGGCGCGATTGCCGTGCTTGAGCACGGGGACGCCGGTCGCGGCGACGACGATGCTCGCGGTCGTCGAGATGTTGACGGTGTGCTGGCGGTCGCCGCCCGTGCCGACGATGTCGACGACGCGCGGATCGCCGGGCAGCGGCACCGCCGCCTCGAGGATCGCGTCGCGGAAGCCGACGAGCTCCTCGGCGACGACGCCCTTGGATCGCAGGGCGATCAGGAAGCCCGCGATCTGCGCCTCGGTGGCCCTGCCGGCGACGATCTCGGCCATCGCCCACTCGGCCTGGCGGATCGCGAGATCCTCGCCCTCCAGCAGCGTCTCGAGCACGGCTGGCCAGGTCAAGAGACGATCCATGGCTCCAGCCTATCTTTTCGCGGCACGCTGCCCGCCGGAGCGGGAGCGTCGTCCGAACTGTCACTAGGATGGAGGGGTGTCCACTACTGCGCTCCCCACGTCGCCATCCTCGGCGCCGATGATCAGGCGGCCGAACACCGTTGCGGTCGGCACGATCGTCTGGCTCGGCAGCGAGGTCATGTTCTTCGCCGGCCTGTTCGCGATCTACTTCACGCTGCGCTCGACGTCCGGCGACCTGTTCGCGACCGAGGCCGAGAAGCTCAACGTCGTCTTCGCGACGATCAACACGCTGATCCTGCTGGCGTCGAGCTTCACGTGCCAGGCCGGCGCGAACGCGGCGGAGCACCACCAGGCCCGCCGCTCGGGCGGCCCGCTGGAGTTCTCCAAGTGGGGCATGATCGAGTGGTTCTACCTCACCTACTTCATGGGTGCCATCTTCGTCACCCTGCAGGTCTTCGAGTACCTCGAGCTCATCCACCACGGGGTGTCGATCTCGTCGAACTCCTACGGCTCGGCGTTCTACGTCACGACCGGCTTCCACGGCCTCCACGTCACGGGCGGGCTGTTCGCCTTCCTGCTCGTCATCGGCCGCGCCTACGCCGTCAAGCGCTTCGGTCGCAAGGAGGCGACGAGCGCGCACGTGATCTCGTACTACTGGCACTTCGTCGACGTGGTCTGGATCGGCCTGTACCTCGTCATCTACTGGCTCAAGTAACGGTTGGTGAATACGTTGGCAACACGCAAGAAGACCGGCCGCAGGCATCCGCTGGCGAGCGCGGCACTGCTGCTCATCGGGCTCGTCGCGGCCGGCGGCGCCTCCGCCGCGGTCGGGACCGTCGCGAACGCGAGCCCCGCGACCGACGCCGTGCACGCGCAGGCGCTCACCGAGCAGGACGGCGCTGAGCTGTACCGCGCGAACTGCGCCTCCTGCCACGGCATGAACGCCGAGGGCACCGAGAACGGGCCGAGCCTCATCGGCGTCGGCGCGGCATCCGTCGACTTCCAGGTCATGACGGGCCGCATGCCGATGGCGTTCCAGGGCCCGCAGGCGCTCGAGCGCGCGCCGCAGCTCTCGCAGGAGCAGTCGGACGCGATCGGCGCGTGGGTCGCCTCGCTCGCGCCCGGTCCCGACGTGCCGGAGGAGCAGTGGCTCGACACGTCGCAGGTGACCGAGGAGGAGCTCGCCACCGGCGCGGAGCTGTTCCGCATCAACTGCGCCATGTGCCACAACGTGGCCGGCGCCGGCGGTGCGCTCACCGAGGGCAAGTTCGCGCCCGCGCTCAATGACATCGACGCCGCGCACATCTACGAGGCCATGCTCACGGGCCCGCAGAACATGCCGGTGTTCAACGACAACAACATCGCGCCGGAGCAGAAGCGCGCGATCATCGCGTACCTGCACTACCTGGATGAGAACCCCTCCCCTGGCGGGTTCAACCTCGGCAGCCTCGGGCCCGTGTCGGAGGGCCTGTTCATGTGGATCTTCGGTCTCGGCGGCATCGTCGCGATCACGGTCTGGCTCACGTCGAGGCCGAACTGATCCATGGCGCAGGACACAGAGAGGAACAGCATGTCGGCTGATGACCAGTCGGCTCCGCGCGAGCCCAGCGTCGACGACCACAGCGTCGTCGTGTTCGACCGTGGCGCTGCCATCGAGCAGTCGGACGCGTTCGAGAACCCGGGGCTGCCGCCGCACCGCCCGCGCCAGACGGATCTGCATCCCCACAAGGAGCGGCGCGCCGAGCGCCAGGTCGTCGGCTGGTTCCTGGCCTCGATGCTCGGCTCGGTGCTCGCGATCGTCGCGTACATCGCCGTGCCGATCGAGCACGGCAACATGACGAGCGTCCGGCTCAACAACCTCTTCCTCGGCCTCGCGATCGCGCTCGCGCTCCTGGGCATCGGCATCGGCGGCATGCACTGGGCTCGACAGCTCATGAGCAGCCACGAGGTCGTCGAGGAGCGCCACCTCTCGCGCGGCTCGGTCCCGAGCCGCGAGCGGGCGGTCGAGATCTTCCGCCTCGGCGACGAGGAGTCGGGCTTCACGCGACGCTCGCTCATCCGGAACACGCTCATCGGCGCCGTCGCGCTCGTGCCGCTGCCGGCCGTCGTGCTCTTCCGCGACCTCGCTCCCGCGCAGGACGCCGTCCAGGCGATCTCCCACACGATGTGGGAGCCGGGCATGCGGCTCGCCCTCGACCCCTCGGGCGCGCCCATCAAGGCCGCCGACGTCACGATCGGCTCCGCGTTCCACGTGATCCCCGAGGAGCTCGCCGAGATCGGCCACGGCGAGGGCTACCTCGACCAGAAGGCGCTCGCTGCCGTGCTGCTCGTGCGCGTGCCGACCGAGCGGCTCAAGGAGGCGCCCGGCCGCGAGGGCTGGTCGTACGACGGCATCGTCGCGTACTCGAAGATCTGCACGCACGTCGGCTGCCCCGTGGCGCTGTACGAGCAGCAGACGCACCACCTGCTGTGCCCGTGCCACCAGTCGACCTTCGACGTCACCGAGCACGCGAAGGTGATCTTCGGCCCCGCGAAGCGACCGCTGCCGCAGCTGCCGATCACGGTCGACGACGAGGGCTACCTCATCGCGCAGCGCGACTTCACCGAGCCCATCGGCCCCTCGTACTTCGAGCGCCTGCACAACGTGGATCCCGAGCACATCCCCGCGTCGGGAGCTGAGACGGAGACCCGCGCATGACCGCCACCGCCACGCGTCCGACCCTCACCGCGAAGGCGTCGAACTACCTCGACGAGCGCACGAGCATCTCGACGATGGTCGCGGCGCTCGGCCGGAAGGTCTTCCCCGACCACTGGTCCTTCATGCTCGGCGAGGTCATCCTCTACTCGTTCGTCGCGATCCTGCTCTCCGGCACGTTCCTGACGTTCTTCTTCGACCCGTCGATGACCGAGGTGCACTACGAGGGCTCGTACGTGCCCCTCAAGGGCGTCGCGATGTCGACCGCCTACGCGTCGAGCCTCGACATCTCGTTCGACGTGCGCGGCGGCCTGCTCATGCGGCAGATCCACCACTGGTCTGCGCTGCTGTTCATCGCCGCGATCGGCCTGCACATGCTGCGCGTGTTCTTCACGGGCTCGTTCCGCAAGCCGCGCGAGATCAACTGGGTCGTCGGCTTCGTCCTCTTCATCCTCGCGATGGCCGAGGGCTTCACCGGCTACTCGCTCCCCGACGACCT
>JAPSIA010000119.1:0-3837 GCA_031179215.1 Agrococcus sp.
GGCGGGCTCGGCGCGCACAGCGGCATCGAGCGGCTCGGCTGCACGGTGATCCCCGTCTCGGGCGGGCAGACGGCGCGGCAGGTGCAGCTCATCCGCGACTTCGAGCCCGACGCGATCATGTGCACGCCCTCCTACCTCCTCACGATCGCGGATGCGTTCGAGGAGGCCGGGCTCGACCCCCGCGAGACGTCGCTCAAGGTCGCGATCTGCGGCGCCGAGCCCTGGACGAACGAGATGCGCCACGAGCTCGAGCGCCGGATGCGCCTCGACGCCGTGGACATCTACGGGCTGTCGGAGGTCATGGGCCCGGGGGTCGGCAGCGAGTTCGCCGCGACGAAGGACGGACCGACGATCTGGGAGGACCACTTCCTGCCGGAGGTGATCGACGGCGAGACGGGGGAGCGCCTCCCCGACGGCGAGATGGGCGAGCTGGTCTTCACCTCGCTCACGAAGACCGCGTTCCCGGTGCTGCGCTACCGCACGCGCGACCTGACGCGGCTGCTGCCCGGCACGGCGCAGCCGACCATGCGGCGCATCGAGAAGATCACGGGCCGCAACGACGACATGATCATCCTGCGCGGCGTGAACCTGTTCCCGACGCAGATCGAGGAGATCGCGCTCGAGATCGAGCACTTGACGCCGCACTTCGTGCTCGAGCTCGTGAAGCGCGGGCGGATGGACGGGCTCGTCGTGAAGATCGAGTGCACGCCGGGCGTGAAGCCGGTCGTCTCGACCGCCGCGGCCGAGATCCTCAAGCTGCGCGTGAAGGAGCGCATCGGCACGACCATCGACGTCGAGATCGTGCCGACGGGCTCCCTGCCCCGCTCCGAGGGCAAGTACAAGCGTGTGTACGACCTGCGCGGCGGCGCCTGACGCCGAGGCCCGCTCGGGCCTGCGGCGCGACCTCGACCGCGACGCGCGCGTCGGGGCTCGCGAGCGCGGGGCCGTGGCCCCGGCGCTCGATGCTGGTGGTGCCGGGAGGCTGCACGGGATGGCGGCTTCCGGGGCGCCCTCGGCGCCGTTCGGTGCAGGTGGCGCCGCGAGGGTGCACGAGATGGCGGCTTCCGAGGCGCCGTCGGCGCCGTTCGGTGCAGGTCGCGCCGCGTGGGTGCACGAGGTGGCCGCTTCCTCCGCAGGATCGGCACAGTCTGGTGCAGGCGGTGCGGGAGGATTGCTGGGATGACCACGACCGAGCCAGCTGCCGCCGCGCGTCGCGGCCGGCCCGGCTACGACCGCGACTCGATGCTCGAGGTCGTCGTCGAGGCCTTCAACGAGCGCGGCTACGACGCGACCTCGCTCGGCGTGCTCGCCGAGCGGCTGGGCCTGTCGAAGTCGGCGATCTACCACCACTTCGCCTCGAAGGAGCAGATGCTCGAGGTCGCGCTCGCGCAGGCGCTCGACGCGCTCGAGGCGGTCTTCGACGCGCCCGAGGCGACGACGGGACCGGTCGTGAGCCGCATCCGCCACGTGCTCCGCGGCGCCGTGCTCGTGCTGTGCGAGCGGAAGCCCTACGTGACGCTGCTGCTGCGGCTCCGCGGCAACACGCCCATCGAGCAGGAGGCGATGCGGCGCCGGCGCGCCATCGACGCGAAGATGCGCGCGCTCTTCGAGGCCTCTCGCGACGAGGGCACGCTGCGCGCCGACATGGATCCGCGCATCGCCGAGCGGCTCACCTTCGGCATGGTCAACTCGATCGTCGAGTGGTACCGGCCCGATGGCCCGATCTCGCCCGAGGAGCTCGCCGAATCGGTGCTGCAGCTCGTGCGCACGGGGTTGCGCGAGCCGTCGTCGCTGTGACGGGTCGGGAGGAGGCGGCTCAGGTCGCGGGCAGGAGCGCGTCGAGCGCGGGGCGCGCGGCGTCCACGGGCAGGTGGCCCGCCGTCGCGAGGGCGGCGAGCCCGTGCACCGCGGCCCAGAGCCCCGCCGCGAGCGCCGTCGCCTCGGCGGGCGACGCGTCGGGACGGAAGGCCGCGACCGCCTCGTCGAGCAGCTGCTCGTTGCCGCGGATGAGCGGGGTCATCGCCTCGGTCGGCGCGCCGGGCGTGCAGACGTCCGGGTCGAACACGACCGCGAAGGCGTGCGGATGCGCGAGGGCGTGCTCGACGTAGGCGGCACCGATCGCGAGGAGGCGCTCGCGGGGGCTCTCGGCAGCGTCGGCCGCGCGCCGCTGGGCCTCGAGCAGGTCGGCCATCGCGCGCTCGGCGACGCGCTTGAGCAGCGCCTGCCGGTCGCCGAAGTGGTGGTACGGCGCGTTGTGGCTCACGCCCGCCTGGCGCGCGACCTCGCGCAGGCTCAGCGCCGCGGCCGACCTCGACTCGATCAGCGCCATCGCTGCCCGCTCCAGGGTCTCGGCCAGGTTGCCGTGGTGGTACGGCGTCGATCTTGACACGAGCAACACCGTACGCCATGGTTGGCACTGTCCACATTCTGGGCGGTGTCAACATCCGCGGGCTTACGGTCCGCGCGCCGCCCGCCACTCGCGATCGGAGCCCCCATGTCCGCCCTCGTCATCGACGCCCATCCCAATCCCGAGTCCTTCTCCGCAGCGCTCGCGCGCTCGTACGCCGCAGGCTTCGGCGACGCCCGCGTGCTGCCGTTGCGCGACCTCGACTTCGACGTGCACATGCGCTTCGGCTACACGCGGCGCATGCCGATCGAGCCCGACCTCGCCGAGGCGCGCGAGGCCATTCGCGAGGCGTCGCACCTCGCGATCGTCACGCCGGTCTGGTGGCGCTCGAGCCCCGCGCTGCTCAAGGGCTTCCTCGACCGCGCGCTGCTGCCGCAGGAGGACTACCGCTACCGCGCGAACGGGATCCCGGAGGGGCTGCTGGCCGGCCGCAGCGGCCGCGTCATCGCGACCGCCGACACGCCTGCGCTCCTCGCGCCGCTGCTGCCCGGCACGACGCTGCGGTCCCTGCGCAGCGGCACGCTCGGACTGTGCGGCATCGCGCCCGTGCGGCTGCGCTTCCTCGGTCCTGTGCGCAGCTCCACCGACCGGCGACGCGCGGCGTGGCTGGAGCTCGTGGCTCGCGACGGTGCGCGCGATGCCGCTCGAGCTCCGTCGCTCGCTCGCTCGGAGACCGCCGCCGTCACACGCTGATCGGGGTTCGCGGAGCGCGAACAATCGTTATCGAATCGTGACCTTCGCGTAACGTCGGGTGCCTGAACTGCGAAGGACCGCCGTCGCATCCGCCCCCAGAGTCCTTCGTGCCATGGAATCGACATGATCCGGTCGGGCGGTCGGATGCGCGAAGCGCGTCCGAGACGGGGCCGTGGAGTTCATGTGATGCAGAAGCAGACCACCTCCGGCGCGCGCCGGTCGAAGCGGTACGTCGGCGGCCTCGTCGCCACGGGCATCGCGACCGTCGCGGGCGCCGTGCTCGTGCCGACCGCGGCGAACGCGGCGTCCGAGTCGACCTGGGACGCGCTCGCGCAGTGCGAGTCCGGCGGCAACTGGTCGATCGACACCGGCAACGGCTACTACGGCGGCCTGCAGTTCTCGATGTCGACGTGGCAGGCGAACGGCGGCAGCGGCAACCCGGCCGATGCCTCGCGCGCCGAGCAGATCCGCGTGGCCGAGAACGTGCTGGCGACGCAGGGCTGGGGCGCCTGGCCCTCGTGCTCGGCGCAGATCGGCGCGAGCGGCTCGGCGGAGCCGAGCGGCCCGACCTCTGGCGGCTCGAGCCAGCCCGCGGCGCAGCCCGCGCAGCAGGAGGCGCAGGCCGCTCCGGCGCAGCAGGCGGCGCCCTCCGCGGCCCCCGCGCTGCAGCTGCCCGACGTCGAGCCGGGCGACGAGACGGTCACGATCGAGCCGGGCGACACGCTCTTCGAGATCGC
>JAPSIA010000119.1:3937-5484 GCA_031179215.1 Agrococcus sp.
GTCAGCAGGTCGTACTGCGCGACCGTCTCGTCGCGCTGGTTCGTGAGCACCGCATCCCAGCGCACCTCGCCGTAGTCCTCCGTCTCGCGCGGCGTGATCTGCTTCGCGGTGAGCGTGACGCGGATCGCGTCGCCGGGCGAGACGGGCGTCATGAAGCGCAGGTTGTCGAGGCCCGTGTTGGCGAGCACGGGCCCGGGCGCGGGCTCGACGAACAGCCCGGCCGCGAACGACAGCAGCAGGTAGCCGTGCGCGACGCGTCCCGGGAAGAACGGGTTCGCGGCGGCCGCGGCCTCGTCCATGTGGGCGTAGAACTCGTCGCCCGTGAAGGCGGCGAAGTGCTCGATGTCGTCGAGCGTCACCTCGCGCGGCGCCGACTCGACGCGGTCGCCCACCCGCAGCTCCGCGAGCGACTTGCGGAACGGATGCGGCGGCTCGGTCGAGGCCGGCGCACCCGCGTGCCACACCCCGGTGAGCGCCGTGAGCATCGCGGGCGAGCCCTGCACGGCCGTGCGCTGCATGTGGTGCAGCACCGAGCGGATGCCGCCGAGCTCCTCGCCGCCGCCCGCGCGGCCGGGGCCGCCGTGCACGAGCATCGGCAGGGGCGAGCCGTGGCCCGTCGAGGCGCGCATGTCGTCGCGGTCGAGCAGCAGGATGCGGCCGTTGTGCGGCGCGATCCGTCGCGCGAGGTCGGCGACGAAGGCGGGATCGTGCGAGGCGACCGAGGTGACGAGGGAGCCGCCGCCGCGAGCGACGAGCTCTGCGGCCTGCTCGGGCGAGCCGTACTCGACGAGCGACGAGACCGGGCCGAACGCCTCGACCGAGTGCAGCGCATCCGCCTCGGGGTCGGCGAAGGCGAGCAGGGTCGGCGCGAGGAACGCGCCGTCGGCGGCCTGGCCGAGCGAGCCGTCGGCGCGCCGCACCTCGCCCGCGTCGCCGCCGACGACGATCCGGCCGCCGCCGTCGCGCAGCTTCATGACCTGCTGGAGCACCTCGTCGCGCTGCTCGAGCGAGGCGAGCGGGCCCATCGTGACGCCCTCGCCGCGCGGGTCGCCGACGACGACCTTCTCGACGATGCGCGCGCGCACGGCCTCGGCCACGGCATCCGTCATGCCCGTCGGCACGAGCGCGCGGCGGATGGCGGTGCACTTCTGGCCCGCCTTCGCCGTCATCTCGGTGACGAGGCCACGCACGAAGGCGTCGAACTCAGGGCTCCCCTCTGCCGCGTCGGGGCCGAGCACGGAGGCGTTGATCGAGTCGGTCTCGACGGTGAAGCGCACGCCGCGCTCCTGCACGGCCGGGTGGCGGCGCAGCGCCTCGGCCGTCGTCGCGCTGCCCGTGAAGCTCACCGTGTCGCCGAGCCGCAGGTGATCGAGCAGGTCGCGCGCCGAGCCGTTGATGAGCTGCACGCTGCCCGCGGGCAGCAGGCCCGACTCGGCGAGGATGCGCACCATGTGCTCGGCGACGAAGCCGGTGGGCGTCGCGGGCTTGATGATCGTCGGCATGCCGGCGAGGAACGCGGGCGCGAGCTTCTCGAGCGCGCCCCACAC
>JAPSIA010000120.1 GCA_031179215.1 Agrococcus sp.
ACCTTGTCGCCCGCCTCGAGGAACCCCTGTGCACGCTTGCGCTTCGTCTCGTAGTCGTGCTCGTCGATCTTCAGGCGGAACCGCACCTCCTTGAGGACGGTGTTGGCCTGGTTGCGCCGGGCCTCCTTGGCCTTCTGCGCCTGCTCGTACTTGAACTTGCCGTAGTCCATGATCTTGACCACAGGCGGACGCGAGTTCGGCGCGACCTCGACGAGGTCGAGATCCGCCTCGCGGGCAAGGCGAAGGGCATCCTCGACCCGGACGACGCCGACCTGCTCGCCGGCGGGGCCGACCAGTCGGACTTCTGGGACACGGATGCGCTCGTTGATGCGGGGATCGCTGATCGCGGACTCCTTCTCGTTGCTGCTGTGTGCTGGTGCACGGTGCGAGAGGAGCCGAAGCGCGAGCGGTGCCGCGCGGCTCAGCACCCGAAGCCCGCCTGCGACGGCGGAGCCCGGTGCTGCTGACCCGGTAGCCTGGAAGCGGCCGCGGGTGGGATTGCTCCTCTTTCACCTTCCGGGCGAGAGCCCGAAACCTGCAGAAGCCTACCAGAGACGATCCTTCCGGAGAAGAGCGCGATGACTGACGCCGAGCACATCCACGACGCAGAGGGCCTCGAGCAGGCGCGCGACATCGCGGAGGTGCCGGCGGTCGAGCTCATCAACACCGTCGCGATCCACCTCCTGAGCGCCGCGGCGGTCAAGGTCGGGCTCGCGGACGACCCCGAGCAGCAGCTCGACCTCGACGAGGCCCGCAAGCTCATCAACGCGCTGGCCGGGCTCGTGACCGCCGCCGCCCCGGAGGTCGGCAGCATGCACGCGGCGCCCTTGCGCGACGGCCTGCGCTCGGTGCAGCTCGCCTTCCGCGAGGCGAGCGCGATCCCGGACGCGCCGGGCAAGGGGCCGGGCGAGAAGTGGACGGGCCCGGTCGTCTGAGCGCGGCCCCTCGGCGCCGCTAGCGGCTCGCGCCCCACTCGGCGCGGGTGAGGGCGAGCGCGGCAGGTGCCGCGAGCGGCAGCCGCGCCGCTCCCCCGTCCCAGCGGTGCACCCGCAGCGCGAGGCTCACGACGCGCTCGCGCACGACCTCGGCCTCGCCCAGCCGAGCCGCGGCCCCCTGCAGCTGCGCTGCCGCGTCCGCCGCCTCGCCGACGAGCGCGTGCACCTCGAGGTCGGCGCCGGCGAGCGTGCTGCGCGGATCGCCCGTCGCGAGCACGACCGCGTGCACGGCGGGCGCGGCGAAGAGCGCATCGGCGACGGCGGCGTGCACGGCGGGATCCTCGACGCCCCACGCCCACGGCGCGTCGGCCAGCAGCGCCTCGAGCATCGTGCGCGTGAGCACGAACTCGCTCGCGCTGCCCGGGTCGACGACGATGCGGGCGGGCCCGTCGAGGGCCGCGGCGGCCGCGCGCTGCACGCTCGTCGGCACGGGGCGCGCGCGAGCGTTCCAGGACTGCATCGCCGCGACGTGCGAGAACATCGGCAGCACGCCGGCGCCGTCGGGGCCCGCGACCGTGACGATCGAGAGCTCCTGCGTCTTGTCGATCGTGCGACCGCGCTCATCGACGCCCGTCTCGCCCGCCGCGGCCAGGAGCGGCACGAGCAGCCGCTCGCCGCGCAGCGCGTCGACGACCGCGGCGCGCCCGGCAGCGCCCGTCGCGAGCGCGGCGACGGCGTCGAGGTAGGCCGTCGGCGCGGAGCCGTCGTCGCCCGCGTAGGCGGTGTCGTGGTGCTGGAACGAGCGCCCGGCCCACGGGCGCCCCGCGGAGTCGGCCTCGCGCACCCCGCGCCTACTTGCCCGCGACGTCCAGCGCCGCGACGAGGGTGAATGCGCCGGCGTAGAGCGCCTTGCCGACGATGGCACCCTCGACGCCGTGCGGCACGAGCTCGCGCAGCGCCGCGATGTCGTCGAGGCTCGAGACGCCGCCGGAGGCGACGATCGGCTTCTGGGTCCGCTCGGCGACCTGCTTGAGGAGCTCGAGGTTGGGGCCCTTGAGGGTGCCGTCCTTCGTGACGTCGGTGACGACGTAGCGGCTGCAGCCCGCGGCCTCGAGCCGGTCGAGCACCGACCAGAGGTCGCCGCCGTCCTGCGTCCACCCGCGCGCGGCGAGCGTCGTGCCGCGCACGTCGAGGCCCACCGCGATCTGGTCCCCGTACTCGGCGATCACGGCTGCGGTCCACTCGGGGTTCTCGAGCGCCGCCGTGCCGAGGTTGATGCGCTTGACCCCGGTCGCGAGTGCGGCCTCGAGGGAGGCCTCGTCACGGATGCCGCCCGAGAGCTCGACCTGCACGCGGCCCTTGACGGACTTGATGACCTTCTTGATGACCGCGCGGTTGTCACCGCGCCCGAAGGCGGCGTCGAGGTCGACGAGGTGGATCCACTCGGCCCCCTGCCGCACCCAGTCCTCCGCCGCGTCGACCGGGCTGCCGAACGAGGTCTCGGTGCCGGCCTTGCCCTGCGTCAGGCGCACCGCCTTGCCGTCGGCGACGTCGATGGCGGGCAGCAGCTGCAGCTTGGGCGACTGATTGAAATCGGTCATGAGGATGGAGGCCTTCTTCGGGGGTGCGATGTGCGGTGCGGCGCGCGCGGAGCTCGGGTGCGGGTCGCGGTGAACCCCAGCGATGCTACTCGCGGTGGATCAGAGGGTGCGAACCCAGTTCTCCAGCAGGCGGATCCCGGCCCCGCCGGACTTCTCCGGGTGGAACTGCGTCGCCGCGAGCGGGCCGTTCTCGACGGCCGCGATGAAGCGCTCGCCGTGCTCGGCCCACGTGATGCGCGGCTGGCGGATGCGCGGGTGGGCGTCGATGTGCCACTCGGTCGCGGCGTAGGAGTGGACGAAGTAGAAGCGCTCGTCGCGCAGCCCGGCGAAGAGCTCCGAGTCCTCGGGGGCGTCGACCTGCGCCCACCCCATGTGCGGCAGCACGTCGGCCTGCAGCCGGCGCACGGTGCCGGGCCACTCGTCGAGCGCCTCGGTGTGCACGCCGCCCTCTTCTCCGGAGGAGAACAGCACCTGCATGCCGACGCAGATCCCGAGCACGGGCCGGCCGCCCGCGAGCCGCCGTCCGATGAGCTCGCCGCCGCGGATCGCCTGGATGCCCGCCATGCAGGCGGCGATCGACCCGACGCCAGGCACGACGAGGCCGTCAGCCTCCATCACCGTCGTCCGGTCGGCCGTGAGCGAGACCGTCGCGCCCGCTGCCTCGAGCGCCTTGGCGGCCGAGTGGACGTTGCCGAGCCCGTAGTCGAGGAGCGCCACGGTCGGGCGGGTCGCGGTCACAGTGCTCCCTTGGTCGAGGGCACGCCCGTCACGCGCGCGTCGGGCTCGACGGCGGCGCGCATGGCGCGCGCGAAGGCCTTGAACTCGGCCTCGGCGATGTGGTGGGGGTCGCGGCCGGCGAGCACGTCGACGTGCGCCGTGATGCGCGCGTTGAGCGTGATCGCCTCGAAGGCGTGCCGCACGAGCGAGCCGGTGAAGTGGCCGCCGATGCGGTGCAGCTCGAAGCCCGCCGGCTCCCCGGTGTGCACGAGGAAGGGCCTGCCGGAGAGGTCGACGACGGCGCGGGCGAGCGCCTCGTCGAGCGGCACGGTCGCGTCGCCGTAGCGGCGCACGCCGGCCTTGTCGCCGAGCGCGTCGCGCAGCGCGAGGCCGAGCGCGATCGCGGTGTCCTCGACGGTGTGGTGCGCGTCGATCTCGGTGTCGCCGGACGCCTGCACGTCGAGGTCGATGAGCGAGTGCTTCGAGAAGGCCGTCAGCATGTGGTCGAAGAACGGCACGGTCGTCGCGATCGACGAGGTGCCGGTGCCGTCGAGGTCGAGCGAGAGGCGGATGCTCGACTCGCTCGTCGTGCGCTCGATGGTTGCGGTGCGGGCCATGCTCCGATCCTATTCCGCGTCCAGCGCCGCCATCGCCGCGAGCACGGCGCTCGTCTCGGCGGGGGTGCCGGCGGTGATGCGCAGCGTGCCGGGCAGTCCGACGTCGCGCACGAGGATGCCGCGGTCGAGCAGCGCTCGGAAGGCAGCCTGGGGGTCGGCGACGCCGCCGACGAGCACGAAGTTCGCGTCGGAGGGGTAGGGCGAGTAGCCCTGCGCGGAGAGCTCGTCGACCAGGCGGTCGCGCTGCTCGCGGAGGGCGTCGACGCGCGCGAGCATCTCGTCGCTGTGCCGCAGCGCCGCGAGCGCGGCCGCTTGCGTGATGGCCGAGAGGTGGTAGGGCAGGCGCACGAGCCGCAGCGCGTCGACGACCGACGGGTGCGCCGCGAGGTAGCCGACGCGGATGCCCGCGAAGGCGAAGGCCTTGCTCATCGTGCGCGAGACGAGGAGCCGCGGGAAGCGGTCGAGGAGCGCGAGCGCCGTCCTGCTGCGGTCGTGGGCGAACTCGGCGTAGGCCTCGTCGACGAGCACGATCCCGCGAGCCGACTCGGCGGCCGCTTCGATCGTCTCGAGCCCGATCGCGGTGCCGGTGGGGTTGTTGGGCGAGCACAGGAACACGACGTCGGGGTCGTGCGCCTGGATCGCCGCACGCACCGCGTCGGGCGTGAGCGTGAAGTCGGCGGGGCGCGGCTCGGCGATCCACCGCATGCCGACGCCCTGCGCGAGCAGCGGGTACATCGAGTAGGTGGGCGTGAAGGAGAGCAGCGACCTGCCGGGTCCGCCGAAGGCCTGCAGCACGTGCTGCAGCACCTCGTTCGACCCGTTGCCCGCCCAGATCTGGGCCGGCTCGAGGCCGTGGCCGAGGTAGTCGGCGAAGGCGCGCCGGAGGGCGTCGAACTCGCGGTCGGGATAGCGGTTCGCGTCGGGCAGTGCGCGCGCGATCTCCTGCACGATGTCGAGCGCGACCGCTTCGGGCACGCGGTAGGCATTCTCGTTGACGTTGAGCCGCACGGGCACCTCGAGCTGGGGTGCGCCGTAGGGCGTGAGTCCGCGCAGGTCGTCGCGGATCGGGAGGTCGTCGAGGCTCGTCACCGATCCAGCCTAGGCCGATGTCAGATGCCGCGCACGGCGCACCCGCCTCCGCGGGAGCGACGGCGCGATCAGCGCGAGTAGTGGGCCGGGATGGCGAGCTGCGCGCCGGGCTGGATGGCGCCCGTGACGCCGTTGAGCATCTCGATCTCGGCGATGACGTCGCGGGGATCCGCCTCGGGGGCGATCGACTCGGCGATCTGCCACAGGGACTGGCCCGGCAGGACGGTCACGTGCTCGAACTCCGCCGTGCGCGTCGACGACGACGCGACGGCGCCCGAGACGGCGTCGCCGACGACACCGGCGCCGGCGAGGGCGCCCGCGGCGAGCAGCGGGGCGGCGACGAGCAAGGCGAGGGCACGACGACCGCGCGCGGTCATCCGCACGCGGATCGCGGGGCCTGCGG
>JAPSIA010000033.1 GCA_031179215.1 Agrococcus sp.
CTGAGGCGCTGCCCGACTGGTCGGCGACGGCGGCGCGGCTGCGCGGCGAGCACCGCGGGATCCTCGAGCGCCTCCGCGCCGAGGATCGCGAGGGCGCCGCGAGGCTGCTGCGCGAGCACATCAGCGGCTACTACCGCGAGACGGCGCAGGCCTAGGCGGCTCGCTTGACCGCGCGGGTCCGTCCGCCTACGCTCAGTGTGGTTCGACCACATGGTTCGACCACAGCGCGTCCGCTTCTCGAAGGAGAGAACCCTTGCCCAGCACGACCGCCGCCGCTCCCGAGCAGCGCCTCAACTACCGCGTCCTGATCGGCAGCCTCAGCGGCAGCGTCATCGAGTGGTTCGACTTCCTCGTCTACGGCACGGTCGCCGCGCTCGTGTTCAACCGCACGTTCTTCCCCACCGACGACGCGTTCCTGTCGACGATGCTCGCCTACGCGTCGTTCTCGCTCACCTTCTTCTTCCGCCCGGTCGGCGGCATCGTCTTCGCGCACATCGGCGACCGCATCGGCCGCAAGAAGACGCTGTTCCTGACGCTCATGCTCATGGGCGGCGGCACCGTCGCGATCGGCCTGCTGCCCGACTACGCCGCGATCGGCGTCGCCGCGCCCATCCTGCTGCTGCTCTTCCGCGTGCTGCAGGGCATCGGCATCGGCGGCGAGTGGGGCGGCGCGCTCCTGCTGGCCTACGAGTACGCACCCAAGCACCGCCGCGGCCTCTACGGCGCCGTGCCGCAGATGGGCATCAGCCTCGGCCTGCTGCTCGCCTCGGCCGTCGTGGCGCTGCTGACCCTCCTGCCCGAGGACCAGTTCCTCTCGTGGGGCTGGCGCGTGCCGTTCGTGGGCAGCATCGTGCTCGTGTTCATCGGCCTCTGGATCCGCAACGGCCTCGACGAGACGCCCGAGTTCCAGCGCATCCGCGACACCGGCTCGCGCCTGCGCCTGCCGATCAAGGAAGTGGTCACGAAGCACTGGCGCGCCGTGCTCGTCGCGATCGGCGCGAAGGCCGCCGAGACCGGCCCGTTCTACATCTTCGGCACCTACGTCATCGCCTACGCCACCGACATCCTCGAGGTGCGGCAGAACACCGTGCTGCTCGCCGTCGCGGCGGCGGCGCTCGTCGCGACGATCTGGATGCCGTTCTTCGGCCACCTCTCCGACAAGGTCGGCCGGGCGGTGCTCTACCGCTTCTCGGCGCTCGCGACGATCATCCTCGTCGTGCCCTACTACCTCGTGCTCAACATCGGCGAGACGTGGGCGGTCTTCGCCGCCACGATCGTCGCCTTCGGCCTGCTGTGGGGCAGCGTCAACGCGATCCTCGGCACGCTCATCGCCGAGAGCTTCAGCCCGGAGGTGCGCTACACGGGCGCGACCCTCGGCTACCAGGTGGGCGCCGCGATCTTCGGCGGCACCGCCCCGCTCATCGCGGCATCGCTGCTGCAGGCCAGCGGCGGCCAGTGGTGGCCCATCGCGGTCTACGTCGCCGCGTGCGCCGGCCTCTCCGTGGTCGCCTCGTTCTTCATCAAGCGCGTCGCGCACCACGAGCCGAGCGATCTCGGCGTGCCCGCCGACGCCACCGTCGACGCCACCGCCCGCTGAGCGACCCGACGCATCGATCCATCTCGGAAGGAACCAGGAGGCACGCCATGGTGAAGCGCCAACTGCCCAAGCCGCTCGAGCTCATGGAGCTCATGCAGTTCAAGAAGCCCGATCTGGACGCGCGCCGCCGGCGCCTGAGCGCCGCGCTCACGATCGCCGACCTGCGCGCGATCGCCAAGCGGCGCACGCCCGCCGCGGCGTTCGACTACACCGACGGCGCCGCCGACGGCGAGGTCTCGCTCGCCCGCGCCCGCCAGGCGTTCGAGGACGTCGAGTTCCACCCCGACATCCTGCGTCCCGCGGCGCACGTCGACACCTCGACGACCGTGCTCGGCGGCCCGAGCGCGCTCCCCTTCGGCATCGCGCCGACGGGCTTCACGCGGCTCATGCAGACCGAGGGCGAGACGGCGGGCGCGGGCGCGGCTGCCGCGGCCGGCATCCCCTTCACGCTCTCGACCCTCGGCACGACGACGATCGAGGACGTCAAGGCGGTCAACCCGCACGGCCGCAACTGGTTCCAGCTCTACGTCATGCGGCAGCGGGAGATCTCCTACGGCCTCGTCGAGCGCGCGGCAGCCGCGGGCTACGACACGCTCATGTTCACCGTCGACACGCCCGTCGCGGGCGCGCGCCTGCGCGACACCCGCAACGGCTTCTCGATCCCGCCGCAGCTCTCGGTCAAGACGATCGTCAACGCGATCCCGCGGCCGTGGTGGTGGTTCGACTTCCTCACGACGCCCAAGCTCGAGTTCGCGTCGCTGTCGACCACGGGCGGCACCGTCGGGCAACTGCTCAACTCGGCGATGGATCCCACCATCTCCTACGACGACCTCGACGTCATCCGCAGCATGTGGCCGGGCAAGCTCGTCGTGAAGGGCGTGCAGAACGTGCCCGACGCGGTGAAGCTCATCGACCTCGGCGTCGACGGCATCATCCTCTCGAACCACGGCGGCCGCCAGCTCGACCGCGCGCCCGTGCCCTTCCACCTCCTGCCGCAGGTCGTGCGCGAGGTCGGCAAGGACGCGACGGTCATGCTCGACACGGGCATCATGAACGGCGCGGACATCGTCGCCTCCGTCGCGCTCGGCGCGAAGTTCACGCTCATCGGCCGCGCCTACCTCTACGGCCTCATGGCGGGCGGGCGCGCCGGCGTCGACCGCACGATCGCGATCCTGCGCGGCGAGATCGAGCGCACCATGGCGCTGCTCGGGGTCTCGTCGCTCGAGGAGCTCGAGCCGCGGCACGTGACGCAGCTGCGCCGGCTCACGCCCGTGCGCCACGAGACCGAGGTCACGGCGGGCTGATCGAGGTGGGCGCCGCGCCCGCCGCGGCGCCCTGCCGGTCGCGCGGGGCGGATACGGTGCTCTCGACCCTCGAGAAAGCGAGCCGTCGTGCGCCGCTACCGCATCGCATCCGCCCTCATGCTCGTGCAGGGCGTGCTCATGGAGCTCGTGCCGTTCCTCGCGCTCGGACCGCTGCTGCTGCTCGGCGTCGACGTCGAGCGGTTCGGCGAGCACTTCGCGTTCGCGCTGCCCTACCTGCAGGAGCACCTGCTGCAGGTGATGGCCATCGCCGGCATCTTCGGCGCGCTGCGCGTCGTCGGCGCGGTGGGGCTGTGGCGCGGGCGCATGTGGGGGCTCGCGCTCTCGGTGATCAACTGCGCCGTCACGCTCGCGCTCATGATCTTCATGCTGCCGGCGGGCATCGCCGACGGCGCGCTCTCCGGCACCGCGCTCATGCTGATGCTCACCGCGTACTACGGCACGCGATCCGTCACCGGGGCGGATGCTGCGACCGCCTCGACGTCGCTCGCGGCCCGCTGACGCGCTGGATCGTGCGGCCACGGCCCGCCGCACTTCGCGGTCGTGGTGGTGGGGCCGGCCGTCACCGACCGGCCCCGGCCTGCTACCGCATCGCGAGATAGGCCCGCGGCGTCAGCCCCATCCGGCGCAGCGCCGCCAGGTCGTCCTCGAAGACGCGCTGCGCCCACGACGCGTCCCCGCGGCGCACGCGGCGCGAGAGCTCGACGAGCGCGAGCACGCCGGGGAACGACGGCGGCCGTTGCGCGAAGGCGACGGCCCACGCGAGCGCGCTGCCGGCGTCGTCGAGGTCGACCTCCGGCAGCGGCGCGAGCGGCAGGATCGCGTCGCACTGCACGCACTGCTCGCGATCGCTGTACGGGTCGACGCTGCGCGTGGCGCCGTCGTGGGGGCAGGCGCGCCGCGCGCGGGCGACGGCCTTGATCCAGCTGATGCCGGCACCCGGCGTCGGCTCGGGGATGCGCGCAGGCCACGCGCCGTCGTGGTACGAGGGCAGCGGCTGTCCGTCGAAGAAGGGTCGCTGGATGTGCATGGGAGCTCCGTCCGCTCGGCGAGGGCGGCGTGCCGCGCTCGCTGACTTGCCCGACGCGGATGCGACGAGCCGGCTCTTCCCCTGGGGCACCCCGCTCAGCGGAGGAGGGTTGCCGTGCAGCCGGCCAGGTACCGAATGGCTGCAGCTCGTGAGCTTGCGACCGATCGTAGCGAGCGGCGGTGACAGAGCGGCCGCCGGCCGCCTACCGCACGAGGAGCAGCTTGCCGCCGGGGGCCTCCGGCGAGCCGATCAGCTCGTGCGCTTGCTCGGCCTCGGCCAGGGGCAGCGTGGCGCCGATGACGGGCCGCACGCGCTCGGCGGCGATGAGCGGCCAGACGTAGTCGAGCACCTGCTGCACGATGATCGACTTCGCGGCGCGCCCCTCCGTGCGCGGCCGCGCACGCAACGTCATGGCGCGGAGCGTCACGCGCCGCTGCATGAGCCGGGCGATGTCGACCTCGGCCTTGCTGCCGCCCTGCGCCGCGATGATCGTGAGCGTGCCGTCGAGCGCGAGCGCGTCGAGGTTGCGACCGAGGTAGTCGGCGCCGATGACATCGAGCACGAAGACCGCGCCGCGGCCGTCGGTCGCGCCGTGCACCGCCTCGACGAAGTCCTCCTCGCGGTAGTCGATCACGACCTCCGCACCGAGCGACGCGCACAGCTCGCGGTGCTTCGCGCTCGCGGTGGCGGCGACGCGCCACCCGAGCGCGCGCAGCATCTGGATCGCCATCGTGCCGATGCCGCCGGAGCCGCCGTGCACGAGCGCGAGGTCGCCCGGCACGGCTTGCGGCAGCTCGCGCAGCGCGCTCCACACGGTGCACACCGCCTCCGGCAGCGCCGCGGCCTCGGCGAGCGAGACGCCCTCCGGCACGGGCAGCAGCTGCGTTGCGGGCACCGCGACGCGCTCGGCGTAGCCGCCGCCCGCGAGTAGCGCGCACACCTCGTCGCCGACCGCCCAGCCGACGATGCCGTCCCCGACTTCGACGATCGTGCCCGAGCACTCGAGCCCCAGGATCTCCGACTCGCCCGCGGGCGCCGGGTACTTGCCGGCGCGCTGCATGACGTCGGCGCGGTTCACGGCGGTCGCGGCGATCTCGATCACGACCTCGCCGGGTCCGGGCGTCGGATCGGGCGCATCTGCCCAGGTCAGCGGCCCGTCGACCTCGAATCGCATCGCCCTCACGTTGTGCTCCCTCCGACGTTTCCATCCTGCCAAGGGAGGGTGCGAGCACGCGCATTCATCGCAGCGCCACGGGCGGCGGTGAGCTTGCTGTCCGTAGAGGCCGGTCAGCGAACTTCACTGTCTGCTCGACCCCCTCGCGGGAGCCGTCGCCCGCCCCATCCGAGCTTTCGCCTCGACGAGCCGCAAGCACATCGCGTTCGCCCAACGTCCCACTTACAGGCGTCTAGTCACCGTGAAGTGGCGGAAGTGCCGTCGGCGGGGCGCTCGGCTTACGGCGGACGTGCCTTCAGCCCCATGCCTGAAAGCGAGTGAGGGTCATCGCGAACAGCACGCGCACCTCCTGGTGGCGGCTGGCCGGATCCCGTGGCCTGCCGCGGCGAGGACAGACTCCGGCGTGTCTGGGCGGTCAGCACCGCGTGCAAGCTGGCATGGATTCACGCAGGCGCGCATGAAGCTCGGTACGCCGCAACAGAGGCTGCAACGGCTGGGCGGCTGAAGGTGAGCGGATGTCACACTCATCTGCGAGCATGATGATGCCGGCGCAGGAGCCGGCGATGCACCGCCATGTGAGGAGCCCCTGTGCCAGAGCGAAGTCTCTTCCGCCGTCTTTCCGACTGGATCTTCCCCTCCTCTACTGCCGCCAGAGGCCCAGCGCTGAATCAGACCTCTCCCGGCGCACCGGCGCTTGCTGAGGAGTCGGTCCGACCGAGCTTCGCCGTCATCGACGTCGAGACGACCGGGCTGTCGCCGCGGCAGCATCGCGTCCTTGAGCTCGCGGTCATCCGGCTCGGGGCTAAAGGCGACGTGATCGACGAGTGGAGCACTCGCTTCAATCCAGAGGGACCCGTTGGAGCCACGCACATCCACGGCATCAGCGACGCAGACGTGAGGCATGCGCCGCTGTTCCGCGACTTGGCTCACGACGTCCGCAACCTCGTCGGCGGACTGCCGATCGTCGCGCACAACGCGCGCTTCGACCTAGCGTTCCTGCGGGCGGAGTTCTCGAACGCTCGATTCGAGATGCCGTACGCGGACGCCATCTGCACCCTCGAGGCGAGCCACCGGTATCTGCCGCACCTCCACCGACGCCGGCTGGCGGACTGTTGCGCCGCCGCACAGATCTCGCTCAGCGGCGCACACTCAGCACTCGGCGATGCGCGAGCGACGGCTGCACTTCTGCGTCACTACCTGCGTGTGAACGGAGGTGACGGTGCGGCTCTACTGCAGCAGTCGCGACCTCCACGCTCCCGACCCTCGGCCACCACAAGAACGTCACGCTTCCCCACACCACAGCCGGAGCGCATCGAGAAGCCGTCCCCGAAGCAGCCGCCTTTGCTCACGCAGGTCACCACGCCGTCGCTGCTCGAGCTCGTCGAGGACGCGGCGCCGGGCGTCATGTCCTACTTGGAGTCGCTCCTTGAGGCACTCGAGGATGGCGCTCTGACCGCGGGGGAGCGAAAAGTGTTGCAGGATCTGGCGGAGGTGCACGACCTGGACTTGGCCGACTTGGATGCTGCCCATCGGTCGCTCCTCCTCGCAGCTGCCCGCCGAGCCGTCGACGACGGTCGAGTTTCACGGGACGAGATGAGCCAGCTGCGCCAGCTCGCTGACCTGCTCGGCCAGCCCGATTCACTAGTCAACGCCGTGCGCGACGAGGCCGACGGCGAGCGGGAGCGGATGATCGCCGCGACGCTCCGCCCGCTACCGAAGGGCTGGTCGCTCGGAGAACCGCTGCGAATCGGCGACCGAATCGCTTTCACGGGGTGCGATGCCGTGTGGCGCGAGCGCATGGAGACCCGCGCAGTTCGATTGGGAGTGCGGGTGACCAGCACAGTCTCTCGCCTGACCGACATGCTGGTCACCGATGGCTCATTCGCGGGCACGAAGCTCGAGGCAGCACGACGGCACGGCACAAGGATCGTCGATCCCCGGGTATTCCAGGCTCTGCTCGACAATGTGCAGCCCAGGAGAGAAGCGTCCCTTCCTCCATCGTCGGCACCAGCAGCATCAGAACGCGTCCGCGATGTTGACCCTGCGGACGTGCGACGTTGGGCGCGGGCGCAGGGAATTCCGGTCGGCGACCGCGGCCGCCTGTCCGCTGAACTGAGGGAGCAATACCTCGCTTCCCGCTGAGCGGCCCGCGGCGGATGCACGTGAGCGATTCAATGCAACGCGACTCTCGACGAGGAGGATCTGCATTCGCCGATGACGCGAAGTGGGCGCTCTCGCGGTGCGCGCCTGACGCATCGGCGCTGTCTCGACGATCGCGGAACGCGCGCGGCTGCTCGAATCTCGCCAGCCAGTGCCGCCGGCACAGCGCCCACAACCGATCACACGGTCAGCCGAGCGCGCCGTCGCCCGCGTACCCGACGACTTGACGGTCTTCGAGCAGCGGGATGATCTGCATCTTGCCGATCGACGAGAAGTGAGGGCTCTCGCGGTGCGCGGTGAACGCATCGCCGTCGTCGTACACCTCGACGATTGTGAACACGTCCGGGCGCTCGAGGTCGCGGGCGATCGAGTAGGAGATGTTGCCGGGCTCCTGGCGCGATGCGGCCGCGAGCTGCGGCAGCAGCTCGGCGACCTGATCGGCGGCCTCGGGCTTCGCCGTGTAGGTGGCGACGACGATGTAGTGCAGGTTCATGACCCGTTCTTTCGATACGTCCAAAGGACGCGCTCGCTCGTCGAGACGCCCGCGGCGCCGCAGGCGATCGCCGCCTCGAGCGAGCGCTCGTTGGTGACGAAGCCGCCCGCGACCACCGGGGTGATGCGCATGACAGCCTCGTCGAGGATGTAGGGCAGCACCGGCGCCGGCATGATCTGCACGAAGCTCGGCTGCGACCCCTCGAGGCCGTGCGTCGAGCGCGGCAGGTTGAGCCGGTCGGTGATGAAGAGCTTCTGCATCGCGAGCATGCCGTGCTGCTCGATGCGCCCGATCATCGCGGATCGCGTCGTGACGACCCCGGCGACGCCGATCTTCGCGAGGAAGTCGATGCCGCCGCGATCTGGCGCGAGCCCCGAGACGGTATCGGCATTGACGAAGGCGAAGCGATCCACCTCCGCCATGCGCGCGACCACCGTCTCGAGCCCGAGCAGCTCGGCGTTCGCGAGGATGCACAGCGGCGCGTCGGTGTCGAGGAACGCGTCGACGTCCTCGGGCGAGAAGAGCGACGCGATCGCCGGCCGGGTGCGCAGCTGGGTCGACACCAGCAGCCGGCGGCGCGTCAATGCACTCATGCTCGCGATGCTAGCGAGCGAGGCCCAGCTTGCCGGGGTTCAGGATGCCCTGCGGGTCCAGCGCGCGCTTGACCGTCTGCAGCACGCCGAAGCCTCCTTGAAGCGAAGGCTCCATGAACCGCGCCCGCAGCAGCCCGACGCCGTGGTGATGGCTGAGCGTCGCGCCGTGGCGGACGATCACCGCGATCGCCGCATCCCACGCCGCCTGGTACCAGTCGGCGCGATCCTCGACCGCGACCTCGCCCCGCAGGCTGAAGTAGAGGCACGCCGAGTCGACGTAGGCGTGGGACTGGTGTGCCGAGCCTGCGAGCGTGCCGGGCACGTGCTGCAGCGCCTCGACGACCTCGTCGTAGATCGCCGGCAGGTCGCGCCAGCGGCCGACCATCTCGAGCGTGTCCGCGACGAAGCCGGGGCTCTTCTTGAAGCCCTCGGCGCTTTTGCCGGTCAGGTAGCGGGTGTCGAGCCAGCGCTCGAAGATCGCGTCGCTGTCGAGCTCTGCGCCACCGACGCGACGGCACACGTCCTCGGCGATCAGCATGCCCGCGTCGACGAGCCCCTGCGGGCCCTCGTCGGCGATGAGCAGCACGTGCCGCTCGGGCTCGTCGAACTGCAGGCCGCTCTCGAGCGCGTCGTAGAGGCGCAGCGCACCTGGTGTGGCACCCTCCTGCATGATGAGCCGGCACGCCTCGAGGCCGTCGGCGAAGGAGTCGAAGCCGTAGGCGATCGCGCGGCCGTAGTCGGGCAGCCGCTCGAGCTTGAACCGGATGCGCGTGATGACACCGAGCACGCCCTCCGAGCCGATGAACAGCTGCATAAGGTCGGGGCCGACGGCGGCGCGGGCCGTGCCGCCGAGCGTGACCTTCTCGCCGCTCGCGAGCACGACGTCGAGCCCGACGACCATGTCCTCGATCTTCCCGTAGCGGGTCGAGAGCTGGCCCGCACCGCGGCACGCGACCCAGCCGCCGACCGTGGAGATCGCGTAGGAGGAGGGCCAGTGGCCCATCGTCATGCCGAAGTCGCGCTGGATCATCTCCTCGAAGAGGTCGCCGAACATGCCGGCCTCGACCTCGATGATCTGGCTCTGCTCGTCCCACGAGACGAGCTTGTCGAGCCCGCATACGTCCAGCACGATGCCGCCCGCGAGCGGGAGCGCCGCGCCGGTGACGTTCGAGCGGCCCGCCGAGACCGTGACGGGGATCCCGTGCTCGGAGGCGATGCGCATGACGCGCTGCACCTGCTCCTCGGTCGAGACCTTCACGATCACGGCGTCGATGACCGCCGGCTCACCGCTCGTCTCAGCAACCATCGTGCGCGCCCACCAGTCGCGCGTGCCGTGGATGACGCCGGCCTGGCCGGTGATGACCTCATCGGATGCGTCCCGCAGCTGCGCGAGCACGGCCTCCGGCACCGGGGTGGCGGCGAAGGCGAGCGACGCGCGCTCCGCCGGCGCCGGCGTCTCGGGTGCCCACGCCGGCTGCGTGGGCGCGCCGACGGTGTAGTTGCCGCGGTTGTACCCGCGCTTGATGGCTTCCTTGCTGATCATGCTGCTTCTCCGATCTTTGGGGTCTGCATGGCGGGCTCCGACCCGAGGAGGATGGCCTTCTCCTTCGCGGTCGCCGCCTGGTAGTCGTGCACTTGCCGGTCGCGCTCGGCGTCGCTGAAGCCCAGCTCGCGCTGCAGCAGCTCGCCGACGCGCGGCGCGGCGGCGGCGGATGCGTCGCGCGCCTGGATCCGGCTCCGCGTGCGGCGGCTCAGCACGTCGTCGACGTTGCGGGCGAGCTCGTGCCGGGCCGCGTAGACGACCTCGGCCTCGAGGTAGGGCAGGCCCTCGACGACCGGCGCGCCGAGCGACGGGTCGGCGGCGAGGATCTGGCTGACGAAGGCCGACTCGGTGCCATAGCGCTCGCCGAGGTGCGCGCGCAGGCCGCCGGAGGCGACGACCGCCTCCGGGTCGTAGCCGGCGGCGCCGAGCACGTACGCGTCCTTCGTGCGCACGCGGCGGCGCTCGCCGAGCACGCGCTGCGCCGCGTCGATCGTCTGCTCCGCCATATGGCGGGCGGTGGTGAGCTTGCCGCCGACGACCGTGACGAGCCCGTCGGGGTCGGTGCGGATCTCGTGGTTGCGCTTCACCTCGATCGTCTTGCCGCCCGGCGGGGCGACGAGCGGCCGGGTGCCAGCGATCGAGCCGAGCGCATCCTCGGGCTCGATGTCGACGTTGAGCGCCGTGCGGGCGCCGTCGAGCAGGAAGTCGAGCTCCTCCCGCGTGCAGTGCACGTCGTCGAGGTCGCCCTGATAGTCCTCGTCGGTCGTGCCGAGGTAGGCGGTGTCGCCCCAGCGCGTGATCGTCGCGCGGCGGTTGCGACCGGGCACCGGGATGGTGACGGTGCAGTCGTTCTGGATTTTCAGCCACGGCACGGCGACGTGCACGCCCTTCGCGGGGCGGATGTTGGGGGCGTCGACGTCCTTGCCGGCGCCGTTCCAGTCGCGCAGCCACGACCCGACCGCGATCACGACGGAGCGCCCGCTCACGGCGATCTCCTCGCCGTCGACCTCGGCGGTGACGCCGGTGACCTTGCCGCCGCCGCGCCGCACGTCCGCGACCTTCGCGCCGTTGAGCACGACCGCGCCGTGCAGCGCCGCAGTGCGGGCGATGGCGAGCGTGAGCCGCGCGTCGTCGGCGCGAGCGTCGAAGTAGAGGAAGCCGCCGTCGAGGTGCTCGACCTTGAACGTCGGGCAGTGAGCGAGCACCTCGCTCTTCGAGAGCTTCTGGTGCAGGATGCCCTCGCGCCAGCCGCCCGCGAGGTCGTACGTCCACAGGAGAGACTCGAAGCCGGCCGCGAGGCGGCGGTCGAAGACGCCGTCGACGCTCAGCACCGGGAACAGGAACGGCAGCCGTTGCACGAGGTGGCGCGCGTTCTTCCGCAGCCGCTGGCGCTCGAGCAGCGAGTGCCGCACGAGCGGCAGGTTGCCCTGCTCGATGTAGCGGAGGCCGCCGTGGATCATCTTCGACGACTTCGACGACGTGCCGGAGGCGAAGTCGTCCTTCTCGAGCAGAGCCACGCTGTAGCCGCGCAGCGCCGCGTCCATCGCGGCGTAGGCGCCGGTGATTCCGCCGCCGACGATGATGATGTCGAAGCGCTCGCCGCGCAGCCGCTCGGCCTGGTCCGCGCGCCGCAGCTGCAGCGGCTCGGTGATCGTCATGCGCTCGCGCGCGCGATCGGTCTTGCGGGCGGGCAGGCCCACCGTCTTCAGCTTCATCTCAGTCCCTCTGCTCCTGACCGGCGCGGGCGAGCCGCACCTCGAGTCCCACTCGTGCACGCCAGGCGTGCACCTGCTCGTCGCGCTCCGCGCGCGCGAGCCGCGGTTCGAAGACCGCGTCCTTCTGAAGCAGCGCGACCGCGTGCTCCAGGTCCGGCCACAGCGAGCCGACGCCGCCGAGGAAGGCGGCGCCCCGCAGGCTCGCCACCTCGGTCTCGCGCAGCCGCCGTTGCGGCACCTGCGTCAGGTCCGCCTGCATCTGCAGCAGCGAGTCGCTCTGCGACAGCCCACCGCCGACGAGCATGCTCGTGACGTCGACGCCCGCGACCTCGGCGTCAGCCTCGAGGCTCCATGCCACTGAGTGCGCGATCCCCTCGAGCACGGCGGCGGCGACATCGGCCTTCGTCGTCGAGAAGTCGAAGCCCGTGAGCATCGACTTCACCCGCGGCTCGACCACGGGCATCCGCACCCCGGTCATGGCGGGCAGGAACTGCACCTGCCTCCGTCCCGAGGCCTCGGCGGCCGCCGCGGAGATGGCTTTCGCATCGTCGAACCAGCCGAGCGAGCCGCACAGCCAGTCGAGGGCGCTCCCAGTCGCTGCCGCGAACGTCTCGACCGTGAACAGCGAGCGTTGCTGCGCGCGCCAGGCCACGAGCGACAGCGCACCCTCGTAGAGCCCGGGCCGAGCGGGAGTCGCGTCGCCGATGTTGAGGTCGACGAACGAGCCCGTGCCGTGCACGCACATCGCGTCGCCGACGGAGACGGCGCCGAGGCCCACGAGCCCGGCATGCTGGTCACCCAGCACCGCCGTCACCGGCACCTCGATGCCCAGCACCGCCGGATCGGAGATGCCGAACTCGTCCTGGTCGTCGCAGAGCGCCGGGAGCAGCTCCGCCGGGAAGCGAAGCGCGTCGAGGTACTCCGTCGCGTAGCGGTGCTCGCCGATCACGTACGCACCGCAGCTCGTGGCGGTCGTCGCGGTCGTCGCGAGCGGGCGCCCCTGCACGTAGTTCCAGAGCAGCCAGCTCTCGACCGTGCCGAAGCCGAGCCGCCCGGCGCGGTGCGCATCGCGCACCCGCTCATCGCTCTCGATGAGGCGGAGCGCCGTGACGTATGGCGAGCGAACCCCCACCGGGCGCCCGACGCGAGGCACGAGCCACGCATCCCACTCCGGCGCGAGGGCTGCGAGCTCCTCGGAGTGCCGCGTGTCCTGCCAGACGACGGCCGGTACGAGCGGCTCGCCGCTGACCGTGTCCCACAGCACCGTGGTGGCGCGCTGGGTGGCGATCGCCAGGCCGACGATCGCCACCCCCTCGCGGGCCGCGTGCGCGACCGCGTGGTGCACCGCACCCGTCGTCTTCCTCAGGATCTCAGCGGCGTCCTGCTCGACGACGCGGGGGCGTGGCGACGAGACCGTGAGGCGCTCGTAGTGGAGCCCTCCCACAGTGCCATCGGCCGTGACCCACGCGGCGCGCGTGCCGGTCGTGCCCTCGTCGATCGCGATGATGCCGCGACGGATGCCCATGCTCAGCCCCTCAGCGGACGAGCTCGACGTCGCGCTCGGCGTCGTCGGCGAACTGCGGCGCGTCGAGCTCCTCGTCGGGGCTCACGGCCGCCTTCGTCGGCTCCCACTTGATGACGCTGCAGATGATGCAGGCGATCAGCGGCACGAGCGCGAGGATGAGGAACGTCGTCCCCAGCCCGAGCTGCTCGCGCAAGATCGGGAAGACCATGAGGCCGAGCGCCGCACCGAGCGAGCCGATGGCGCCGATGATGCCGTTCGCGCCGGCGCGCAGCTCGCTGCGGAACGACAGCGTCGAGAGGCTCTTTCCGTTTGCACCCGGGCCGCCCGAGTGGAACAGGATGAACAGCGACGGCACGATGAACGCGAGCCACAGCGGCATCGACTCGAAGAACAGCCCGAGGATGACCAGCATCAGGAACACGGCGCCGAAGCCGATCGCCGATGCCTTGCGCAGTCCCAGCTTGCCCGCGATGAACGACGACGAGAACCCTCCGACGATGCCGAAGACGTTGAACACAAGCGTGCCGAGCGTCGCGAGCACGAAGTCGCCCTCGCCAAACAGCGCGATCGAGATGATCGGCAGATACCAGCCAACAGCGAAGTACTGAATCGATTGGGCCATCTGCACCGTGGACGCGAGGATCGTGCGCGGCAGGTAGGTGCCGCGGAAGATGAGTGCGACGTTCCGCACGCCCTTCCTGGCTAGGTTGACAACGGGCACGCGGTCCGCGACCGGAGCCGCCTCGAACCGCTCCTTGTAGATCTTCGTCATGGAGACCGCGGCGCGATCGAGCCGCTCCTTGCGGGCGAGCCACGTGGGGCTCTCGACCATGAGGGTCGCCTGCAGGATGAAGAGCGTGAGCGCGACGAAGCCAGCCGCACCGACCGCGTAACGCCAAATCGCGTCGCCGACGTTCCAGTTGTAGAACATGATCGCGAGCAGCAGGTTGGAGCAGACGGCGGTGTACCAGATGCCCTGCCAGGTGTTCAGACGGCTCTTGAAGCGCGCCGGCGTAAACTCGGCGAGCAGCGCCATCGCGATGGCGAAGTCAATGCCGTAGGCAGCGCCGACGAAGAAGCGGCCCGCGACGACGAGCTCGAAGGTCGGGGCGAAGGCGGCGATGCCAGCGCCCGCGAGTGCAAGGACCTTCGCGAGCAGCAGCGGCGGGATGCGACCCCAGCGGTCGGCCATCCACCCACCGATCGGGTTGAACGCGAGCGCGACCCACGACGCCATCGAGGTGAGAATCGCGACTTGTGTCGAGCTGAGCTCCATGTCGCGAGTCATCGGGCCGAGCCCCGCGCTCAGCGCAGAGTTCGAGAACGCGTCGAGGAAGAGCCCGCCCAGCGCGAGCCACCAGATGATGCCGGCTCGGCCGCGGATGCCCGGGCGCGAGTCGATGTAGCTCACGACGTCGTGGACGCCGCGGAGGATGTTCGTTGCCATCGGGATGTTGACCTCTCTGTCAGCCCCGACGGGATGCAACGTCAACATGGAAAAGGGCACACGAAGACTCCCGCCAGGAATCTTCGTCTTGCCCTAGTCGGTCCGACTGTACACGGCGCTCGCGGGCGTGCCAAGCCTCGTTCCCGGCCCCGCGCGACGGCAGCGTTGGCGGCAGGGCGGGATGAGTTCGCTTCCTGTCAGCCCTGCTGATCGTCGGCGAGATTCAGCGGCGCGTCGCAATTGCGGCAGCGCGGAGCCGCGGGAACGAGCATCCAGCACTCCTGACAGGTGACCTCGCGGATCGCCGGGCGTGGCGCTGTGCGCGTCGGCGTCTGCGAGGCACGGGCTGTCGACTTCGCCGCGGAGGTCGACGCGCGGCGCCTGGCGGGCTCCGCCTGCTGCCGCACGCAGAGCGATGCCAGCGACGGCTCGCCTCGCGATTGGGTGTCGATCGCGACGCGCTCCAGCACGCGGCCGATCCACTCGGACGCGGGCTGCCTCGTCGAGACGCCGGTCGCGGCTTGCACCCGCGCCGCCAGCTCCTGCTCGGTGATGCGACCAGCACCCCGCGCCGTCTCGAGCAGCACGTCCCGCGCGGCCGGCCACCACAGCGCGAGCGCGTCGGACTGCGAGACGTACTTGCCGTCGGCACGGTCTGGCATCGCGGTGTCCTCCTGCAGGTTCGCTGCCGCCAGGCTATCGACGACGGCGGCCCGCGGCGTCAGGCGCTGATGACGTCGCCCTCGTACACCGCGACCTCGCGCGACTCGAGCATCGGGATGATCTGCATCTTCGCGATCGAGGCGAAGTGGGCGCTCTCGCGGTGTGCGGTGAGCGCATCCTCGTCGTCGTAGATCTCGACGATCGTGAAGACGTTCGGGCGCTCGAGGTCGCGCGAGATCGCGTAGGAGATGTTGCCGGGCTCCTGGCGGCTCTCCGCCGCGAGCGCGGGGAGGAGCTGGGCGACGCGGTCGGCGGCTTCGGGCTTGGCGGTGTAGGTGGCGATGGCGATGAGGGGCATGGGGGTCCTCCTTGGTGGATCGGGAGTCTCGAGACGCGAGCCGCCGTAGGCGGCGCGCTCCTCGACCGGCGGGGCGGGTCTCGAGACGCGAGCGGCCTTCGGCCGCGCGCTCCTCGACCAGCAGGCGGGGGCGCGCGCTCCTCGACCGGCGGAGCGGCGGCGGGCGACGGGTCTCGTGACGCCGGCGGCCGGAGCCCGCCCGCTCCTCGACCAACGTGCTGACTAGTTCGAGAAGGTGCCGACGACGCGGTTCTGCTCGATGACGGCGTCGGCGTAGCGCTCGAGGAACTCTTCGCGGCTCGGCGCGCCCTCGACGGGGCGCGAGAGCGCGTAGACCCAGAAGTAGTAGCGGTGGTCGCCGTGGCCCGCGGGCGGCTGCGGCCCCATCCACGCCGACTCGCCCGCCGTGTTCGGACCCTGCCGGCCCTGGCTCGCGTCGACGTCGCCGCTCTGCGCGGGCAGGCCGTAGACGGCCCAGTGCGTCCAGCCGTGCGGCAGCGGCGCATCCGGGTCGTGCACGATCACCGCGAGCTCGACGGCGTTCGCGGGCACCCCGTGCACCGCGAGCCGCGGCTGCTCGTTGCCGCCGTCCACCGAGTACTGCTCGGGGATGCGGCCGTTGGCCTCGAAGGCGTCGGTCGTGATCGACAGGTCGGCGATGTTCAGTCCCATGGTGCTCCTTCGCGGTTGTGCCTGCCTCGACGCTGGCATCGAGGCAGGCACGAGCGCAAGGGCGGGCTAGCCGTCGATGCGCTGCGGCACGCCGAGCGGGTTCTCGTCGCGCAGCGCCTCGGGCAGCAGCGCCGCCGGGAAGTTCTGGTACGCGACGGGGCGCAGGAAGCGGGCGATCGACGCGGTGCCGACCGCGGTGGTGGTCGGCGCGGTCGTGGCCGGGTAGGGGCCGCCGTGCTGCTGCGCGAACGTGACCGAGACGCCCGTGGGCCACTGGTTCCACAGCAGGCGGCCGGCGCGGTCGGTGAGCACGGGCACGAGGCGGCGCGCGATCTCGAGGTCCGCCTCGTCCTCGTCGGCGACGATCGTGGCGGTCAGCTGCCCCTCGAGCACGCTCGCGACGCGCTCGAGGTCGGATGCGTCGGTGTAGGTCACGACGAGCCCCGCGGGGCCGAAGACCTCAGTGACGAGCTCGGGGTCGTCGAGCACCGCCTCGGCGCTCGTCAGCAGCAGCGTCGCCTCGGGCTGCTGGGCGCGGCTCGCCTCGCCCTCGCGCAGCACCGACACCGCCTGGTTGCCGCTGAGCGCCTCGAGGCTCTGCACGAAGCCCTGCGCGATGCGGTCGTTGAGCAGCGGCGCGGGCGACGGCACCGGCGCGCCACGGAGCGCGTCCACGATGCCCGACTCGGCCGGCACGAGCAGCACGCCGGGCTTCGTGCACAGCTGGCCCTGGCTGCCGGTGACGGAGGCGAGCCAGCCCTCGGCGATCTCGCCGGCGCGGCTCGCGGCCGCGCCCGGCGCGACGAAGGCGGGGTTGACGCTGCCGAGCTCGCCGTAGAAGGGGATGGGCTCGGGGCGCGCGTTGGCGATGTCGAACAGCGCGCGGCCGCCCGCGATCGAGCCCGTGAACGAGGCCGCCTTGATGGCCGGGTGCTGGAGCGCCGCGATGCCCTCCTGCGTGCCGTGCACGACGCGCACCAGGTCGGCGGGTGCGCCGGCCTCGGCGGCGGCCTCGGCGATGACGGCCGCGGTGGCGTCCGACAGGCGCGGGTGGCCCGAGTGCGCCTTGACGAGCACGGCGTTGCCGGCCGCGAGCGCCGCGGCCGTGTCGCCGCCGGCGACGGAGAAGGCGAAGGGGAAGTTGCTCGCGGCGAAGTTCAGCACCGGGCCGATCGGCACGAGCATGCGGCGCAGGTCGGGCCGCGGCGCGCCCATGGGCCACTCGGCGTCGGGGCGGTCGATGCGCACGTCGAGGAACTCGCCGCGCTCGACGACGTCGGCGAACAGGCGCAGCTGGAAGGTGGTGCGCTTGAGCTCGCCCTGCAGGCGCGGCTGCGGCAGCGCCGTCTCCTCCTGCGCGATCGCGATCAGGTCGGCGCCGGCGGCGTCGAGCGCATCGGCGATCGCGCGCAGCACGCGCGCGCGCACGGCGTAGGGCGTCGCCGCCCAGGCGGCGGATGCGTCGGCGACGCGGGTGACGAGCTCGTCGGTCGAGGGAATGGTCGTCGCGGTCTCGGTCATCGGGTCCTCCTGGCGATTGCGGGCGCTCGAGGTTGCGGGCGCGGGGCAGCGACGGCGCTGCCCCTCCATTCAACCCGCTTCCCCGGCTACACTCGCTGCATGAGTTCCGATGAGCGGAACAGCCCGCGCTCGATGATCGGCCGCGTCGCGGCCGTGCTGGGCGCCTTCAGCGGCGAGCGGCCCGTGCTCGGCGTCAACGACATCGCCCGCAGCGCCGGGCTCGCCAAGTCGGTGACCTCGCGCATCGTGAGCGAGCTCGTGGCGGTCGACTTCCTCGAGCGCGCCGACAACGGCGTGCGCGTCGGCATCCGGCTGTTCGAGCTCGGCGAGCTCGCGCAGCGCTCGAAGGAGCTGCGGCAGCTCGCGCTCGCCGCGATGGCCGACCTCAGGCAGGCGACCGGGATGACGGTGCAGCTGAGCGTGCTCAAGGGCGCCGACCAGATCTACGTCGAGATCCTGCGCGGCCGCGATCCCGACATGCTCATCCGCTCCCGCGTCGGCGGACGCGTGCCCGCCTATGCCACCGCGGGCGGCAAGGCCGTGCTCGCGCACTCGCCCGACGACATCGTGGCCGCGGCGATCCCGACGATCTTCGAGCCGCTCGGGCCCGGCACCGTCGCCGACGAGGCGGCGCTGCGGCGCCAGCTCGAGCTCGTGCGCTCGCGCGGCTTCTCGCACGAGGTCGAGGAATCGAACCCGGGCGTCGAGTGCGTCGCGTGCCCCATCCTGCGCGCCGACGGCGGGCCCATCGCCGCGATCTCCGTCACCGGCCGCGCCGGCCGCGCGGACATGCTGCAGTGCGCCCCTGCGGTGCGGATCGCCGCGCTCGGCCTCAACCGCCGCATCCGCGCGAGCACGACCTTCAGCTCGCTGTAACCCGTTCCGGTCAGCGGAACGCGGTTTGCACCTCCGCGGCGCGGCCGCCCTACGGTGTCCCCCGTCATCAGACATCGAGAGCCGCGCAGCGCCGCAGGCGAGGCAGCCCGCCGCGCGCCAGGCAAGCGTCGAGACGATCGACCGATCAACGAGGAGGCGCCTGCGTGAAGGCGATGGTCATGCACGAGACGGGCGCGCCGCTCGTGCTCGAGGAGCTCGAGCTCGACGCACCCGGCCCCGGCGAGGTGCGCGTGCGCATCGAGGCGGCGGGCGTCTGCCACAGCGACGTGCACTACCTCTCCGGCGGGCTCGCGGCGCGCACGCCCATCGTGCTCGGCCACGAGGGCGCCGGCATCGTCGAGCACGTGGGCGAGGGCGTCACCGCCTTCTCGCCGGGCGACAAGGTCGTGCTCATGTGGCGCCCGCGCTGCGCCGAGTGCGAGTTCTGCCTCTCCGGCCGGCCCGCGCAGTGCACCCTCGGCAAGGTGCACGGGCAGACGAACGGCCTGCTGCGCGGCGGCACGCGGCTCAGCAAGGACGGCGTGCGCTACCACCACCTCATGGGCGACGCGTGCTTCGCCGAGCACGCCGTGGTCTCGCAGGAGTCGCTCATCGCGATCGACGCCGACATCCCCTCCGAGATCGCCGCGATCGTCGGCTGCGCCGTCATCACCGGCATGGGCACGGTGCTCAACCGCATGCCCGACCTCACGGGCAAGTCGGTCGCGATCATCGGCGCGGGCGGCGTGGGGCTCTCGGCCGTCATCGCCGCCGAGCTCGTCGGCGCCGCGCAGATCATCGTCTCGGACGTCGTCGCCTCGCGCCTCGAGAAGGCGCGCGAGCTCGGCGCGACCCACACGATCGACTCGAGCAGCGAGGACTTCGCGCAGCGCGTGCTCGAGATCACCGGCGACGGCGCCCACTACGTGCTCGAGGCGATCGGCCGGCCGGCCACGATCCGCGCCGGCTTCGAGGCGCTGCGGCCCGGCGGCACCGAGGTCGTCGTCGGTCTCGGCGCGGTCGGCGAGGAGCTGTCGATCCCGATCAACCTGCTCGTGCAGGGCGACCGGCGCGTCGTCGGCGCGCTCTACGGCTCCTCGAACACGCCCGTGCAGCTGCCCGAGATCCTGCGCCTCTACAAGGCGGGCCGCCTGCCGCTCGAGCGTCTGCTCGATCGCAGCTTCCCGCTCGCCGAGGCCAACGAGGCCATCGAGCACCTCCGCACCGGCGCGGTGGGCCGGCCGATCCTCGTGCCCTGACCACCCCAGCCCCTACCGACCCCTTCCACCCGGGTGCATCGATGCATCCGCACCGCGATCAAAGGAGAGCGCAATGACCGCCACCATCGACGACAAGCCGCCGACGACG